>JAZUMQ010000053.1:0-48920 GCA_045603745.1 Eubacteriales bacterium | reverse complement strand
CTTCAGCAAACGAGGTCAGGCTGAAAGCAACGCACAGGCACAATGCCAACGCAAGAACGATGGACAAGATGACCAGTGAGATTCTCTTCATAGAGATTCCTCCTCAAAAATTTTTTTTGGTGAATAACTTCACCATTGATAAGGTCATTGTAACACAAAACTCCTTGCTTGTCAACACTATTAACAAAAAATTCAAAAATAATAAACAAGTTGTTACATTTGCACAAAGAACAGGATTTACTTTGGTGAGAATGACAAAAGAATTTCCTTACACCTCCGCTTCACTACTGCATAAGTATCGACCATCGAAAAATTCTGCGTCCGCGACTTAAATTTTTCGGGTCTCACTTAACGGGGGAGCCCTGCTTTTGTGCGCAATTTACGCCTTCTCTTTCTCGCAAAAAACAAGCCGCTCGAAAACGACTTCATCAGTCCTGCCTTCAGCAATCCAGCTTTCCCTACCAGAAGAAAGCCTCAGACTGTAGAAAAAACAGAGTCAACGGACAACCTTGTTCCCTTACAAATTTTACAAAACAATACGTAAAATCTACCGATGCGCAACGTCGATAACTTCCTATCAAATTATAGGAGCTATAAAAAAGACACGAAAAGTCGAACATAAAAAACAAGGCTTTCCTATCGCTTTTTGAAGTGGAAAGCACATAAATTTACAAAAAAATGAAAAGTTTCTAAAAGATGTGTGACCGACCTTTACTTTACGTGAAATATATGTTATAATATATCAGTATGTCTTATGCTTTAATATTTTCATCATATTAGGAGGTAAATCTCAACATGGCAAGAATGAAACAGTCCATGGATGGTAACACCGCTGCGGCGCACGTATCCTATGCGTTCACCGAAGTTGCTGCCATCTACCCCATCACTCCCTCTTCCGTTATGGCAGAGCTGACCGACTCCTGGTCTGCAACGGGTCTGAAGAACATTTTCGGTGACCAAGTCAAGGTTATGGAAATGCAGTCCGAAGCAGGTGCAGCAGGTACCGTTCACGGTTCTTTGGCTGCCGGCGCTCTGACCACCACCTTCACCGCTTCTCAGGGTCTTCTTTTGATGATCCCCAATATGTACAAGATCGCCGGTGAACTTCTTCCCAACGTCATTCACGTATCTGCCCGCTGCGTTGCGTCCCACGCCCTGAACATTTTCGGCGACCACTCCGACGTTTACGCTTGCCGTCAGACCGGTTACGCTATGATGGCGGAAAGCAATCCTCAGGAAGTTATGGACCTGGGTGCCGTTGCTCACCTGTCCACCATCAAGGGACGCGTTCCCTTCCTGAACTTCTTCGATGGGTTCCGTACCTCTCACGAAATTCAGAAGATCGAAGTCTGGGATTACGAAACCCTGGACAAGCTGGTTGACAAAGATGCCATTGCGGAATTCCGCGCTCGTGCTCTGAACCCCGAACACCCCGTGCTCCGCGGTTCTGCCGAAAACGGCGACATCTTCTTCCAGCACAGAGAAGCCTGCAACAAGTACTATGATGCCCTTCCCGCTATCGTAGAAGAATACATGAACAAAGTCAACGCTGAAATCGGCACCGACTACAAACTGTTCAACTACTACGGTGCTCCCGATGCGGATCGCGTTATCGTTGCTATGGGTTCCGTCTGCGACGTGACCGAAGAAGTCATCGACTATATGAACGCTCACGGCGAAAAGGTCGGTTTGGTTAAAGTTCGTCTGTACAGACCGTTCGTTGCTTCCAAACTGTCTGAAGCCATTCCCGCTTCCGTTAAGAAGATCGCGGTTCTCGACCGCACCAAAGAACCCGGTTCTCTGGGCGAACCTCTGTATCTGGACGTTGTTACCGCTCTGGTTTCCGAAGGACGGAACATTCCCGTTTACGGCGGCCGTTACGGTCTGGGCTCCAAAGATACGCCTCCTTCCAGCATTTTTGCCGTTTATGCAAATCTTGCAAAAGAAGAACCCAAAGCAAACTTCACCATCGGTATTATCGATGACGTTACCAACCTGTCTCTGGAAGAAACCGAAGCTCCCGACACTGCCGCAGAAGGCACCATCTCCTGCAAGTTCTGGGGTCTGGGCGGCGACGGTACGGTCGGTGCGAACAAGAACTCCATCAAGATCATCGGCGACCATACCGATAAATATATCCAAGCTTACTTCCAATACGACTCCAAGAAGACCGGCGGTGTGACCATCTCTCACTTGAGATTCGGCGATAAGAAGATCAAATCTCCTTATTATATTACCAAAGCCGACTTCGTTGCTTGCCACAACCCCTCTTATATGCTCAAGGGCTATAAGATCGTCAACGACGTAAAACCCGGCGGTACGTTCCTTTTGAACTGCCAGTGGAACGCCGAAGAAGTGGAACAACATCTTCCCGCAGAAGCAAAACGCTACATTGCGGAAAACAACATTAAATTCTACACCGTTAACGCCATCGACAAGGCTCGTGAGATCGGTATGGGCAAACGCACCAACACCATTCTCCAATCCGCCTTCTTTGCACTGGCAAATATCCTGCCCATCGCCGAAGCCGTGGATTATATGAAATACATGGCGAAGAAGTCCTACCTGAAGAAGGGCGAAGCCATCGTTGAAATGAACTACAAGGCAATCGACGCCGGCGTAGATGCCATCGTGGAAATTAACGTTCCCGATTCCTGGAAGACCATCGAAGTTACCGCTTCTGCGGGCAAAGCCGAAGGTCCTCGCAAGGATCTGGTCGACTTTGTCAACGACATCGTGATTCCCGTTAACAAGATGAACGGCGATGCTCTCCCCGTTTCTGTCTTTGAAAAGCACGTTGACGGTACCTTCCCCCAAGGTTCTGCCGCTTATGAAAAACGCGGTGTTGCAGTGGACGTTCCCGAATGGATTCCCGAAAACTGCATTCAGTGTAACTCCTGTGCTTTCGTCTGCCCCCATGCAACCATTCGTCCCTTCGCTATGACGGAGGAAGAAGCTGCAAACGCTCCTGCCGCTACGAAGTTCACCGAAAAACCCGTTCTTAAGACCAACTACAAATTTACCATGGCGATCAGCCCCTTGGATTGTATGGGTTGTACGCTGTGCGTCAAGGCTTGCCCGGTCAATGCCAAGGCAACCAAAGACGGCACCGATAAATTCGCCATCAAGATGGTTTCTCAGGAAAGCCAGAAAGATCAGCAAGCTCCCTTCGATTGGGCCGTTGCCAACGTTTCTGAAAAGCCTGAACTCATCAACACCACCGTCAAGGGAAGCCAGTTCAAGCAACCCCTGCTTGAGTTCTCCGGTTCCTGCGCCGGCTGTGCCGAAACTTCTTACGCTCGCCTGATCACTCAGCTCTTCGGTGAACGTATGTATATCTCCAACGCCACCGGTTGTTCTTCCATTTGGGGCGGTTCCGCACCTGCAACTCCCTACACCGTCAACAAAGAATCCGGCAAGGGTCCCGCTTGGGGCAACTCCCTGTTTGAAGACAACGCCGAACACGGCTTGGGTATCTACCTCGGTCAGAAGTCCATTCGGGAACGTCTGATCCGCAAGGTGGAAGAAATGGCTGCTTCCGATAAGGCTTCCGCCGAATTCAAAGCCGCCGCGGAAAACTTCATCGCCACCAAGGAAGACGGTAAGACCAACGGTGCTGCTACCGACGCTCTGATCGTTGAATTGGAAAAAGCCGCTGCTCAGGGCTGCCCCACCGCTCCCGAAGTATTGGCTGAAAAAGATTACCTCGCCAAGAAGTCCGTCTGGATCTTCGGTGGTGACGGCTGGGCTTACGACATCGGATTTGGCGGCTTGGATCACGTCCTTGCTTCCGGTGAAGACGTCAACGTCATGGTCTTCGATACCGAAGTTTACTCCAACACCGGCGGACAGGCTTCCAAGGCTTCCAACATCGGTCAGGTTGCTCAGTTCGCAGCTGCCGGGAAAGCTATCGGTAAAAAGGATCTGGCTGCCATCGCCATGTCCTACGGTTACGTCTACGTTGCTCAGATCGCTATGGGCGCTGACATGAATCAAACCCTGAAGGCTTTGGCAGAAGCAGAAGCTTACCACGGTCCTTCCCTGATCATCGGCTACGCTCCCTGCGAAATGCACGGTGTTAAGGGCGGTATGGCAAACTGCCAGGAAGAAATGAAGAAAGCAGTTGCCGCCGGTTACTGGAACACCTTCCGGTACAATCCCCTGCTGAAGGCAGAAGGCAAGAACCCCTTCACCCTCGACAGTAAGGCTCCCACCGCCGACTACGTGGAATTCATTAAGGGTGAAACCCGTTACACCCGTCTGGCTCAGGCATTCCCCGACAGAGCAGAAGTTCTGTTCGCTAAGGCTGCAGAAGCCGCCAAGGAACGCCGGGCAAAACTGGAAGAAAAAGCCAACGGCTGATTCTGACAGAATACAGATAAACTCCAAGAGGAGGAGATGCTTTCGCATCTCCTCCTCTTCATATAATAACAAGAAATCCCTTGCACCGTTGGTGCAAGGGATTTCTTTGCAAGGAGCACTGATTTAGATACCAGTATTAAAGAAAACGAAAATGAATCATTTCCGAAATTACCTTTACTTTATAAGCAATGCCGATAAAGCCTGTGCATGAATACGTATAAAGAAATCGTTCGGATGGTTTACGTTGTTTCCGGTCGTGTCAATAAAACGTTTGTTTTTGTGAAGTGTTTTTTGCAGAGCTCCCATATCAAGAAGAGCTATGCCGTCCGATTCAAATTTCGCCAAAGTCTCGCCGTAAAGATATTGATAACTCCAGAATTTCGCCCTGCTGTCCGTAAGAAGGGGGTTTGGCGTGGAAGTGGCGATCAAAATAATGTCCGTGTCCGCATTTGCCGCTTTGATTCTGTCCACCATGTTTTTAATATGAGACTCAAACACGTGGGGTTCGCGATTACCGTTCATTCCAAAGGCAAGAATCACAAGGTCGGGGTTCTTTGCAATCACGTTTTCGTCCAGTGTCTTCGTCCCCCAACGGGAGTCTGTTCCACATACGGAAGGGTTATGGAACTTAACGGTTGCGCCATAAGATCTTCTCAAATTTTCAGCAACCAGATCGCCGAATCTTGGCTGAAAAGGACTTGCCATAGTCATTCCCGAAGCGTTTGCGCCGGCAGATATGCTGTCTCCAAAAAGAACGAGATTCAACTGCTTGTCTTGGGTAAGACGGGTGATGGTATTATGTAGAATATCTCCTTTATATGCGGGAACATACCCCTGCCAACCACCTTTTTTACACTTGTATGTCACGGCGATCTGTCGGTCGTGAAAGAAATGACCTTCACTAAACAGAAGATACCCCTCCGGATACGCAAAGCATCTATCCTGGATCGGCTCTTTCATAAAAATCTCTTCGTATTCCATAAAAGGAATTGCAGTGTTTTCCGTTAAAAACAGTTTGCCGTCCCGAACGGTATAGTCTTTGCCTTCCTCGTAGGTCGTTTCAAGATCCGCACTTGTTACCTCGATGATTTGTTCGGGTTCATATAAGAATTTTGCGCAAATTTCCCCGTTTTTATCTCTGTACATGGTAAAACTTTCACCATAAACAACATCGGTGTCCCATATGGGTGTAAACATCTGATTAAACGTCATAATATAATTTCTCCTTGCTTTAATGCTAATGCTTCAAAGAAAATTTTATTTACCAAAATGATAATACTATTTCTATTCTCTCCGAAATCCAATTTATACGGGGGACGCCTATTGAATCCCACTAAAAAAACGTATAATTAAAAATATCGAAGCTCCTTTGAACTCAGAAGTTTCTGCCCCAATAACAAAATCGGTGCTACTTTTTGGTTACGAAGACAGGATTTGTAGGGAGCAAAGAAACGATATAAAGAGCGAAGCGATACGTCACCCGCGCCTTTCTCATAAACACTGCGTATTTACTTGCTCTCTTACGGCGCCCACTCTTTTATTTACGCGCCCGATATTTTGTCAGCGTAATGCCGTGCAGACCGCTATTGGTCAACGCGTAATTATCGGTCCAGTAGGCATCTTTTGAGACAAAACGCTCGGGACCGCAGCTTTTGTAAAAGCGCGGTGCGTAGTGAAGCGGACCGAAGAGATTACGACGTGTGCCGACAACCGTGACTCGGAGTGTTTTGCCGCCACGAACTGCCTCTGTAACATCAGCTTCGTAGGGATCCCAGATCAGATGCTGTTCTTCCATGCCGTCTGCCTGAATGCGGATCAGACTGCCGAAGAATTCGGTAGGAGTGAGTTTTACGCGTTCCTCGTCGGAACAGTTGAGCGCGGAATAATGTTCAGGGGTAATGAGATAGGTCAGCTCACCCGTATAGAACGGCATTGCGGCAGCGTCGGTATTTCCGAAGCGCAATGTATTGGGACGAGTAGTCAAGGTACAGAGATTTCCGTTGAGTCTAACACCAAAATCACCAATGAGATAGAGCGCTTCCAGGTTCGTCGTGCGCATAAAATCCGTTTCCGCAGTAATCACGTTGCGACCGAGCTTCAGTGTGTTCTGTGGAATGACCATCTTTTTAAAACAATCGTCAATCCAGAAGTTGTGAACATCGTCATTAGAAAGCGGAGTTCCATTGATGGCGTAATGCATTTTTTCGGGACGTTCCCCTGCCAAAATCAGATTACCTGCAGGCAACGTTTCGATATAAAAGGTATATTCAAGTACAACTTTGCCGTAAACGGTCTTATCGGTCAGACGAGAGAACCACGGTTGTAACATTTCACCGCCGCGGCGTTCAATTCTAACAGCATCACGTACCATACCGTCAACGCGGAGAATTTCCGCTTCTTCGCTCCATGCACCATCGTTCAGACGGAAGCGCGCACAGTCAAGAACACAGACATTCGATTCATTACATTCATAAGCAAATTCGCCGTCAACAGTTAAAGTATCGATCACTTCTGTCTCTGTGGGGAATGCCGGAAGTGTGACGTCAGTAACGTTTGTCAGAACAAAGGCTCTGGTGCCTGCCGCTTCAAGCGTTGTTGTCAGCGTACAGGTATCACCACAGCTCCGAACATCTGTTGCATAACGTATTCCTGTTTCAAAATCCCAGCATTCTGCTACTTTGTAAGGCGTATTTTCAATGCGAACAGTCAGCGTAGATGTAGGATTATCGCGGTCCGTATTCAGCAAGACAAACCCGATGCTATCGCCAAAATCACGCATTTGGACAAATACCTGTTTCGCGGGGGTTCCGTCCTCTAAAACAACGGAGATAGGAACATGAGACATCGCACGGACGGCTGCGGAAAGTTCTTTGCCGTCAAAGGGAACGCAGATCCCGTGTTCACGTGCAAATACGGCAGGAGCATCATCGCGGCGGGCATTGATACAGACAGGGGCGTCTCCGGCAAAGATGATCTTACCGCCCAATGCGGCAAAATCAGCAAGAAGCTGCAGCGTGGTCGGGCGGATTGTTTCCATGCCGGAAACCACGACCACGCGGTAGGACATCTGACCGACACGAAGCAATGCCTCTCCTTTTTCGTCACGGGTGACGGAAGCGTATTTTTCCATCATCTGCTCTTCACCGTAGTCAAAGTCGATGTGATTATCTATGAGCATATGGAACAATTGGGCGTAGTTTTCATCCAGTCGACGGATTTCGGTAGCGTGATTTAACGGATTAAGCCACTTCGCCCAGCCGATATAAGTCTGCGCCCATATCGATTCAATGGGGTTAAGCACGAGAACGTCGCAGACAGGAGAACCTTCCGTCATAAACGCGCCGAACCGCGCAAAATAACTTTCTACGTCATTATAATAGGGATACCAAGGGGACTGATGCAGAATCGACGCAGGATAGTCACGCTTCGATTCCCCTTCCATCGTATACCATGACAGATGCTGACAACGGAGGTTGATACCAAACAATGCCTGCCAATCGCCGACTGCTTTGTGACTCTTGAAATCAAACTGCCAGCCGGTACAACCGTAAAGTTCAGACAGCATCCACTTCTTACCAAGCTGACGTGCGACTGAGGCAAGTTGCTTGACAGTCCAATAAAAGCGACTGTATTCGGTCAAAACATCAACGCCCGGTACCCCCATGTATTCATAAAAGCGCATCACAGAACCATGCGGCGAGGTCTGACCGGAGAGAGAATCTTCGTACAAAACATGACCCGTAAAGGCAAGATTGTTTGCCTTACACCAATCGTTGATTGGCATGGCAAAGCGTTCGAGGAAGAGATTGTCAGCAAGGTCAAACCAGTCGCGTTTGATGGGGGCAAACCGTTCTCCGTTCGGTCGATAGAACAACTCCGGAAGAAGCGTCTCTGCGCGGTACCCATAGCGCATTTCAAATTCATCAAAGAAATCATCTGTCCAACACATGGAACAGGTTTTGATGCCGTTGATTTCTTTACAGTCGTCCATGGCGCGTCCGCGATGCGGTTCATCAGTGAAAATCCCCTTGATCGACGTTCCGAGTCTGTCGCCGCAGCGAGCCTTATACCGTTCATGGGTAATCTCGATAAAGCGATTGACCGCAGCGGAGCTCATCGTGTCAAGATAAGTATTGCCATTATAGTTACTGCTCGGTGCATTCGGAACAATGGAAAAAGATAAGATTTTAATCGACCCCGGCTGAGCTGAGGTTTCATTTTCAAACGTACTCAGTGCAGATGTGAGGTCGGCATCCGCATCAAGTGCGGTATAATTCCACAAATGAAGTCCGTCAAGACGGGCAAGGAACACATAGCACATGCTCTCATCACGGACAAAGGTATCGGGAGACTGCTCCGTGATAACAATTGACTTCATGCGGTATTTCGGATCAGCCGTGACCATACCGCCGGCAGAACCGGACGGCCAGCGGTCTTCGTCGTACAACCATGCTTCCATGCCGATGCGCTCGCCTTCGTCTGCACCTGCGTTAATTAAGTCAAACCATTCCTCTCCCAGATATTCGGTAATCAGACCGGCACGGGAGTGCATAAAATAGCCGCCCAACCCCATTTGTTTCATCACGTTGATCTGTCGGCGCACTTCATCTTCCCGAAGTTCACCGTTCCATGACCAGAAAGGTTTTCCGCGCCATTCAATCCCCGGATTCTGAAATATATCGTACAGTTTCTGTTTGCTCATACAAAACATTCTCCTCGAAGTACTTTATAACAAATGTGCCCTTCAAATTCTTTTCACAAATGCTACGCATTCGCTTGCCCTCTTGCGGTGTCCTGAATTTTCAGTGAAGGACGAAGCCTTCTTGAAAATTCCCTAACCACAATAAAAGAAGAATTCCTTGTACCATCTCGGTACAAGGAATTTTTTGGTTGCGGAGGCGGGATTTGAACCACACGACCTTCGGGTTATGAGCCCGACGAGCTACCGAGCTGCTCCACTCCGCGATATTTAGTTGGTGCCGGAGACCGGGATCGAACCGGCACGGGATAAACTCCCACGGGATTTTAAGTCCCGGGCGTCTGCCAATTCCGCCACTCCGGCAAAACAGCTGACTCAACTTAATGCTTGAATAGTATACCATAAAAACGTCCGTTTGTCAAGCCCTGATTTGTGTCTTTTTTAAAACAAATCAAGAACTTTACTCCAAAAAACGACAAAACAGTGCAAAAGACGTCAATCTGCGGATTGTTTTGACAGACAAAAGTTACATACCGTACTTTTCCCGGGTTTCCGGGCTGGAATACAATCCGAACACAAGGGCATTTTCTTTCAAATCCACGCCGAGTTTGGTGTAGCCTATTTTTTCCAAAAGTCTAATACTTGCCACGTTTTCCGGCTCGACAAAGCATAGAAATTCTTTCTTTGGGTAAGCATCGTGCAAAGCCTTTACAATCGCCGAAACCATTTCGCAGGCATAGCCTTTCCGATGATGTTTGTAAGACAACGTGTACCCCATGGTAATCACGTCTTCGTTAAAAATCGTGATTTCTCCGATAAGAGTCCCATCTTTTAATGCAATCGCCAACTGTTTCTTTCCTTCCGGCAAAAACGAATCTGCTCGTCGCCGCTCAATCAATGCCGCCAGGTCGCTTCGTTCCCGCATCTGTCCCCGTTGATACCGGGTGCAACGGTCATCGTTACGGTAATCGTATAATTCTTCCAGATCTGACGCTTGCAAATTCCGCAAAATCAACCGTTGTGTTTCTAAAAAAATCATAAATCCTCCACATCAAAAACCCGAAAACCGGCTTTTGTCAATTCCTCGGCAAAAAGTCCCTGACCGGGAATCCGCACGCCGGAAAAAGTACCGTCGTAAATCTCATTGACACCACAAGAAGGACTTCTCGACTGAAGTATCGCCAAATCAATTTTTTCGGCCTTTGCAAGGTCCACCGCTTTTTGAACACCGACAAAGCAAACATCGTGAACGTCTTCTCCCAATTCATTGAACACCCTCCCATGGACGCGCTCGATTCGAGGGCGGGGAATCGGGAATCCCGCCAAAACTTCCGGACACACTTCAATTATTTCTTTGTCCTTCAAGTATTCCGCCAATTTGGGGGAGTAATTATTTCCACCGTTGTATTTACAATCCCTTCCCATCAGACAGGCACTGACCATTACTTTCATGATCTTCCTCATTTCTCAAACCAATTCGGTATATTATATATGAGTATTAAATTTAGATTATATAGATTTTTCAATGATATTTGCAAATTCTTCCAAACCGTTTTGGTCTATTTCAGTAAAACGATTTAAAATGGGACTATCAATATCCAAAACACCGATCACATTTCCGTTTTTGCGAAGAGGAATTACAATTTCGGAATTCGACGCACCGTCACAGGCAATGTGTCCGGGAAATTCGTGAACGTTGGAGACGCATTGGGTTTCGTTTTTTGCAACGGCAGTTCCGCAAACGCCCCGCCCAACCGGAATTTCGATACAAGCAGGCTTTCCCTGAAAAGGACCTAAAATCAACGTTTCCCCTTCCAACAAATAAAACCCCGCCCAGTTAACGTCTGGTAAGGCATGATACAACAACGCCGCCCCGTTAGACAAATTTGCGATAGGGTGAGAAATCCCCTCAATCAAGGCGGAAAGTCGGTCGTTCAAGGCTTTGTAATCGGTCATGACAAATCCCCCTTTGGAATAAATTCATTATACCATATTCCCGAAAAAAATGCAAGAGACAAAAGAACGTTCCGGCGAAAGAATTTCGCCGGATCTCGCTTTTCTTCTTTTTGGTTCTTTTTCTTCTTTTCTCGAAAAGAAGAAAAAGAACACCCAACCCTCAAAGAATCCGTCCGTCGGTGGAGATGGTCACCACCTGCCAGGGAATCCATTTTCCTGTAGCCATCAGGGCATTTTTCACGGCGTTTTCAATGCCACCGCAACAGGGGACTTCCATGCGGACGACGGTAACCGATTTGACGTTGTTTTGGGCAATAATCCGGGTCAGTTTTTCAGTATAATCCACACTGTCCAACTTGGGGCAACCGATGAGCGTGATTCGATTCCGGATAAATTCGTTGTGGAAATTTCCGTAGGCATAGGCGGTACAATCAGCGGCGATCAGAAGATCGGCTCCCTCAAAATAGGGGGCGTTTGCCGGGGCCAACTTAATCTGAACCGGCCATTGAGACAACCGGCTCTCGGTTGAACTCACAGGAATTTCGCAGGATTGAGAAAAACGCTGAATTCCTTTGGAATTGGTTCCCGGACAGCCGCAGGGCAGCTTTTCCGGTGCCTTTTTCTCTTTCGCTCTTTGCACGGCGGCTTCGTCGTAGGCAGGGGCTTCCCGCTCTTCAAAGGTGATTGCTCCGGTGGGGCAAGCAGGCAGACAATCTCCAAGACCGTCGCAATAATCTTCTCGGATCAGCCGTGCTTTTCCGTCAACCATTTCAATGGCACCTTCATGACAAGCGGTGGCACAAGCCCCGCAACCGTAACATTTTTCTTCATTAATTTTAATTATTTTACGAATCATAATTACGCTCCTTTTTGATTTGTCAAACTTTTTTCCTTGACCTTGTGAGCATATTATACTATAATGGGAATAATAAGTATGTTGAATTTTCAACAAACGGAGGAAGTATGGAACAATACTTTTCGATTTTGAAAAAATCCCCGCTTTTCGCAGGGATCGAGGAAGAAAATTTATCTCATATGCTGGGGTGTCTCGGAGCAAAGGCGCGACAATATCCCAAAGGAACAACCATTTTTTCCGAAGGAGAACCCGCCACCTATATCGGGCTTTTATGTAAGGGTGCGGCACAGATTGAGCGGGTCGACTATAACGGAAACCGAACCATTGTAACCGACGTGGATTGCGGGGAATTATTTGCCGAATCTTTTGCCTGTGCCGGGGTGGAACATCTTCCGGTATCGGTAACGGCAACGGAAGATTGTGACGTGCTTTTATTGGATTGCCGTCGCATCACCCAATCCTGTTGCAACGCCTGTGCCTTCCATCAGCAAATGATCTATAATCTGCTAAAGATCACCGCACAAAAAAGTATCCGCCTTCATCAGCGGGCAGAGATCATCTCCCACCGTACCACTCGAGACAAGTTGCTGGCGTATCTGACCCTACAGGCGACCCAGAAAAACAGTACAAAATTCACCGTTCCATTCGATCGACAAGAATTGGCGGATTATCTGGAAGTAGATCGAAGCGGTCTTTCGGCGGAAATTTCAAAATTGCGCAAAGAAGGAATTTTGAACTGTCACCGAAGCGAATTTGAATTGCTATAAATTATCCAAGCAAAACGTCGGAAATCAACATCACGCAAAATCCGACCAAAAGAGAATACGTCGCCCCACGTTGACTTCCATGGGCATGGGTTTCGGGGATCATTTCATCGCTGATCACGTACAACATCGTGCCTCCGGCAAAAGCCAAAGCGAAGGGCAAAATCGCCTCCGAAATTGAGACGGCAAAATACCCCAAAAGGGTACCGATTACTTCCACCAACCCGGTTACCAATGCCAACACCAAGGTTCTTGCAGGGGAAACCCCGGCCGCCAACATGGGTCCAATGATTACCATACCTTCGGGAATGTTTTGCAAAGCGATGCCCCCGGCGATAAGAAGCGCCTGATGGGTATCTCCCGAACCGAATCCGACCCCGGCGGCAATGCCTTCGGGCAGATTATGAATCGCAATGGCGGTGACAAAAAGCAAGACCTTACTCAATTTGGCGTTTTTTACATGATTTTCCGGTTCCGCACCCACTAATTTATGGAGATGGGGAACCACTTTGTCAATCAGATTCAGGCACAATGCCCCGGCAAAAATCCCGGCAACGGTGGTCAAAAGGCCGTATTTTCCGCCGTATTCCACGGAGGGCAAAATCAATCCCAAGACCGCTGCCGCTAACATCACTCCCGCCGCAAAGGACAAAACGATGTCACTGAATCGGTGGGATATTTTTTTAAAGAAAAAACCGATCAAAGCACCGATTGCCGTGGCTCCGCCCACTCCAATGGCGGTCAAAAGTACCATTTCCATATCATTTCTCCTTTACAATTCGACGGGGACAAATTGATCCGCGTAAACTTCTTGAGGTGACACAATACAATCCACCGCCAACACCCGAACTCCGGACTTCGCGGCATTGCGCAAAGCATCGCCGAAGGCCTTGTGGGTCCCATCATTGGGGTGCAGAACCGAAATTTCTTTCATTTGAACGATGAACAGTACATAAGCCTCGTAACCTTTTTTCAAGCTATCGGTCAATTCCCGCAAATGCTTGATTCCCCGATCGGTGGGAGCATCGGGGAAAGCGGCAACGCCGTCTTGTTCCAAAGTAACGCCTTTTACTTCTAAAAAGGCTTTTCGGTCGCTGTCCTCAATATAGAAATCAAACCGGGAATCCCCATAAAATACTTCCCGGCGAATAACCGCGTCGGAAGAAAACAACAAGTCTTTTTTCAACCATTCCGCGGCAATTTCGTTGGCGGCTTGGGAATCCATATTCACCGTCAAGGGGGATTTTCCGGGGCGAATTTTTTCCACCGTCACCAAATCATATTGGGTTTTTCGGTTGGGGTTGTCCGACCGTTCCAGATATACGGTGCACCCGGGGATCAGCAATTCTTTACACCGCCCGGTGTTTTTCACGTGAACGACGGTTTCTTTTCCATCTATTTCTACGTACGCGATAAACCGATTGACCCGACGTAAAAATTTTGCGGGAACAATATGATGATACTTCATGAAGCAATCCACCAAAAAATCAAAATTCAAAGTGCTTTTATTATACCACACAATTGAGAAAATTGCAAGAGAATCAAGAAAACCGATAAAAAAAGAAAGCCGACCGTTCCTGTCGGCTCCCTCGCTTTCCCGACGTAAGGATTACGGCGGTTTTCGGAAATAATACGGCAGAACAAGGCACTTTCGCCGCTGAGGTGCCGCATATTATGTTCTGGGTAGGCTTCCACGGCATAGGGAACCCGTTCTCCCAAAAGCCGGGTATGGACGTATTGTTTCAAAGAATCCCATGCCGGATCGACCCGATCGGCAAGGAAGGAACCTTGCAATCCGAACAGAATGGAACGATCCCATACGGTATCGTTGTTGTTCTCTTCTCCGCGTTCACAGGAAAACATTCCGTTTTTGCACAGTTTGAAGTAATCTATGATAAATATTCCTATCGAGTAGCTTTTTTCTTTTCTTCTTCCTCTAAACTGCGGTAAGCAACCTTGCCCACCAAGGTTTTTGGCAACTCGTCCCGAAATTCAATCTGTCGGGGCAAAGCGTATTTTGCGATATAATTACGGCAATGTGCCAAAATTTTTGCTTTCGTCTCATCGGTAGGAGCCACGCCCTGTTTCAGGACCACGAAAGCTTTCACCGATTGAATTCGTAAGGGATCGTCGATGCCGATGACACAGGAGATCTGCACCTCGTCCATGGAATCAAGAATATTTTCAATTTGAGAAGGATAAACGTTATATCCGTTGGTGATAATCATACGTTTGATCCGTTGTCGGAAATAAACGAATCCGTCCTCGTCCATCACGCCCAGATCCCCGGTATGAATCCATCGAAGACCGTCTTCGTGGAGCCGCAAGGCTTTTTCCGTTTCTTCCGGACGGTTCAAGTATCCCAACATAACCGTAGGACCTGAAAGACAGATCTCCCCTTCTTCTCCGTAGGGCACTGTTTCCGACGTTTCCGGTCGGACGATTTTGTAATAGGTATCAGGAAAAGGAACTCCGATGGAACCTTCTTTGCTGAGGTGATAAGGAGTCAGGCAAGAGGCGGTAACACACTCGGTCGTTCCGTACCCCTCCCGCAAGGGAACGGTGGCGTTATGAGAGAAAAGAAAATCGTCGAATCGATTCTTCAAACTGGCCGACAGCGAATCCCCACCGCTGAAAACGCCTTTCAGGGAGGAAAGATCGACGTTTTTCATGGAAGGTTCCCGCAACAACGCTTCGTATAAGGAAGGAACTCCGGCAATAAAATTGCAACGGTTCTTTTTCAGGAGTTTGGCGTAACTTTTTACGGTAAACCGGGGCACCAGCAGACACCGTCCTGCGCTGAACAACATGGAATGAATGGAAATTCCCAAACCGAATCCGTGAAAGACAGGCATCACCGCAAGCATTCGGTCTCCGGGACGAAACATGGGATTTGTGGCAATCACCTGCCGAGCCAAAGCATTAAAATTACCGTTGGACAGAAGTACGCCCTTGGTCGTTCCCGTAGTACCTCCGCTATACAAAATAACGGCGGGAGCATCGGTTTTCCCTTGATATTCCGGTATTTTATCAATATCTTTCCCTTGATTCAGGAAATCCGCCCAACGCAAAATAGGGGCATTTTTTGGCAATGGTTTGATCTTGCGCCCCTCGGTCAGTCGATACCCGATCTTCATGGGGATCGAAAGAGAATCCGCTACCGATGTGAGAATCAAAGTATCGAGAGAAACCCGCGTTCGGATCCGCTCAAACTTCCCGTAAAATTGATCCAGCGTAATCGCCACACGGCTTTCCGATTCATTGAGATAAAATTCAATTTCCTTTTCGCCGGACAGCGGGTGAACCATATTCGACACCCCACCAATGACGTTAACGGCATAAAACATCACCACCGCCTGGGGACAGTTGGGAAGGCAGATGGTCACCCGATGGTTCCGACGAACTCCCAACCGGAACAAGGCTTTGGCGCAGGTCTCCACCGCGGCTTGAAATTGCCGGTACGTGGTAGATTTTCCCATGAAATCATAGGCAATATAATCCGGAAACTGTTCCGCACTTTTCCGCACTCCGTCCCACATCGTACCTTGAAAATAATCCAGATGGGCAGGCACGTCCCCATAGAAACGAAGCCAAGGGGCGGAAGGGAAAGAAGAATCGATCATGAGCTGGTCCTTTCGGAGAATGGAGAGTAAACTAAAAAATTTTGTAAATATTGCATTCTACAATAGAAGTATATCCTTTTTTGGAATGACTGTCAAGGAAATTCACAGTTTTTTAATATTTTAAAGCCTGTGCGGTTTCTGTCAAAAAAAGTTTGCTCTTTCCCCTTGACATTGGTTTCCCAGTATGCTATAATATATAAAGTAATTGAATAGGACAATCTTTAAGACGATACGAGAGATCGGCAAGATCAGTTCCCCCTACGGACGGTGCAACAACCGTCGGTCTGTTCTGCCGTACTCGGGCAGAATTTTTTTATATGGAGGATTTTATGGATCGGATTCAATACGCAACCCCCATCAATATGCCGAACCAGCCGAAGGGTGCTTCGGAGTTTTCTTCCTTTTCCGATCTTCGGACCATTGATAAAACCGAATATACCGTTATTCCCGGCTTTTGCGATGTGCACGTTCATTTTCGCGAGCCGGGTTTTTGTTGCAAAGAAGACATTGCCTCCGGTTCTGCTGCCGCGGCGGCGGGCGGATTTACTGCCGTTTGCACCATGCCGAATCTGAACCCCGTCCCTGACTCGGCAGAACATCTGAAATTGCAGACCGACGCCATCGAACAAAAGGCGACCATCGCCGTTTACCCTTACGGTGCGATCACCGTGGGAGAATTGGGAAATACTCTGGCAGATCTGGAAGGAATGGCAGAAAAGGTCATCGCCTTTTCCGACGACGGCAGAGGGGTTCAATCCGACGAGATGATGCGGGAAGCCATGAAGCGGGCAAAGGCGTTGGGAAAGATCATCGCCGCCCATACCGAAGTGGACGCGCTGAAAGGCGGCTGTATCCATCAAGGGGAATACGCGAAAACCCACGGCCATACCGGAATTCCCTCGGCGTGCGAATATTTACAGATCCAACGAGATCTGAAACTGCTCTCCGAGATCGGCGGTTCCTACCACGTGTGCCACGTTTCGGCAAAAGAAAGTGTGGAATTGATTCGGCAAGCAAAAAGAGCAGGTCTTGACGTAACCTGCGAAACCGCACCCCATTATCTGATTTTTGACGATTCAAATCTGCAGGAAGACGGAAAATGGAAAATGAATCCGCCCCTGCGCTCTCAAAAAGACAAAGAAGCGTTAATCGAAGGAATCTTAGACGGAACCATCGACATGATCGCCACCGATCACGCTCCCCACACGGCAGAAGAAAAAAGCCGGGGGCTGGAACAAAGCCTGTTCGGCATCGTCGGGCTGGAAACCGCCTTCCCCGCCATGGTAACCCACCTGATCAAGCCGGGGATTTTGACCTTGGAAAAGGTCGTGGATCTGATGGCGTATGCCCCACGAAAACGATTTCAAATTCCCTTGGGCAACGATTGGAGCCTTTGGGATCTGAATACCAAATACACCGTCGATCCCCAAACCTTTGCCACAAAAGGCAGAGCCACCCCCTTTGAGGGTATGGAACTGTACGGCAAACACATCGCCACCGTCTTCGGCGGCAACCGAATTAAGTAATAAACTAACATTGACTATACTAAAGGAGGCTACCTCAATGCCTAAAAGAACTGACATCAAAAAGATCCTCATCATCGGTTCCGGTCCTATCGTCATCGGTCAAGCGGCTGAATTTGACTATGCCGGAACCCAAGCCTGCCTTGCCTTGAAAGAAGAAGGCTACGAAGTGGTTCTGTGCAACTCGAACCCCGCAACCATCATGACCGATACGTCCATTGCAGATAAAGTCTATATGGAACCGCTGACCTTGGAATATATCGCAAAGATCATTCGATACGAGCGCCCCGACGCCATCGTTCCCGGCATCGGCGGTCAAACCGGTCTGAACCTCGCCATGCAGTTGGAACGGAAGGGAATCCTTCGGGAATGTCAGGTGGAACTGCTGGGAACGTCCAGTAAATCCATCGAACGTGCCGAAGACCGAGAACTGTTCAAGGAACTGTGCCAATCCATCGGAGAACCGGTCATTCCCTCGGAAATCACCTACAACATCGAAGAGGCAAAAGAAGCGGCGGCTCGCATCGGTTATCCCGTAGTACTCCGTCCTGCCTTTACTTTGGGTGGAACCGGCGGTGGCTTTGCTTACAGCGAAGAAGAATTGATCGAGGTAGGGCTCAACGCCTTTAAACTCTCCCCGGTTCATCAGGTTCTGATCGAAAAATCCGTCAAGGGTTATAAAGAAATCGAATTTGAAGTGATGCGGGACTCCAACGACCACGCCATCACTATCTGCGGCATGGAAAATATCGACCCCGTCGGAGTTCACACCGGAGACTCCTTGGTAGTCGCCCCCATCATGACGTTGAGCGATCACGATCTGAAAATGCTCAACGATTCCGCCATCAAGCTCATCAAAGAATTGAAGATCGAGGGCGGTTGTAACGTTCAGTTTGCCTTAGATCCCCATTCTTCCGAATATTATCTCATCGAAGTCAATCCCCGGGTCTCCCGGTCTTCCGCTTTGGCGTCCAAGGCATCCGGTTATCCCATTGCCCGGGTCACTGCGAAGATTGCCGTAGGCATGGCACTGGAAGAGATTAAGATTGCAAACACCAACGCCGCCTTTGAACCCCAACTGGATTACGTCATCGCGAAGCTCCCCCGCTTCCCCTTCGATAAATTTGCCTCGGCGTCCAACACTTTGGGCACCCAGATGAAAGCTACCGGGGAAGTCATGGGCATCGGATCCAACTTGGAAGAATGTTTGCTGAAAGGAATCCGTTCTCTGGAAATCGGCGCAAACCACATCTATCTTTCCAAATTTGACAATATGTCGGTAGAAGAACTGCTGGACTACATCAAAGAATTCCGTTCCGACAATATCTTTGCCATTGCGGAACTGTTCTATCACGGCATTTCCGTAGAACAAATCCACGAGATTACTAAGATCACCCCCTTCTTCCTGGAAGCCATCAAACGCATCGTAGACATGGAAGAAACGTTGAAAGCAAACGTCAAAGAAGAAGCCACGTTGCGTGCCGCAAAGAAAATGGGATTCAGCGATAAATATATCGCCAGAATGTGGAAGTGCAGTGAACTGGACGTTTACAATCTCCGAAAAGAGATTAATCTGTTCCCGGTTTTCAAAATGGTCGACACCTGCCACACCAACGCCTATATTCCCTATTTCTATTCGTCCTACACCGGAGAAAACGCCTCGGTCATTACCGACAAGAAGAAGATCGTCGTTCTCGGTGCCGGTCCGATCCGCATTGGGCAAGGGGTAGAATTTGACTACTCCACCGTTCACGCCGTAACCACCATCAAAAATTCCGGCTACGAAGCCATCATCATCAATAACAACCCGGAAACGGTCTCTACCGACTACACCACCGCGGACAAGCTTTATTTTGAACCCCTCACCCCCGAAGACGTGATGAACATTATCGAGTTTGAAAAGCCGGTGGGCGTCATCGCTTCGTTGGGAGGTCAGACCGCTATCAACTTGGCACAACCTCTCACCGACCGGGGTGTCAAGATCATCGGAACCGACTGTGCCGCCATCGACAAGGCGGAAGATCGGAACGCCTTTGAAAATTTGTTAAACGAACTGAACATTCCCCGGGCAAAAGGACAAGCGGTCACCAATATGGCAGACGGCATTAAAGCCGCCTCGGAGATCGGATACCCCGTTTTGGTTCGTCCTTCCTTCGTTTTGGGAGGCAGAGCCATGCAGATCGTCGCCAACGAAGAACAGTTGAAACATTATCTGAAAACTGCCGTTGAAATTGACGAAGACAAGCCGGTCTTGGTCGATAAATATATCTCCGGCAGAGAAGTGGAAGTAGACGCCATCTGTGACGGACACAGCGTCTTTGTTCCCGGCATCATGGAATTGGTGGAACGCACCGGCGTTCACTCCGGGGACTCCATTTCGGTCTATCCTACCTTCTCGGTTTCCGACAAAGTCAAAGGAACGATTTTGCAATACGCAAAACAGTTGGGATTGGGCATCGGCATCGTAGGACTTTACAATATCCAGTTTATCGTTGACAAGGACGACAACGTCTTTATCATCGAAGTGAATCCTCGCTCCTCCCGCACCGTTCCCTTCCTTTCCAAGGCAACGGGATATTCTTTGGCAGACATCGCCACGGAAGTTATTCTCGGAAAGACCTTAAAAGAACAGGGAATTTTCGACATCTATCCCGACGAAAAACAACGCTGGTACGTGAAAGCGCCGGTCTTCTCCTTCAATAAGATCCGGGGCTTGGACGCATACCTCTCCCCCGAAATGAAATCCACCGGGGAAGCCATCGGCTACGACGACAAGATGAACCGCGCCTGCTATAAAGCTTTGCAAGCGGCCGGAATGCACCTACAGAACTACGGCACCGTTTTTGCCACCATCGCAGATCAGGACAAAGAAGAAGCCCTGCCTCTCATTCAGCGGTTCTACAACCTCGGATTTAATATTCAAGCTACGGAAGGCACTGCCCGTTTCCTGAAGGAAAATGGAATCCGCACCCACGCCCTGAAGAAGATCAGCGACGGCAGTGAAGAAATTCCCGACGCACTCCGACAAGGGCATATTGCCTACGTCATCAACACGAAAGATCCCTCTTCCACCGATACGGACAACAACGACGGCGGTCAGATCCGCAAGCTCGCCACGGAATACAACGTGACCTTGTTCACTGCCTTGGACACCGTCAAAGTTCTGCTGGACGTTTTGGAAGAAACTACTTTGTGTATCTCCACAATCGACGCATAAGGAGTCAAACATGATTCAATCCATCTTTACCGTCACGGAAAATATTCCGCTGACCAAAGACGTTATGAAAATGACCCTGACGGGAGATTGCAGTGCCATCACCCGGCCCGGTCAGTTTGTCAATCTGAAAATCGAAGGTCGTTATCTGCGGCGCCCCATTTCGGTCTGTGACCGTCAGGGCGATACGCTGACCTTAGTTTACAAGATCGTAGGCGGCGGCACGAAGGATATGAGCGAAATGCCCGCCGGTACGAAAGTCGACATTCTCACCGGTCTTGGAAACGGTTACGACTTGACAAAGTCCGGAGACCGTCCTCTGTTGGTGGGCGGCGGCGTGGGGGTTCCCCCTCTGTATTTATTGGCGAAAGACCTTATTGCCCAAGGAAAATCCGTCACCGTAATTTTAGGCTTCAATACCGAATCCGAAATCTTTTATGAAGAAGAATTCAAAGCCCTCGGCTGTACCGTACGCATTGCCACGGCAGACGGAACGAAGGGTGTGAAAGGATTTGTCACCGATGCCCTTGACGGGATCGACGCCACCTACTTTTACACCTGCGGACCGGAACCTATGCTGAAAGCCCTGTACAACAAGACCGAAATTTCCGGTCAGTTCAGTTTTGAAGAACGAATGGGTTGCGGATTTGGTGCTTGTATGGGGTGTTCCTGCAAAACAAAATACGGAAACAAGCGGATCTGCAAAGACGGGCCGGTGCTGGAGAAGGAGGAGATTATATGGTAAATCTGAAAGTCAACCTCTGCGGCATTGAGATGGACAATCCCATCATTCCCGCCAGCGGAACCTTCGGCTACGGCTATGAATTTGCCGAATTGTACGACATCAATATGCTGGGAACCTTCTCTTTCAAGGGCACGACCTTGGAACCGAGATTTGGGAATCCCACACCTCGCATCGCGGAATGTACCGCCGGAATGATCAACGCCGTAGGGCTTCAGAACCCCGGCGTAGACAAGGTCATCTCCGAAGAATTACCTCGCCTCGCCCAATGTTTTCATAAACCGGTCATGGCAAACGTCAGCGGTTTTTCTGTCCCCGACTACGCCGCAACCTGCGAAAAGTTGGACCAATGCGATCAGGTGGGCTGGCTGGAAGTTAACGTTTCCTGCCCCAACGTACATGGAGGCGGAATGTCTTTCGGAACGTCTCCCGAGGCGGCGGCAGAAGTAACGAAAGCGGTCAAAGCCGTGACGACGAAACCGGTTATCATCAAACTTTCCCCCAACGTCACCGACATTGTTTCCATTGCAAAAGCCTGCGAAGAAGCGGGGGCAGACGGAATCAGCCTGATCAACACTCTGTTGGGCATGCGAATTGATCTGAAGACCAAAAAACCGGTCATTGCGAACAAAATGGGCGGATTTTCCGGCTCTGCCATCTTCCCGGTGGCGGTGCGCATGGTCTATCAAGTTGCCCACGCCGTCAACATTCCCGTTGTCGGAATGGGGGGCGTTACCACGGCGGAAGACGTGATCGAATTGATGCTCGCCGGGGCGACTGCCGTACAGGTAGGGGCGGCAAACCTCATTGAACCCTACGCCTGTAAAAACATCATCGAAGATCTGCCAAAAGTCATGGAAAAATACGGCATCAAAGATCTGAACGATATTATCGGTCAAGCGTAATTACATTTGAAATACTGGAATTAAAGGAGATATATCATGGGAAAAGACGTTATCATCGCCTGCGACTTTGACAGTGCGGAAAAAACCTTTGCGTTTTTGGACAAATTCACCGGACGCAAGCCTTTCGTAAAAATCGGCATGGAACTGTATTACGCCGAGGGTCCTTCCATTGTGAAAGAGATCAAAAAGCGGGGACACAAAATTTTCTTGGATTTGAAACTGCACGACATTCCCAACACCGTGAAAAAATCCATGGCGGTTCTTTCCCGTCTTGACGTGGATATGACCAATCTCCACGCCGCCGGAACCTGCCGCATGATGGAAGCAGCCATCGAAGGGCTGACCCGTCCCGATGGAACCCGCCCCATGCTTATCGCCGTCACCCAGTTGACGTCCACCGATCAGGAAAGCATGGAAAAAGATCTGCTGATTGAAAAGCCCATTGCCGACGTGGTCATGCACTATGCCCATAATGCCAAAATCGCCGGTCTGGACGGCGTAGTCTGTTCTCCTCTGGAAGCCGGAAAAGTTCATGAGACCTGCGGCAATCAATTCGTTACCGTCACGCCCGGCGTCCGCTTTGCCGACGGAGACGTAGGCGATCAAAAGAGAGTCATGACCCCGGCGCAGGCAAAAGAGATCGGCTCGGACTACATCGTCGTAGGAAGACCCATCACTGCCGCCGAAGATCCCGTTGCCGCTTACGAACGTTGCATCAACGAATTTTGTGATTAAAGGAGAGGTAAAAAATGGAAGCTTACAAAAGAGAGTTTATTGAATTTCTGCAAAGTGCAGGCGTTCTGAAATTCGGTGATTTTACGGCGAAATCCGGACGCAAAATTCCCTATTTCATCAATGCCGGCATGATCAAAACCGGAGATCAGATCACGAAAATGGGCGAATTTTACGCCAAAGCTTACTTTGACAAGTTGGGCAAAAAGGAAGCGGTTCTTTACGGACCTGCATACAAGGGAATCTCCCTTTCCATCTCTGCCGCCGTGGCTCTTTCCAAAAATGGATTGAACGTGCCCTTTTTCTTTAACCGCAAGGAAGTAAAGGATCACGGCGAAGGCGGTACTTTCGTAGGTTACGTTCCCCAGGCGGGAGAAGAAATCGTCATCATTGAAGACGTCATCACCGCCGGAACCGCCATTCGGGAAAGCATGGAAATTCTGAGTCATCTGAAAGGCACCAAAGTCATTGCAACCTTCATCATGGTAGATCGGAAAGAAAAAGGACAAACCGAAAAAGGCGCCATGCAGGAGATTGAAGAGCAGTTCGGCTTCCCGGTCTACTCGGTGGTTGACGTTTACGACATCATCGAATATCTGGAAGAAGACCCTGCAAACGAAGAAAACGTAACCCGGATCAAGAATTATCTTGCGGTAAACGGAGCAAAAGCATGAGAAGTTTGATTGATATTCTCGACCTTTCTCCCGCGGAAATCAACGAATTGATCGCCACCGCCAACGACATTATCGAGCACCCGGCAAACTATTCCGAAAAATGCCGGGGCAAGAAGTTGGCAACCTTATTTTTTGAACCCTCCACCCGAACTCGCTTGTCCTTTGAAGCGGCGATGTATGAATTGGGCGGAAGCGTTTTGGGGTTCTCGGAAGCCCAATCTTCCTCCACCGCAAAGGGGGAAAGCGTATCCGACACGGCGAAAACCGTTAGTTGCTACGCGGACATTATCGCCATGCGTCACCCCAAAGAGGGCGCTCCTTTCGTGGCGGCCCAAGCGGCGTCCATTCCGGTCATCAACGCCGGAGACGGTGGACACAATCACCCCACCCAAACCTTGACCGATCTTTTGACCATCTCTCGGGAAAAGGGAAGATTCGACGGATTGACGGTGGGATTCTGCGGAGATCTGAAATTCGGCAGAACCGTCCACTCCCTCATCGGAGCTTTGTGCCGCTACCAAAACGTGAAAATCGTCCTAATCTCTCCGGAAGAATTGAAAGTCCCCAGTTACGTCAAGCAGAACATGAAGAAAAGCGGAATTGAATACGTTCAAACCACCGACTTAGAATCTGCCCTGCCGGAATTGGACATTCTCTATATGACCCGTGTACAGCGGGAACGGTTCTTCAATGAAGAAGATTATCTGCGGTTGCGGGACAGTTACATTCTGACCCCGGTGAAATTGAAAAACGCGAAGGACGATTTAAGCATCATGCACCCCCTACCCCGGGTCAACGAAATTTCCGTGGAGATCGATGACGATCCGAGAGCCTGTTATTTCAAACAGGTGTTGTATGGAAAGTATATCCGCATGGCGCTGATTCTCAAATTGTTGGAGGTGGAATAAAATGCATATTGATTCCATTCGTAACGGCATCGTGATCGACCATATTTCCGCAGGAAAAGGCATGGAGATCTACGACCTTTTGGGATTGGGAAAACTGGATTGTACCGTTGCCATCATCAAAAATTCCAACAGCCGGAAAATGGGCAAAAAGGACATCATCAAGATTGATGCGGAAATTGATCTTGACCTGAACATTTTGGGGTACGTAGATCCGGGCATCACCGTCAACGTTATTAAAGACGGCGTTTTAGCGGAAAAGAAAACCGTTGATCTGCCGATCACGTTGACCAACGTGCTGAAATGCAAAAATCCCCGGTGCATCACCTCCACCGAGCAAGAGTTGAAGCATATCTTCAAACTGACCGACCCCGAAAAGCGGATCTACCGTTGTATTTATTGCGAAACCGCATCGAAATAAAGGCGTCGGCAGATCAGCATTATTGCTTCAGCAAGGAAAAATTATGGGAAATACAAAAGAACAAATGAGATCGGGAGAACTCTACGTCTGCTCCGATGCGGAATTGACGAAAGAGCAGACCCAATGCCTGGAACGGCTGTACGACTTCAATCAAACCCGCCCCTCCGAAGGAGAAAAACGACAGGCAATGTTGAAGGAAATGTTTGCCGAAATCGGCGAGGGGTGTTATATTGAACCGCCTTTTCACGCAAATTGGGGTGGGGCTCACGTCCATTTCGGGAAAAATGTTTATTGCAACTTTAACCTTACCTTGGTAGACGATACCCACATTTACGTGGGAGACTACACCATGTTCGGCCCCAACGTAACCGTTGCCACCGCCGGTCACCCCATTTTACCGGAATTGAGAGAGCAAGTATACCAATACAATCTTCCGATTCATATCGGACGAAACTGCTGGATCGGTGCCGGTGCAATCCTCCTGCCGGGAGTGTCGGTGGGAGACAATACCGTCATCGGTGCCGGAAGCGTTGTAACCAAAGACATTCCCCCAAACGTAGTTGCCGTGGGAAACCCCTGCCGGGTTCTGCGCCCCATCGGGGAACACGACCGGGAATATTATTTCAAAGATCGAAAAATCTCCCCGGAAGTTCTTAAATAATATGTGATTAAAATAAACCACTCCGCCCAAACCCTTGGGCGGAGTTTTTGGCTTTTCTTTCTTGTTTCTTCTTTCTTTTCTCCTGAAAAGAAAGAAGAATATCGTTCCTTTTTTAAACCGTTTCGGTTTGGAAAATCGAATCGGAAAGGGAAAAGAGGTTCTTAGCATTTTTCCAAAAGATCTGTTGACGCTCGTCGTCGGTGAGGTTCAGGGCAAGGAAGTGTTCCAGTTCTTCCACTGGCGACCACATGGGATAATCCGTTCCGTACAGAACCCGATGAACCCCGTATTTGTGAACCAATTCCGCGGCGATCTCCGGGTGTTTCATAAAGGGCAGACTGGAAGAACAGTCCACGTAGAGGTTTTGATATTTCGCCATTTTTTCCGTGGCTTCTTCCCAGATCGACCAGCCCCCGAAGTGGGCGCCGATGACGGTGAGATTCGGGAATTGTTCCAAAACCGGAATCAGGCGGTTGGGATTGGAAAAATCGTACCGATAATCTCCGGTATGCATCAAAACCGGCAACCCTTCCCTTTCACAGCAGGCATACATTTCCAAAAATCCGGGGTGATCCAAGGGACGAGCCTGAATATCGGGGTGGATCTTGATTCCCTTTAATCCCAATTCCTTCAGATGGGCGATCTCCCCGGAAATATCTTCACATTCCGGGTGCATCGTTCCCAAACCGGTTAATTTTCCGTTGGAATTTGCCACGGACGATGCAATGAATTCGTTGATCGAACGAACCTGCTTTGGGGTGGTAGCGACGGATTGAACGATGAAATGATCCGTACCTGCCTTTTGCCCCACTTCCAGCAATTCCGCCACCGTTCCTTGAGGACAGCGGGCAGTGGTGCCGTAAAAGGCGTCAGTTCCAGCAACCGCCCGGGCGGCAATCTTTTCAGGGTAAATATGACAGTGGGCGTCAATAACAAATGTTCCGTTTACCATGGGTCAATCCTTCTTCAGCCCCAATTTTTCCACCGCTTCTTCCCGCATTTTGTATTTCAGGATCTTGCCGGCGGCGTTCATGGGGAATTTATCTACAAAGTCAACGTACCGGGGTACTTTGTGGCGAGCCATGTTTGCGTTGATATAAGCCTTCATCTCGTCGGCGGTCATGGTCTCGCCCTCTTTCAGAATAATGCAAGCCATAATCTCTTCGCCGTACTGTTTGTCGGGAACACCGATAACCTGCACGTCCCGGACTTTGGGGTGGGTGTAGATGAATTCTTCGATTTCTTTGGGATAAATATTTTCTCCGCCCCGGATAATCATATCCTTCAATCTGCCGGTAATATTGTAATTTCCTTCGGGAGTGCGGCAGGCAAGGTCTCCGGTATGCAACCAACCGTCTTTATCGATGGCGGCGGCAGTGGCTTTAGGCATCTTATAATATCCTTTCATGATATTATATCCACGAGCGACAAATTCGCCGTTAACCCCATCGGGACAATCTTCTCCGGTTTCGGGATCAACGATCTTACATTCCACGTTGGCAAAGGCAGAGCCGACGGTCTCTGTACGAACGGTCAAAGAATCGTAATAACTGGACATGGTACAACCGGGAGAAGCCTCGGTCTGACCGTAAACCGAAACGATCTCTTTCATGTTCATATTATCGGGCTGGGTCGCCTGCTTCATCAGATCCGCAGGGCAGTTCGCCCCCGCCATAATTCCGGTCCGCATATAAGAGAAATCGGTCTTCTTGAAATCTTCGTGTTGCATCATGGCGATAAACATGGTTGGAACGCCGTTAAAGGCGGTAATATGTTCGTTATGAACGCAAGCCAACGCCGGCTTGGGAGAGAAATAGGGCAAGGGATACATGGTCGTTCCGTGGGTCATCGAAGCGGTCATAGACAAAACCATACCGAAGCAATGGAACATAGGAACTTGGATCATCATGCGATCGGCGGTGGACAGATCCATGTGGTCGCCGATGTATTTTCCGTTGTTGACCACGTTATAGTGGGTCAGCATAACGCCCTTCGGGAATCCGGTAGTACCGGAAGTATACTGCATATTACAAACGTCGTCTTTATCCACCAACGCCGCCATGCGGTACACTTCTTCCACGGGAACTTGATTTGCCCGGGCAATGGCATCTTCCCACGTCATACAGCCCTTTTGCTTAAACCCTACGGTAATCACGTTGCGCAGAAACGGCAACCGATGGGCGTGGAGAGAATCTCCCGGCTTCATGGTCTCCAATTCGGGGCACAGTTGAGCGATGATTTCACCGTAATGGTTGTCTTTTCCCCCTTCGGTGAGAATCAGGGTGTGGGTATCCGATTGACGGAGCAGATATTCCACCTCAGCGATTTTGTAGGCGGTGTTGACCGTAACGAGAACCGCACCGATTTTGACCGTTGCCCAAAAAGCGATATACCATTGGGGAACGTTGGAGCACCAGACGGCGACGTGATGTCCCGCCTTGACTCCCATGGAGATCAGAGAACGGGCAAAGGTATCCACGTCGTCCCGGAATTCACTATACGTGCGGGTGTAGTCTAACGTCGTATATTTAAAGGCGTACTGATCGGGGAATTCTTCCACCATGCGATCTAAAACCTGAGAAAAGGTCAGGTCGATCAGCAGATCTTTTTTCCAGATAAATTTTCCGGTTCGTGCCCGATTGTAGTACAAGGTCTTTTCATTGCGAGACGTATCGTTATACTGCTTCATGTAGTTAACGAACTGGGTGAAAATAATTTCCATATCGTCCAGTTCCGGAAACCATTTCGGATCCCAGACCAAAGAAATAAAGCCGTCGTAATTGACGGAACGGAGCGCCAACATCATTTCGGCGATGGGCAATTCTCCTTCTCCGGCAAGACGGTATTCGATTCCCTTTTCGGTCATCACCCCATCGCTGAACTGTACGTGCCGCATATAAGCACCCAAGTTCTGAATGATTTCTTCGGGGGATTCGCCGCCGTCAAAATAAGCGGCAGACAGATTCCACAAGGCGGCGAGATTGTCACAGGCAAAGCGGTTGAGCATTTCCCGCAGCACGGAGGTCTTGGCAAAGATCCCCGACGTTTCCAACAAAAGGGTGATTCCCTTTTCTTCTGCCTCGGGTAACACTTTGGAAATGCGGTCTGCAATACCGTCCAAGGCAGATTCGTCGGCGGCGGTAGCCTTCAGACGAATATTGGGAATATGAAGATTTCCGGCAATGGCAATACAACGGCGAATCTCGTCCAAAGAAGCCGTTTCGTCGGCATCGTCGGACAGATCGCACAGGGTATCAATGCAGGGAATCTGCAGTTTTTTCTCATACAACCGGCGCAGGGTCGCGGCGGCGGCATAATCGTGGAATGCACCGTCCCGATCGGTAAAGAGGCGGTTGTTGACGTTATGTAATTCAATCCCGCCGAAGGACAAATCTACGGCAACATCGCAAAATTCTTCAAAAGTATTTTCATGCCACCCTCTGGTGGAAAAAGACAGTTTCATTTTCAAGCCTCCTCATAAACGATTTTGTTGACGGCATTGAGGTAGGCACGGATCCCCGCACCGACAATGTCGGTGGAAATACCGTTGCCGGAATACAATTTCCCGTTGGAGCGAAGCTTGACCAAAGCGGACCCCACGGCTTCTTTCCCTTCGGTGACCGATTGAATCTGAAAATCGTCCAGCTCGTAATGATGACCGATAATTTGCTCGATGGCCTTAAAGGCGGCGTCCATCGGACCGTCTCCGATACAGATCCCGGGCAGTTCTTTGCCCTCTCGTTCCAGCGTGATCTGGGCACTGGCGGATATAATGTTTCCGTTGTTGATAACGTAACTTTTCAGTTTATAAGAGGCAGGAACCTGCAGAGCGGCGCTGGCAACGATAGCGTCCAATTCCTTGGCGCCAACGGTCTTTCGGTCTGCCACACGCTGAAATTCTTCGTAGACCCGGGCGTTGTCCTCTTCCGACAGGTCATAACCCAATTTGGTGACGGCGGAAGTAACGGCGGCTTGATCGTCACTCTTGTCGAGGCGAATGGATTCATCGTCGGTAGAAGAAACCGAAACGGTGACCCGTTCGCTCTTGGAATTGCCGGCAATCCAACGAATCTGATTGATACCCCGGTGCAATTCCGTTACCCGGACGGAAGAAGAAAAACCATAGGTATTGCCGCAATTTTTGATCATATCCGCAAAGGTTTCCAAGGGAACTCCGGTTCCTCCCACGCAGGTTTTGACGGCGTCCACCCCTGTCCGAACCGCCAAAATGGCAGAAGCGCAGGCAAGTCCGTTTTTATCGTCGCAACGAACCGAGACGGGAACGGAACAGTAGGATTTGACCCCCGCCGCAAAGGCGGCGAAATCGTCGGGCATCATTTCGGCGGCACTGTCACACAAGGCAATTCCGGTTGCTCCGGCAGAAAGGGCGGTTTCTACGGCCGTTTTCAAGAATTCCGGTTCTGCCCGAGTTGCGTCCACGGCACAAAATTCCACGTCCGCGCAGGATTGTTTTGCAGCCGCAACGGTCGCGGAAATAAACTCCAGCATCTTGGGAGGCTTTTTGTGGCTCTGATATTCCATGCCCACGGGAGAGAGAGGGACTTCCACCCGAACCCGCGGACGAGCCGCCCCGGACAACGCCTGCAGGGCGTTTTCCAAACTGTCGGGGGCAACTCCGACGGCAACGGAGAGAATGGAATTTTTCACAAAGGACGACAAAGTACGAACAAGTAGAATATCGGTTTTTCCGTTTTGAATCTCGGGAAGTTCGATAACGTCAACGTTCAAGCGTTCCAGTTGACGGGCGATTTCGATCTTCTCTTTAAAAGTGTACGCACTGCCTTCTTTGCAGAGCGTCGTGTCAGAAATAACGATTTGTTTCATAATGAATTTCTCCTTTTATATTCGTACTTGTTCGTAAAAATTTTTCCTTTGGATTTGTAAAAGTATAAAGCCCCGGGGTCGGCTTACACCGACTCCGGGACCGCAGGTACAATCATATACCGATATAAATCAGTCAATCGAGCAAGTCCAACCGAAGGTATCTTCGATCTTGCCCCATTGGATTCCGGTCAGGGTGTCATACAGGTGTTGAGTGACGGCGCCGATTTTACCGTCATTGATGATATATTTGGTATCTTTGTAGCATAGTTCACCGATGGGAGAAACCACGGCGGCAGTACCGCAACCCCAAGCTTCTTCCAAAGTGCCGTTGGATAGGGCTTCTGCCAATTCGTCGATGCTCAATAGTCGTTCGCTGACCTTATAACCCTCTTTGCGTAGGACTTCCAGGCAGGATTTCCGGGTAATCCCGGGTAGGATCGAACCGGAAAGCATGGGCGTGACGATTTCGCCGGCAATTTTAAACATAACGTTCATTGCGCCGACTTCTTCGATATATTTGCGTTCCACACCGTCCAACCAGAGAACCTGGGAATATCCCTTTTTCTCCGCCCGTTCGCCGGCACGGTTACTGGCGGCGTAGTTCCCGCCGCATTTTGCATATCCGGTACCGCCCCGAACCGCACGGACATCTTCGTCTTCAATCATGATGCGAACCGGGTTGATGCCTTCTTTGTAATAACTTCCCACAGGAGAAGCGATGATAACGAACGTGGCGTTATGTACCGCGTGAACTCCCAAAGTTTCGTCGTTTCCAAACAGGAACGGACGAAGGTACAGAGAGGTTCCGGGCGCGGAAGGAGTCCAATCCTGTTCCATGTCCACGAAGGCTTTTAACACCTGGAAGGCATCTTCTTCGGGGATCTGAGGCAAGCAGAGACGCTCCGCAGAGTTGTTCAAACGGCGGATATTTTCCATGGGACGGAACAACTGAACTTTTCCGTCGGCGCGGCGATATGCTTTCAGCCCCTCGAAAATTTCAGAGCCGTAATGCAAAACCGTGGACGCCGGGTGTAAAGAAAGGTTTCCAAAGGGAATGATGCGGGCATCATGCCAACCTTCTTCCCGGGAATAGTCCATCATAAACATATGGTCGGTGAAAAACTTCCCGAAACCAAGGGTGGAAGCGTCGGGCTTTTCCTTGGGTGCGGTGGTTTTCGTAACGGAAATATTCAACATAACCAAGTTTCCTTTCAATAATCTGCGCCCAATTTCATGGCGTTAAGATTGACTTCCAACATATCGGCACGCTTGGCAGAAATCACTTTCCCCAAAGCGGTACGAACGCTGGTTTCGTCAAAGTCGTTGAGAACGTTCAAAATCTTGCCTACGAGAATCATGTTGGCAAGGGTGGGGGTACCGTTATCGCTTGCCATTTGAGTGGCAGGAATGGGATAAACGGTAACGTCGGTACGATTGACCGCCCGGGAAACCAAGGTGGAGTCCACGAAAATGATTCCGCCGGGGGCTACGGTAGATTCATATTTATCCAAGGAAGGAAGATTCATGGCAACCAATACGTCGGGACGGGAAACGATGGGAGAACCAACGGTTTCATCTCCGACGATAACACCGCAGGAAGCGGTACCGCCCCGCATTTCGGGACCGTAGGAGGGAAGCCAACTGACGTTTTTGCCGTCCATCAATCCTTTATAGGCGATGAATTTTCCGGCAAACAGGATTCCCTGACCGCCGAATCCGGAGAACAAAAATTGTTTCGTGCTCATTTCGTCTCCTCCTTTGCGGCAGATCTGTCTTTATACACACCCAAGGGGTAATAAGGAATCATCTTTTCGTCGATCCATTCCAAGGCTTTTTGGGGGGTCATACCCCAGTTGGTGGGGCAGGAAGAAAGGACTTCCACCAAAGAAAATCCTTTTCCGTCGAGCTGATTCTGAAACGCCTTTTTAATCGCGGCTTTGGCGGTTTTGATATTCTTCACGCTGTTGACGGTGACGCGGGTCAAATATTCCGGTCCGTCCAATTCGGAGAGCAGTTCGCAGACCTTGATGGGGAAACCGCAGTGATTCGTGTCGCGACCGTAGGGAGAAGTCTGGGTCACCTGTCCGGGAAGAGAGGTGGGAGCCATTTGTCCGCCGGTCATACCGTAAATGGCGTTGTTGATAAAAATGACGGTAATGTTTTCGTTGCGGGCGGCGGCGTGAACCGTTTCTGCCATACCGATGGAAGCAAGGTCACCGTCTCCCTGATAGGTGAAGACCACGTGATTTTCGGGATCGGCACGTTTTACGCCGGTAGCAACGGCGGGAGCACGGCCGTGAGCCGCTTCGATCATATCGCAAGCAAAATAATTATAAGCCATAACGGAGCAGCCAACGGGGGCAACGCCGATGGTTTTTCCTTCAATGCCTAATTCATCGATAACCTCGGCAACGAGACGATGAACGATCCCGTGGGTACAGCCGGGGCAATAATGCATGGGGGCATCGGTCAGAGCATGGGGTTTGTCAAATACAACCATTAGTTGGCACCTCCGATCTTGGCAGCGGTATTACAAATGGATTCCAACACTTGTTCGGGAGAGGGGATCATTCCTCCTACCCGATTGCACAGGGTTACGGGGACTTTACATTCGGTAGCAAGACGAACGTCTTCGATCATTTGCCCCATGGACAATTCCACGGAAATCATCGCCTTGACCTGATCTGCGGCTTTCCGGAAGGGAGCTACCGGGAAAGGCCACAGAGTAATGGGACGGATCATACCCACCTTGATCCCCTGTTTCCGAGCTTCGTCGATGGCGTTTTTGGAAACACGGGCAGCAATGCCGAAAGCGGCGATGGCGATTTCCGCGTCGTCCATCAAATATTCTTCGTACATGACCTCGTTTTCTTCGATGGTCTTGTAGCGATCAAACCGTTCAAAGTTGGTTTGTTCCAAGGCGGCGGGATCGAGGAACAGAGAGTTTACGATATTGTGTTCCCGCGCCATCTTCGTTCCGGTGGTCGCCCAGGGCTTTTCGATGGGATCGTTGACCTTCAGATCGTTGAGGGCAACCGGCTCCATCATTTGTCCCATGGTACCGTCAGCCAAAAGCATGGTCGTCATGCGATATTTATCTGCAAGTTCAAATCCTTTTACGGTCAACTCTGCCATTTCCTGTACCGAGGCGGGGGCAAGAACGATCATCTTGAAATCGCCGTGGCCACCGGCACGGGTAGCTTGGAAATAGTCCGACTGGCTGGGTTGAATTCCGCCCAATCCGGGGCCGCCCCGCTGAACGTTGACCACCAATGCGGGAAGATCCGCACCGGCAAGGTAAGAAAGTCCTTCGCCCTTCAGAGAAATTCCCGGGCTGGAAGAAGAGGTCATGACCCGCTTCCCGGTGGAAGCAACGCCGTAGACCATGTTGATGGCGGCAATTTCACTTTCCGCCTGCAAAAAGCACCCTCCGATTTTCGGCATACGCTTTGCCATATAGGCGGCGACTTCCGTCTGGGGAGTGATGGGGTATCCGAAATAGTGGCGGCAACCGGCGATAATGGCGGCCTCCGCAATGGCTTCGTTGCCTTTCATCAAAACTTTATCCGACACGGTATTCACTCACCTTTCCACTTTAATAACGCAATCGGGACACATTGTAGCACAAAAAGCGCACCCAACGCAAGCGGCTTCATCGGTCAATACCGCGGGATGGTGTCCTTTTTTGTTGATCTGGTCCGGAGCTAACTGCAACAGTTTTTTCGGGCAGGCGTCTACGCACAATCCACAACCTTTGCAGGAGTCGGTCTTAAAGGTTAATTTTGCCATAAGTACATCTCCGTTCAAATGGGGTGTCGGGAATCAAACCCCGACATCACAGTTTTTTCTGAAGTTCCAAGGGGAACAAATTCTCTATTTTTTCTTGCAATTGTGGGAATAATTCTACGGGAACGGTCGTCAAGACCACTGGAATTTGCATCAATTTTGAAACCGATTCGGCATAAGAAACCGAATTCAAAACCACTTCCGCGTCGGTCTCCCGCCCCAAATTGGTATTGTTCACGATTCCGGTAAACTTGATCCCGCCGGCTTCTTCAATCTCCCGCAACACCTCTACCGTATCTTCGGGGGTATGGGTTAGCGGGCGAGAGGAATTGACCACGGCGAGCATTTCGTAATCGTTCTCTTCCAAGATACGTTGGGAGATCCGCCCCAATGCCAACGCTCCTCGGTCGTCGCCTCCCACGTCGATGATGACCCGAAGGTCTTTATCATCGGTGACGGCGTACATATCCTGAGGAAGTGCCGGAATATCCACGTTGGTATTGGCGTATTCGGAACAGATCAGGCGAATGCCCAGATCTTCAAACTGTCCTCGGCTGTCCTTGGAGCGAAAGTAGGGGTTGACGATGTCCAGATCCGCCACGGCGAGCCGATCGTACCGTTGTCGAAGAGCAACGGCAAGATTGACCGCCACGTTGGTCTTCCCCCTTCCGTAATGTCCGCAAAGCAAGGTAATGCGCTTAAAATCTCTCATAAGTATTACAGTTTATTCCGCTGGATCTTTCCACTGACTGATTTGGGCAAGGAATCACGGAAGACCACAATGCGGGGGTATTTGTAAGGTGCGGTTTTTTGTTTGACGTAGGTCTGAATTTCCTTTTTCAGTTCTTCGGTAGGTTCGGTGCCGTTCACCAAAACGATGGAGGCTTTGACCACTTGACCTCGAACTTCGTCAGGTTCGGCGGAAACGCCACATTCCAAAACGTAAGGCAATTCCATGATGACGCTTTCAATCTCAAAGGGTCCGATGCGGTAACCGGAAGATTTGATCACGTCGTCGGCTCTGCCTACGTACCAGAAGAAGCCGTCTTCGTCCTTCCAGGCAACGTCGCCGGTATGATAATAACCGTCGTGCCAGTTTTCAGCGGTCTTTTCTTCATCGCCGTAATAACCAACGGCAAGGCCGCAAGGAAGTCCGTTCTTGAGGTTGACCACGATCTCTCCGGTTTCCCCAACGGGAACTTCGTTGCCGTCGGCATCGTGCAATTCCACGTCGTAGATCGGAACTTTTTTACCCATAGACCCGATCTTGTGGGGAGCGCCTACCATATTTCCGATCATCATCGTACTTTCGGTCTGACCGAAGCCTTCGATGATCTGCAAACCGGTGGCTTTTTCAAATTGACGATAAACCTCGGGGTTCAATGCCTCGCCGGCGGTGGTCATGTGCTTGACCGAAGAAAAATCATATTTGGAAATATCCTGCTTAATCATCATGCGCAGCATGGTGGGAGGAGCGCAGAACGTGGTGATCTGATGTTCCGCAAACATGGGCAGAATATCAGCGGCGTCGAAACGGTCAAAGTCGTAAACGAAGATCGCCGCCTCACAGAGCCATTGTCCGTAAAGTTTGCCCCACATGGATTTCGCCCAACCGGTGTCGGAAATGGTGAAATGCAAGCCGTCGGGGTCCACGTTGTGCCAATATTTGGCGGTATGGAAATGCCCCAAGGGGTATTTGTAATTGTGTGCCGCCAATTTGGGATAACCGGAAGTTCCGGACGTAAAGAACATCAGCATCAAATCGTCTCCGCAGGGAGAATCGTCGGTGCGATTGAAATGGGTGGAATACAAGGGATATTCTTCGTCGAAACTCCGCCATCCTTCCCGGGTGCCGTTGACCAGGATCTTATGCTTCAGATCCGGGCATTTTTCCGAGGCAACGTCCACCTGATGGGAGGTATCGCCGTCAGCGGTACAAATAATGGCGGAAACGCCGGCACATTGGAACCGATATTCAAAATCGTGTTCCTGCAACTGATTGGTGGCGGGAATGGCGATGGCGCCCAGTTTATTTAATCCCATCATGGCAAACCAGAACTGATAGTGCCGTTTGAGAACCAACATGACCCGGTCGCCTTTTTTGATCCCGAGGGATTTTAAATAGTTGGCACATTGGTTAGAAGCTTTTTTAACGTCTCTGAAAGTCAGCCGGCGGACGGTTTTATCTCTGGAAATATGGAGCATTGCCAATTTTTCCGGTTCCCGATCTGCCAAAGCGTCCACAAGATCAAAGGCAAAGTTGAATTTTTCCGTATTTTTGAATTCGATGGAAGTGGGGGTACCGTTTTCGTTTTCCACAACGTCGATAAAATTCCGATAGATCCGGTCTTTGGTATCGGCAGTCGTAACCCGTTTTTCCGAAACCGATTTTACTTCGGTCAGTTCCGGAATCGGTTCTCCGGTGGGATTGAGGACGATGGCGTAGAAAATACAGTCCTGACCGTTGACGGCAATCATACCGTGGGGAGTATCGGAGTCGAAATAGATGCTATCTCCGGGGCCTAACACTTCTTTGTGCTCGCCTACTTGAACCATCAGATTTCCTTCGATGATCAGGTCACATTCCTGTCCGGCGTGGGTCGTTAGTTCAATATCTTTTTGTAACGCGGCAGGATCGTAAATACTGCGAACGTACAACGGTTCTGCGATTCGATCCCGAAAGGCATAAGCAAGGTTATAATAGGTCATGCCGTGGGCCTTGGAAACTTCCTGTCCCTGTCCCCGACGGGTAACGGTATAGGATTTCAGTTTCGGGCTCTGCCCCTCGATGATTTCGGTGACGTTGACTTTCAGGATCATGGCGCACCGATAGATGAAGGCGAAGTTCAGATCGCTCTTCCCTGCTTCACATTGCAGATATTCTTCTTCGGTCACACCGGTCTGCGCCGCCATTTCCGCAGTGGACAGCCCTTCCAGCTGACGCAATTCGCGAATCCGACTCGCCATTTCCTGGATCTTGAAATCAAGTCCGGTCATTTGTTCCATAAAGTTTCTCCTATCCGGGACGGAAATAAAAACACACCCGTCCCAAAGCTGATAAACTTTGAGACGAGTGCTTGTGGAATTTCAATACACCCGCGGTACCACTCAAATTGCGGAAAAACCGCCGCTCTTGGGGTCCAACAACCCCTATGCCTTTACGCAGCAATCACGGGGAGATTCTACCGACCTTCAAGAGGTGTTCTTTCTCCCGGCTCGGAAGTGACAAATACGGAAAATTTCCGATGGCTCACACCAACCGCCACGTCTCTCTGCGGAAACCGATTCCGTATCCTCTTCGTCAAAGCCTTTACCTATTAAAAAGAATAGTACTATTTTATCACAACTTTGGTGCTTTGTCAAGTCCTTTTTCGCAATTTTTTGCAAAAAATCCGACTTTTTTCCATCTCTCAGGAGTTACGATAAGAAATTTTGCATTTTTTTACAGTTTGTTTCTCTGAATCTTGCCGCTGATGGTCTTGGGCAATGAATCACGGAAAACAACGATTCTGGGATATTTATAAGGTGCCGTATGCTGTTTGACGTAGTTCTGAATTTCTTTTTTCAGTTCCTCCGTAGGCTCGGTACCTCTCGTCAAAACGATGGAAGCTTTGACCACCTGTCCCCGGACTTCGTCGGGAGCGGCGGAAACGCCACATTCCAGAACGTAAGGCAGTTCCATGATCACGCTTTCGATCTCGAAGGGCCCGATGCGGTAGCCGGAAGATTTGATGACGTCGTCCACTCTGCCCACATACCAGAAATAACCGTCTTCATCTCGCCATGCAGTATCTCCGGTATGATACATATCGTCGTGCCATGCGTCGTGGGTCTTTTCATCGTCCAGGTAATATTCCCGGAACAGACCGCATGGAACGGACTTGTCGGTATGAATAACGATCTCGCCCACTTCCCCAGTGGCAACGCTGTTGCCATCGGCGTCCACAACGTCCAGATCGAATTGGGGAGAAGCTTTTCCCATAGAACCGATCTTGGGAACCGTACCCACGAGATTTGCAATGGCAAGGGTGGTTTCGGTTTGCCCAAATCCTTCCATAATTTCAAGGCCGGTGGCTTCTTTGAATTTCTTAAACACTTCCGGATTCAATGCCTCGCCGGCAGTGGTCATGTGGTGAATGGAAGAAAGATCGTATTTCGACAGATCTTCCCGAATGAGCATGCGCAACATGGTGGGAGGTGCACAGAAGGTGGTAATGTTGTATTTTGCGAACATGGGCAAAATGTCTTTTTCATCAAAGCGGTCGAAATCGTAAACGAAAACCGCCCCTTCACAGAGCCATTGGCCGTACAGTTTTCCCCAAAGGCTCTTGCCCCAGCCGGTGTCGGAAATGGTCAGATGCAATCCGTCCCGTTCGCAGCAATGCCAATATTTTGCAGTGACGTAATGCCCCAGAGCGTAAGTATGTTTATGTGCCGCCATTTTGGGATTTCCGGTAGTGCCGGACGTGAAGAACATCAACGCCGTTTCATCTCCGGCGGAAGCATCTTCGGGACGAAGGAATTTCCGGGAGAACAGTTTGAATTCTTCATCGAAATTATGCCACCCCTCTTTGGAACCGCCCACTAAAATTTTGGTGGTTACTTGAGGACATTTTTCCGCAGCGGCAGCAGCAATATCGGCAACGTCTCCGTCGGCGGTACAAACGATGGCGGAAACCCCGGCGGCGTTGTAGCGATATTCAAAATCATGTTCTTTCAACTGATTGGTGGCGGGAATGGCAACCGCCCCCATCTTATGGAGCGCAACCATGGCGAACCAGAATTGGTAATGCCGTTTCAACACCAACATGACCCTATCCCCTCTCTTGATGCCAAGCGAGGTAAAGTAGTTTGCACATTGGTTGGAATATTGCTTAATATCCTTAAACGTGAAGCGCCGTTCCGTCCGATTGACGTCCAGATGAAGCATTGCCAATTTGTCCGGATACCGTTCCGCAATCTCGTCCACCACGTCAAAGCCGAAGTTGAACGTGTCGGTATTTTTGAAGCGGATATTCTGCAACGCACCCTGTTCGTTTTCTTCGGTCTCCACAAATTTTTCGCAAACCAAGGGTTCGGAAGATTTTGCGGTAACGATACTGGCGCGGACGGTCTCTTCCTTGGTATCTTCCCCCGGAAGAACTACGGCACAGAAGACGCAATCTTCACCGTCTACGGCGATCATACCGTGGGGGGTGGAAGAATTATAATAGATACTGTCCCCTTCTCCCAGAATCTCCGTGTGGTTGCCGATCTGAACCTTTAGTTTTCCGCTGACGATCAAGTCAAATTCCTGACCGGAGTGGGTGGCAAGGTGAATGGGTTTGTTCTGCTGAGAGGGATCGTATTCATATCTTACCCAATAGGGTTCGGCGATCTTTTTCCGAAACATAGGAGCAAGGTTCTGAATGGTAATTCCGTCTTCCTTTGCTGTTTCCTGTCCCTGCCCTTTCCGGGTGACGGTATAGGACGAAAGGTTGGCAGATTTTCCTTCCAAAAGATCGGAAATGCCGATATTGAAAACCAGCGAACATTTGTGAATAAAGGAGAAAGGGAAATCGGTCTCGCCCTTTTCATACCGAAGATATTCCTCGGTGGAAACTTCGGTCTGCATCGCCATTTCTTCCACGGACATGCCGGAAATTTCCCGCATTTCCCGAATGCGCGCTGCGACCTGAAGAAGTTTTTCGGTTTCTACTGTTGTTGCCATGTTTTTTACCTCCTGACGGAAAATTTAGGTGAGCGCGTCCTTTTGTTGGACGGGATCGGATCTGCGGCTCACCGGTAAAAAAACAAACCCGTCCCAAAGAAAGTCTTTGAGACGGGTGAATATACACTCGCGGTACCACTCAAATTGCGGAAAGTATTCTCTCCGCCACTCTTGGGATCCAACAATCCCTATGCATTAACGCAGCAATCACGGGAAGCGCCTACTGACCGACGGCGTTCGGACTTCCGGCTCGGAGGTGATGGGTTATGAGGAGGCTTGCTTCCGGCTCGCACCAACCGCCGGCTCTCTCAAAGCAAGGGACTCCAAACCGTCCTCGTCACAGCTTTTATGGGGGTATTATAGCACATCACACCGCCGTTGTCAAGGGGGAAAATGAAAAAAAATTGTGTCTTTTTTCTTCATATTCAGGTTTTTTTGAAAAAATCCGCGGGTTTTGGGGGTTTATGCATTAAAATTATTCATTTTTGCGATAGAATGAGATTTTTGCGGTAGACAAAAGGGAAAATTTATGCTATAATAATGAAACGAATAAAAAGGAGAGATTTCATGAAAGTATCCGTCGTTCCCTGTGATAATTACGATCCGGAACAAGCCGAAACTGCCTTGCGACAAGCCTTACAACCCCTGGGAGGATTGGACTGGGTCACTCCCGGCATGACCGTTGCGGTGAAAGCCAATCTTGTGACCTTTTTAAAGCCGGAAGCGGCGGCAACCACCCACCCGGTTCTTTTGTGTGCCTTAGTAAAATTACTGAAAGAAAAGGGAGCGCGGGTCATCGTGGGAGACAGCCCCGGCGGACTGTATACCAAAGTATATCTTGACCGCATCTATTCCGTCACCGGAATGAAGGCGGTGGAAGAAGCCGGCGGGGAACTGAATCGAAATTTTGAAATCAAAGAAGCGATATATCCCGAAGCAAAAGAGGCAAAAACCTTTACCTATACCGCCTGGTTAGATAACGCTGATGCCATCATTGATTTTTGTAAATTAAAGCCCCACGGCCTGATGGCAATGAGCGGGGCTGCAAAAAATATGTTCGGCGTCGTACCCGGAACGGCAAAGCCGGAATACCATTACCGCTATCCCGACCCCGACCGATTCGCCGATATGATCTTGGATCTGGACGAATATTTTAAGCCGATTCTTTCCATCACCGACGGGGTTGTAGGAATGGAAGGCAACGGACCTACGGCGGGAACGCCCCGAAAAATCGGTGTCATCATTGCCTCGGATTCTCCCCACGCCGCGGATCTTGTGGGAGCAGAACTCATTGGGCTGAAAGCAGAAGACGTTCCTACCCTGCAAGCCGCCGTGCGACGGGGTTGGATTCCAAAAACTCCGGAAGAATTGGACGTTGTGGGGGATTGGAAACCTTTTATCGTTGCCGATTATCAGCGGGTGGAGACCACCCACAGTTTGCGGTTCAACAAAGATTCTCACACCTTTTTCGGCAGAATTTCTTCCACCTTTATGGATAAAGCGCTGGCGTCTCGCCCGGTACTGACGCCCGACGAATGTATCGGTTGCAAAGAATGTTTCAAGATCTGCCCGGCAAAAGCCATCGAAATGGTGGATAAAAAACCGGTCATCAACCGAAAAGAATGTATCCGTTGTTTCTGCTGTCAGGAATTTTGCCCCAAAGGAGCGTTGAAAGTCAAGCGCACCTGGATTGCAAAATTGCTCATCAAAGAAAATAAGAATTGACTAAGGAATTTGTTATGACAGAATTGATTCAAGTATTTCTATTGGCATTGGGATTATCCATGGACGCCTTTGCCGTCTCGGTCTCCGACGGCATCTGCTATAAGCAAGAAAAGAAAAAATTAGTTATTGCATCGGTTAGTTTCGGCGTATTTCAGGCATTGATGCCCCTCATCGGATACTTGACGGGGGCAACCTTCAGCCAATACGTGGAAGTTGTCGATCATTGGATCGCCCTGATTCTTTTGGGATTTTTGGGAGGTAAAATGTTGGTGGAAGCCATCAGAAATTTGCGACACCCGGAAATCGCCTGCGACACAGCCCCCTTTACCTATAAGCTGATCTTCACTCAATCGGTCGCCACCAGCATCGACGCCCTGGCGGCGGGGGTCACCTTGGCGGTGGCGTTCCCGAATACAAACCCCTATCTTGCCGTTTCCCTTATCGGGGTCGTCACAGCGCTCTGTTGTCTCTTTGGCTCTTTCGCCGGAAAGAAATTCGGTGCTTTGATGAAAGAAAAAGCGGCTGTCTTCGGAGGTGTGATTTTGATCGCCATTGGCGTGAAAATCTTTGTGGAGCATATGTTTTTTTCCTAATAAATATATCCCCGATTCAAGGTGAATCGGGGATATTTACTGCATAAAATTAAATTAATCTGGACGTATGGGGCGTTTCGGAAATGCGAGGTTCCGCACCGGTCCCCAAAACATCCCGATATTCTGGAATTGCAGGATCGTCAAAGATTCCGTCGGGGATTTGCGAAGTCCACCCCTCTTGCTCAAACACCGGTTGTTCCATTCCAAAGGCGTACAACACAATCGCCGCAAGATCTCGAATGTTCATACGCTCGATCTGCCCCGGTTTGACCCCTTTCCCGGAAGCGGCAAAGGTAACGTATTTTTCGCCATCGCTCCAACCGCCGTGGATTCCGCCCCCTTCGGATCGGTTTGCACCGCCGTGATCGGCAATCACCATAAACAAGGTATCGTTTGCCATATCGCAATCCACAATGGTCTGATATACATCGTTGATCAGTTCATCCACCTCGTGGATCCGTTGCAGATGCTCCGCCGAAAAATAACCTTTTTTATGACCGACACCGTCAACACTGTCAAATTGAACGAAGAGAAAATCGGGACGTTTTTCCCGAATATAATCACAAATCATGGGGGTCAGTTGCGTATCTCGGGCCGTTGCGGTGACAACATCGGCATTTTGTTCCACGATTCCAAAGGAAATCGGATTCCAATCACAGAACGAACCCAGTTGGGCATCGGGCATCTGCTCCCGAATCCGACGAAAGAGGGAGGGGAAGGGGGAATCCACCGGATAGGGCGTTGACCCGACGATACGGTTGGTCAATTTATGAACTTCCGGACCTACTCCGAGCAGCATAGAGCCCCAACATTCAGCACTGATGGTGGGATTGGACGACAATGCCCGATAAGTGACGGCACCTTGATCAAAAATACGGTCAAAATGCGGGGTATCGGCATCTTTGAAATAAGATCCGGCACCGTCCACCCCAAGAACAATTACATGAGAATATTTTTTCGACAACATAGTAAATGTCTCCTTTAATTATTTACAGAAATTTTCGATGTAATTATCTAACGCATTTGCGATAACTTTGATAGAGTCTTCCCTGCCGTGGACTTCCCCTGCGACGGTCTCTTTGTCTTCCAAGGCTTTGTAAACCTTAAAGAAGTGACGCATTTCATCGAAAATATGGGCGGGCAATTCGGAAATATCCCGATATTGATTGTAAGTGGGGTCGGCAAAGGGAATGGCGATGATCTTCTCATCGTTTCGCCCGTCGTCCAACATGGAAATATAGCCGATAGGATAGCACCGTGCCAAGGTCAACGGTTCTAACGCCTCGGAGCAGATGATCAACACGTCCAGCGGGTCTCCGTCGTCCCCAAAAGAACGGGGAATGAAACCGTAGTTGGCGGGATAGTGGGTCGCAGTATAAAGAATTCGATCCAACATGATCAAGCCGGTTTCTTTATCCAATTCGTACTTTTTCTTGCTGCCCTTGGAAATTTCCACCACCGACACAAAATCTTCGGGAGTGATGCGCTTTGGGTCAATATCGTGCCAAATATTCTTCATAAGCCTGTCCTTTCTTTGTGTTAAGAAAGAACCGGAAGGCATTTCGTCTCCCGGTTCGATGTTGAATTCAAATTACTTTTGGCTGCGGAAGCAGTCGCTGCAGTAGACCGGACGGTCGTCATGGGGTTCAAAAGGAACCTTGCATTCTTTTCCGCAAGCAGCACAAACGGCGTCATACATCTGACGTTCGGTGTTTTCGCCACGAGCGTTTTTGCGAGCCTGACGGCAGGATTTGCAACGCTGGGGTTCGTTGGTGAAACCCTTTTCGGCATAAAATTCCTGCTCACCGGCAGTGAAAGTGAATTCCTGTCCGCAATCTTTGCAGACCAAAGTCTTGTCTTCGTACATTGGGAGTAACCTCTTTTCCATATTCCGCAGCGGCAATCTGTCGCCACTGGGTTCATTATATCCTATTTCCATAAAAATGTCAATACTTTCCACATATTTGAAACATTTTTAATATCATTTTTGTCCACTTGCCCCGAAGAAACGCATGGTTTTATCCGATTTTTGGATAATCTGACAATACGGTCAACTTTCGCCAAAGACACGATTCATAAAATTTTCCGTCGTCACCCCCGAGGGGCGATTGAACCGACCGAGGTGGTATAGTGTCTCGGGGGACGAAGGGGAAAGGAGATTCACCTTTTCCACACAGGTCAAAGCGGCAGAAAAGCCCAACGATTGCAACACGAACACCGCCTCTTGGCTGATGGCTCCGTAAGGATACGCAAAGACCGTCGGGGTCACGCCGGATTTTTCGGTCAATACCGATTGCAATTTGCTCAAATCATTGGATAAAGTAGCGGAATAGGCGGCAACCGATTCACTTTCTAACTTCATGCACCCTTTCCGCTCCCCCACCGAATGCATATCGTAGGTATGATTGGCGATTTCGATCAAACCGGTTTTTGCCAGATCGGAAATATCGTCCCAAGTCAAGTAGGCGTAAGAGGGATTGGGATCGGGGTGATTGGAATAGGTCTCGGAAAAACTGCCCACCACCGAAATCACCGCCCGCATTCCGTATTTCTGTAAAATAGGCAACACGCAGGTGCGGTTGTTGAGAAATCCGTCGTCCAAGGTAATGACCACCGGTTTGTCGGGCAAGGCGGTTTTATGGGCGACAAAATGAACCAGATCCGATACGAACACCGCCGTATAACCGTGTTCCGAAAGCCAGTGCATATCTTCTTCAAAGACTTCGGGAGACAAAATATACTGGGATTGTACCTTGTTGTTATACCCCACGCTGTGATACATCAAAATCGGAACCGCAACCCCCGGAGACGCCGTACAGACCACGTGAACGCAACAAAGGGAAATCAGAATCGCCGCCAAAACGACCATTCCGACCACCGCCAGAATCCCCTTTTTGCCACACACCATCAATCGCATACCCTCTCCCCCTTTTCCCTCTTTCATCATACGCGGTAAGGGGAGAAATAATGAGTGGAAAGAGTTGATGTTCTTTCTTTTTTCAGGAGAAAAAAGAAAGAACCAAAGAAAAAAGCCAAATTCGGCACAATTCTTGTGCCGGGGAAGAAATTAAAAAAACCACTTGACAAATGGTTTGAAATAGTGTATAATGATAATAGAAAAAGGAGCTGACCGATAGACGGTTAGCCCTCAAACAATTAGGTTAAAAAGATAACCGCTTAGTTTGCGAGACTGGGGCGGTTATCTTTTTTTATGTAAAACAGTAACAAAAATCGAAATCACACTTATGATTACGAGGCTATACTGGAACAAGTCCTGTAACGTTACGTAGCTCATACATATGCCCCCTTTCCGAGGGCAAAGAGTTAACCGCCTACCGTATAGGTCAGCACCAAAGATATTATAACACATATTTTGTCGAAATGCAATAGTTTTGCATTTCTTTTTTTTCGGGGGTTTACAAACTCAAAAATTTGTGGTATAATATGGTTACCACACAAAACTTAATATATCACTACGCAAGTATGTATTTTTATTTTGGTAAAAATGCATGCTCATTTTCGCATACTTGTGTAAGTGATAAGTTTTGTGTGGTAGCAGACTTGGAGTTATGCATTTTTCGGTGTGTGTGGCTTCAAGCTGCACACACTTTTTATTTTAAGGAGGTTTTTATGGCAAAAATGGAATGTCCCATTTGCGGGAGAAAATTCGATGAAGAATACGTCGAATACTTAGACAATGGAAATCCCGCCTGTCCCTCTTGCGTTACCGCAGAAGAAAAAAGACAAAACAAAAAAGATGAAGACCAATAGAAAGGAAATTTTATCATGGATGAAAAAGTTATTATCAAGAGCACTCCTTACAGAGCACAAAAAGTTTTTCGCTGGTTGGCGATAATTTTGGCAACGGTTTGCCTCATCACGTGCGTTGCAATCTACCTAGATGAATACTTATACGTTTACAATACATATTTAGAGCATAGCGAAATCGGAGACTGCGGATATTGGTGGGATTCTTGGGAAACATGTTATACGTGTCGCGACTATATAGATAAATCCGTAATCCACTCGTCTCTTTTCCGTATCATTGAACGAGGCTGGTATCTCGTATTTCCTTCGGCAGCCTTTTCTCTCATCTGTCTTTTAATCTATTTTTGCACAGGCAAATTTGAAATGACCGTTACAAACAAAAGAATTTATGGGAAAGATATATGGCTGAAACAGGTTGATTTACCCGTTGACTCGGTTTCTGCAATATCCATCATTCCCTTGTTAAAAGGAGTATCCGTTTCGACATCTTCGGGGAAAATCTGCTTTCTGGCGATCAAAAATGTAAGGGACATCCACAAAGAAATCAGTAATCTCCTGCTAAAAAGACAACAAGAAAAACAGGAAACACTGACCACAACAATCGTTCAAAGCGACGAAGCAGATCTGCTGAAAAAATACAAAGATCTTCTTGACAACAATATCATTACCCAAGAAGAATTCGACGCAAAAAAGAAACAATTATTGAATCTATAAAGCACTCATTTTTTGGGCGTGAATATCCCCGCCAAAAATTCAACTTTCTTTTGGTTCTTTTCTTTCTCCCGAAAGAAAAGAACACCGTCCCCCCCGCTCCCATCTTGACATTCTTTTCCAACTGTGATATACTGTAGAAAACACGAAAAAAGTCGAGGAAACAGAACTTGGAAACCATAAAAAATCGCACCATGGACGAAGAGCGGGCGTTGTACGCTTTACAAAACGCAACAGTAGAAGGTTGCACCTTTGCCGGTCCCGCCGACGGAGAATCGGCGCTGAAAGAAGCCCGCAACGTTCAAATTAAAAATTGTAAATTCTCTCTGCGGTATCCCTTTTGGCATACGGAAGATTTTTCGGTGGAACATTCTTTGATGGACGAAGGAGTGCGGGCATCGTTGTGGTATGCAAAGCGCGGAAAACTTACCCATTGCACCATAAACGGCGTCAAGGCGTTGCGGGAATGTGAACAGGTGGCGTTTTCCGATTGCAACATTATTTCGGAAGAATTCGGTTGGCGTTGCCGAAATATTACGCTGAAAAACTGCAACCTTACCGCCCAATATTTTTTGTTTGAAACCAAAGGCGGACGACTTTCCAACGTAGAAATGAAGGGAAAATATTCCTTCCAATACACCGAAGATTTGGTGGTGGAACACTGCGATTTGGACACGAAAGACGCTTTTTGGCACAGTAAAAACGTCACGGTCAAAAACTGTACCGTTAAGGGTGAATATCTGGGCTGGTATTCGGAAAGCCTGACCTTGATCAATTGCAAAATTATCGGCACGCAACCCCTTTGCTATTGCAAAAATCTGACCCTTGTCGACTGCACCATGGAGCAGACCGACCTTGCCTTTGAGTATTCAACCGTCAACGCCACGGTTCAAGGACACATCGATTCGGTGAAAAATCCCGCTTCCGGGAAAATCGTCGCCGACACCATCGGAGAAATCGTTTTGGAAAATTCCGTTATCGCCACGAATTGTGAGATTATCGTAAATTCTTAAACCATATCGGCATAAAATGACCGCCTCTATCAAGAAAATAGAGGCGGTTTTTTGTGTTATTGCAGGGATTTTTGCGGTATAAAATTTGAGATTATCTTCTTACACCGTCGTAAGAGGGGTTATACATATAAAAGTTTTTGCAATTCATCTTTTCCTGGGCGATGCGCATACCTTCACCAATCTTACCAAATCAAAAAGATGCCCAAAAGCCCTTGATACATAAGGGCTTTTGCGCAATTTACATTTTCACCGATTTTTTCGATTTTTGCCCTTTTTCGGTGCAAAAACCTTTGATGTAAATAGTATAGCACAAAAGGGCGAGAAAATCAATAGATACCTGATTAATGGTTTTTGAAAAGAGTTCATAATCTTTTTGCAAAAACATATTGACATTTATCTATTTGATGTGTATAATACATATAGACGATTATCTATTGGAGGTGAATTGCTATGGCAGATGAAAAGAGAATAGCAACCATATTCAAAGCACTCTGCGACGAAAATCGTATCCGCATTATTAAACTCTTACAAAGCGGCGAAAAGTGTGCCTGCAAACTGCTGGAAGAAATCAATGTGACACAGCCCACACTATCCCACCATATGAAGATACTGTGTGATTCTGGTATTGTGGTCGGTCGTAAAGACGGCAAGTGGATGCATTACTCTATATCAGAAGAAGGAGCAAAAATTGCTTCTGACTGCTTAAAGGAAGTTACATCGGTAACTTGTGAT
>JAZUMQ010000052.1:0-88223 GCA_045603745.1 Eubacteriales bacterium | reverse complement strand
CCGAAGCGTTCGCTCAGTTCCAGGAAGTTTGCAAAACTCTGGAAAATCACTATCACGATATGCAGGATATGGAATTTACCGTCGAAGACCGTAAACTCTATATGCTCCAGACCCGTAACGGGAAAAGAACCGCTCAGGCTGCTCTTCAGATCGCCGTTGACCTGGTTGCCGAAGGTCACAAGACCAAAGCAGAAGCCGTTCAGATGATCGATCCCCCTTATCTGGACACCCTGCTCCACCCCCAATTCGACGCTAAGGCTCTGAAAGCTGCTACTCCCGCCGGAAGAGGTTTGGGTGCTTCTCCCGGTGCTGCTTGCGGTCAGATCGTCTTCACCGCTGAAGATGCTGAAGCTTGGAACAATGCCGGAAAGAAGGTCGTTTTGGTTCGTTTGGAAACCTCTCCCGAAGATATTACCGGTATGAAGGCTTCTCAGGGTATCCTGACTGTCCGTGGCGGTATGACCTCTCACGCAGCCGTCGTTGCTCGTGGTATGGGTACCTGCTGTGTTTCCGGTTGCGGCGACATTAAGATGGACGAAGAAAACAAGAAGTTTGAACTTGCCGGTAAGACCTATCACGAAGGCGATTATATCTCCATCGACGGTTCCACCGGTAATATCTACGATGGTATTATTCCCACCGTTGACGCTGAAATCTCCGGCAACTTTGGTACGATTATGGGCTGGGCTGACGAGTTCCGCACTTTGAAAGTTCGCACCAATGCCGACACTCCTACCGATGCGAAGAAGGCTCGTGAACTGGGTGCCGAAGGTATCGGTCTGTGCCGTACCGAGCATATGTTCTTTGAAGCTGACCGTATCGCCGCTTTCCGCGAAATGATCTGCGCCGATACCGTTGCAGAACGCGAAGCCGCTTTGGCTAAGATTCTTCCTTATCAGCAGGGCGACTTTGAAGCTCTCTACGAAGCTCTCGAAGGCAATCCCGTTTGTATCCGTTTCTTGGATCCCCCGCTGCATGAATTCGTTCCCACGGAAGAAGCTGACATCGAAAACCTTGCCAAGGCTCAAGGTAAGACCGTTGCCGACATCAAGGCTATCATTGCTTCTCTCCACGAATTCAACCCCATGATGGGTCACCGCGGCTGCCGTCTGGCTGTCACTTATCCTGAAATTGCCAAGATGCAGACCACTGCTGTTATCCGCGCTGCTCTCAACGTTAAGAAGGCTCATCCCGATTGGAACATCGTTCCTGAAATCATGATTCCTCTGACCGGTGAAGTCAAAGAAATGAAGTTCGTTAAGGACATCGTCGTTGCTACCGCTGATGCCGAAATTGCCGCCGCCGGCGTTGAATTGAAGTACGAAGTCGGTACCATGATGGAAATCCCCAGAGCTTGTCTGACTGCCGATGAAATCGCTAAGGAAGCTGAATTCTTCTGCTTCGGTACCAACGACCTGACCCAGATGACCTTCGGTTTCTCCCGCGATGACGCAGGTAAGTTCCTTGATGCTTACTACGACACCAAGATCTACGAAAACGATCCCTTTGCAAAACTGGATCAGATCGGTGTTGGCAAGTTGATTAAGATGGCAGTTTCTCTCGGAAAAGAAGTTCGTCCCGATATGCACCTCGGTATCTGTGGTGAACACGGCGGCGATCCCTCTTCCATCGAATTCTGCCATAACGTTGGTTTGACCTACGTTTCCTGCTCTCCCTTCCGTGTTCCCATCGCTCGCCTTGCCGCTGCGCAAGCCGCTTTGAACGCGAAGGCTTGAGGTTAAAATCGTTGTGAAAAGGCAAACCGCCTTATAACACAATAGGCAAAACAAAATAAAATTACGACCTTGTAGAAGAAATTCTATGAGGTCGTTTTTTTACGCACAAAACCTTGCAAAACCTTAAAAAATAGGGATTTTTTGGACTTTTCAAGACAAAAGGTGCGAAAATATACATTTTTCAACCTTTTTCAAAATGGTAAACGGGTTTGCCTTTTTCGTGATAAAAGGTATTGCCCGAAAACAATCGTGAAATCGAGTAAAATCGAATATCGTCTTTAGGACAAATTTCTGCAGCCCCCATCAACTCGTTTGGTGGGAGCTGTTTTTTGTATAAAAAATAGCGGGTCTATCATGGATAGCCCGCTAAATTTAATATTTAAGACTATTTCTCGTTTACTTCACCACTATTGGTGATTTTTATACATTACTCTACACGTATTTCACGGACAATTTCATTCATGGCTATGAATTGTTCCGTTGGAACATAGGATGGAATAGAATTTCCTGAACCGAAAGCAAACCCACCATGTCCCTTTGTTTTTGCGACAACTTCGCTTATGTACTCTTTGAGTTCCGGTTTTGAAAGACGACATACGGCATCCGTATCAATGCCACCGAAATTGCCGATCTTGTTCCCGTAACGCTCGACCCAAACGGGAAATTTTGCAATCTGATCCTCATTGGAGTGCTTGGCATCGATTCCCGCGGCGATCAGATCATCCATCACGTCAAAGATCTTTCCGCAGGAATGAAGAAGAAACGGTTTTTGATAGCTGTGTACCAGGTCAATTATGTGTTTATAGCACGGAATAACGTGTTCTCTTATGTCTTCTGCTGCAATGAGAGTGTTTGATTTGAATCCAAGGTCGTCTCCAAAGCGTAAAACACAGAATGCGTCGGAATGTTTTTTCATGAAGTCCGTCCAAATGGTAAGATTCATTCTTCCGATACGGGCAAAAATATCGGCGTACAATTCCGGATCATCTGCTGACATATAGCAAAGATCCATGTAGCCCACAAGATCCTGGACGCATTCAAAAATGCCGTTTCCAACGCCACCGACCGCTTTCATTCCGTCGGGCATAACTTCTCTTAGGGCACAAAAACTTTCATCAAATTTTTTCGCATAGATTTCAGGGATCTCATCAAACGGATACTTTTCAAAATCCTCGCGTGTCTGAATAACTCCTTTTTTCTGACCGCTCAAGGCTCCGCCATCGATAAGGGCGTCGGTAATCACTTGCTCAAAACTTATGGTGTCGTATCCCATGACCTTGAAAAATTCGCAATAGTTTCTGAAGAATTCCTTTTTATCAGAGAAATTTCCATTGATAAGATCAGAAAACTTTTTACCTAAAATGTCTTCTGCGATTTTCGGAGTTATAATGTGCTCATAAAGAGGAAATCTTTCGCATTCAATATTCCTTGCAGCTTTTTGCAGATTTTCATAATCAGGTGTAAACATATTTTCCCTTTCCGGATCGAGATCGATCAATGTAATTTTATATTAATATTATAACATACAGAGAAGATATTGTCTATAGGAAATGGGGTTTCTTCAAAAAAAGTTACGCTTTTTTTCTCGTATTATAAAACAGTTCTATTACTTTTATATTAGGATCTTTTGAGTTTAAACTCTTTGGAAATGATCTTGGCTGAACCATCACGTTGTTAAAACAATCTTAAGATTTTTACTACTTGCATCTTAAAATAATATGTGATATAATTGAGAAAAAGAAAAATTTATAAAATTGGGGAGACTTCGTGCATAAGATGATTTCATTTATCAAAACAAAGCAAGGAACGGTGACGATGTTTTTGATGGGATTCGGAGCTCTTTTCCTGTTTTTAAGTTCTTTATCTTCCGGAATATCGTTTTTATTTCAGTTGATGTTCTTTTTTTGTTTTCTTGGATTGTTTTTTTATTGGTTTGTTTTACTTTCAAAAAGAGAGGGCCCCTGGAAAAAAGCTGCCAAGATTTTGAAATGGTGTATCATCATTTCTGTTTTTGTATTGTTGATTCTCTTTATTGTTGTTGAAATCAATGTCCTTTCTCATCATCAAGGAGATACCGACATTCCCGATTCTATTCAAACTGTCATTGTTCTCGGGTGCAGTGTACGAGGGGAGACCCCCTCTATGATGTTGCGTTACCGTTTGGAAGCAACGCTTCAATGGTTGAACGATCACCCGGATTCGATTGCTATTCTTTGCGGCGGACAAGGTCCCGGGGAAGATATTACCGAAGCAGAGGCTATGAGACGTTGGCTGACGGCGCGTGGAATTGAAGATAATCGCCTAATTAAAGAGGATAAATCCACCAACACCCGGGAAAATATCCGAAATGCGGAAAAAATTATTAGTGGAAACGCTTCCGAGCGAAAAGAAGTCGTGCTTATTACTACCGGATTCCATCTGTTCCGCAGTAAAAAGATTTGCGATTCCGAAGGTTTAATCCCTTACGGTGTCGCTGCAAAAATGCCGGAAATTCCCTTTTTTCATCTCAATTATTATTGCCGTGAATTTGCAAGTGTTATTAAAATGTATTTACAAGAAATATTTGCATAAACTGTAGAAAAAGCCTTTTCTACGGTGAGATGATGAAAAATAAACTGCAATTTCTGGTTAATGTTGCCTACTGGGGAACGATTATTGCAATCGTTTTCTTATCGTTCCGTTATATCATTCCGCCTACTCTTCCATTCCTTTTTGGATTTTCTGTGGCGGCCACGTTCCACCCTTTAATCAGCAAATTTTCGCGAATTCACAAACGTTGGTTTTCTTCTTTGATCGTTATTGTTCCCTTTTGGGGAATTCTGTTGTTTTTGTTGTGGAAAATCGGCGCTTTGATTTACGGAGAAGCTGTTGAGTTGTTGCAGTGGATTCAAACAACGGATTTTAAGAGCGTTCTATCCACGTTGAATCTTCCATTTTTGAACGGTGATGCGGCGGATTGGTTACTGGAAAAAATGGATACCTTTTTGCCTGTAATTTTGGATTTGTCTCAAAAGGCATTAATGAAACTTCTTAACTTGCTTTTGGCATTGCCAAATGCGGTGATTTTTTGTTTCGCTATGATTGTTTCATCGGTTCTTTTTTCTGTCTCGTATCCGAAGATCGAACCATTTTTTCTTCGTCAGTTGCCAGCGCGTCTACAAGCGGAATATTATGATATTAAGGATTTTCTTGTCCGCAAGATTCTTCGTTTTCTGAAAGCCCACGGAATTATGTTTGCGATCAACTTTACAGAACTGTTGGTCGGACTTTGGATTTTGAAATCCCCTTATCCTTTGATTTTGGCTGCCGTTATCGCTTTGGCAGATTTATTGCCTTATGTTGGTATGGCGTCCATTCTCGTTCCTTGGGGATTGATTCAATGGCTTTTATTGTCCTCTCCGACTCAAGGAATTGGCTTGATCGTTCTTGCGGTAATTGTTTCCGTTGTCCGGGAGCTGTTAGAGCCCCGCATTGTGGGAAAAAACATCGGTCTTTCCGCCCTTGCCACTTTGTTCAGTATTTATTTTGGAATGAAATTGATGGGAATTTCCGGAGTGTTTATTTTCCCGCTGCTGTTTTTATTTTTCAAAGAATGGAATGAATCCGGACGTCTTTTTCTTTGGAAAAACGAACCCGAATAAATTCATATTGGAGGTAATATTATGTTCGTTCATACCGATCTTCCCGAAATGAAAGATCCTTTTCAATTAATCGGAAAAGAGAAATTGTTGTTATCTGCCGGTTCTCCCGAAAACTTTAATACTATGACTGCGTCTTGGGGGACAATGGGAATCTTGTGGAATAAAAAAGTTGTATCCGTCTTCATTCGTCCTCAACGGTACACCTATGATTTTTTTGAACGTGAACCTTATTTTACGGTTTCCGTTTTACAGCCGGGACAGGACGAAATCTACCGAATTTGCGGAACCAAATCCGGGCGGGACTGCGATAAAGTAAGCCTTGCCGGGTTAACTCCCTATTTTGAAGAGAATGCCGTGACGTTTCAAGAGGCACGGTTGGCAATCGTCTGTAAAAAAATCTATATTCAAGATCTCGACCCTGCCGGTTTTCTCGATTCGGAAATTCAGCACCATTATCCCATAAACGATTATCATCGTCTCTATTGCGGCGAGATTGTAGATATTTTAGAGCAAAAGTAAATTTCGTTTTTTGCCCTGTCGAATAGACAGGGCATTTTTGTTTATAATAAGAAAAAACGAAAGGAGCATTGCAATGAAAGGGAAGACCCAGATAAACGATCTTGTACAGGAAACGAGTTCTCCGTTTCCGGAGTTTACAATCAATTCCACCGGAGATTTGTCCCAAAACGCTCCATTGTCATCGGTTCTTTCGGAAAACCGTGCAATGCTTCAACAAGTTTTTTCCGGAGACGGAACTTTCATTTGTCGCGATTTTTCTTCGGAAAAACCCGGATTTGCATCTTGTTTTGCAGTCTATTTTGATGGGTTAGTCAAGAACGAAATCGTTTTTGAAAGTGTAATTCGTCCGGTCATCGAGGCAGATATTCCGATAACTTCCGCAGAGATTCTTTCTCAGCGGGTGATCTTTAACGTGGACACCCAAATTATCTCCACCGCAAAAGAATGTTTTGATGCGATGCAGATGGGAGATAGTGTCGTTTTTTTGGACGGTTGTAACCAAGCTGTTGTTACAAGTACCAAAGGATTCCCTGTCCGTACTCCTCAAGAACCAAATGCGGAGAAAGCGCTTCTTGGACCGAGAGAGGGATTTACCGAGTCGGTGATGATGAACGTCGCCATGATCCACAGGAGGCTAAAAACCGTTGATTTTCGCGCTGAGCCAATGTCTTTTGGGACGAGAACACAATGTAAGGGTTTTTTGTGCTATTTAGACAGCATTGTGCGTCCGGAGTTGCTGGAGGAAGTCAAACGTCGTCTTTCAAAAATTGAAATCGACGGAGTTCTCGACTCAAATTATATCGTAGAGCAAATCTCGGATCATCACGGTTCTTTGTTCCGAACCATTGGTGTTACGGAGCGCCCCGACGTAATTGCCGGAGGATTGTTGGAGGGGCGCGTTGCGTTGGTCTTGGACGGAACTCCGGTCGTTCTGGAAATGCCCTACATTTTCGCGGAAACTTTTCAAGTTGCCGAAGACTATTATCAAAATTTTTGGTTTGCGTCCATTGGGAGACTTTTGCGGATTATCTGTTACTTTCTCTCAATTACCGTTCCCGGAATCTTCGTTTCGTTGGTTTCTTTTCATCAAGAATTATTACCTACCGATCTTGCGTTAAGCGTCGCGCAAGCCCGGGTTGGGGTTCCCTTTCCCATTGCCGTGGAATGCTTTTTGATGATCGTTATTTTTGAAATTTTGCGGGAGGCAAGTCAGCGACTTCCCGACAGTATCGCCCAAGCGTTGAGCATCGTTGGTGCTATCGTTATCGGTGATGCGGCGGTTTCTGCTCGGTTTATAGGATCAACTACGCTGATCATTGTTGCCTTTGCGGGAATCACCGGTTTGATTTCTCCCCGATTGGAAAACTCTGTTATTGTGTTGCGATTTATGATTTTGTTTCTTGGTTCAGTCTTGGGGTTGTATGGTGTATTGTTTGGATTTTTAGCAATCGTGTTGTATCTGATGTCTATGAAATCCTTTCACGTTCCCTATTTGTCCTATTGTTTTTCTCCCCACGTTCAAGATCAGAAAGACATTTTGATCCGCGCCCCCTGGTGGCTGATGCGAACCCGTCCTACTTTTTTCTCCAAGGACAAAATCCGCAGAAAGGGGTAATATGAAGCATTTCTTTTTGATTGTTATTTCTGTGGTGCTATTGTGTTCGCTCAATGGCTGTTATGATTATCAAGAAATCAATGATACCGCGATGGTTGCCGGGATTTCCATTGATAAAGGAAAAGATACGGCTTACTCTGTTTCGGTGGAAGTGATACAACCTGCGGATTCGGAAACCTCAACTCCAAAAGCAAAAGTATTGAAAGAAGCCGGTAACAGTGTGGAAGATTGCCTGAAACGATTGGTCAATGCCGCTACCAAGGATCTTCAGTTCAGTCATTGCAAGTTGATTTTGTTTTCCGACGAAATAGCGTCTCAAGGGATTTCGGGGCTTGTCGATTATTTTTTGAGAGATTCGGAATACCGTTCGGATTTATTTCTTGCCGTTGTTTCCGGAGCCGACGCGTCGGAAATGTTGTCAACAGGGGAGAAGGAATCGAGGATTTCCTCCTATGATTACGCTTCTGTGATTGAAAATTCTTATACCGAAACCGGTTCGGTTACTCCTACAAAACTATACCAATTCCCTATGAATGGAAATTTGTCCATTCTTCCCATGTTCCAAAAAAACGACGGACAATTTTCCGTATCCGGAAGTCAAGGTTTTCGCGACGGAAAAAAATATACGGAAATGGATCTTGATTTTACGCAGAGTATTTTGCTTGTTTCCGGTGAATATCAAAGGGGAGAGTTGTTGCTCCGTACCGATGACGGAACGGAAGTTCCTTGTCAAATTCGAGCGGTTAAAACAAAGAAAAAAATAGCAAAGGAAAATTCGTTATTGGTTTTTGTAACGATAGATTGCGATATTCTTCTCACCACGCTTCCTGTCGGATTTGATATTTCCACGGAGGAAGGTATGAAAAAAACCGAATCGGAAGTGGCACACCTATTGACCAAAAAGATTCAAGAAGATTGGAATCATGCAGTGAAAGAGGAATTTTCGGATATATTTGGTTTGGAAATATACGTTTATCGTCATGCTCCGAGACTCTTTGATGAATGGAAAAATAAAAAGAACGATGACGACATCAAACTCATTCCCCAATGTTCCGTAGAATTGGCGAACTTTGGACTTTCCAATGAAAGGATCACAGAATGACGCAATTATTTTTTCCTCTCCTGGTCGGTGGCGGAGCAATATGGTATATTTTCCGTTGCTCTTCAACAAAAACGACACGCCGAACCGGATTGGTGTTGATTCTTCTTGCAACGATATGCTTTATTTTTTACTCCTATGGAATTATAGGTATCGGATTGTCATCTTGGATTTTGAATCTGTTCGGGAAGGCGGGCTTAGTCTTATGAAAGTTTCTCCAAAAACACGCCAAAACGGTTCCTTTGCCATCTTGTTTTTGATGGGAGCCAATCTTCTGATCGGAAGCAGCTACCGGGCAGAACAAGATACTTGGATTTCGATGTTGTTTACTTCGATCATCTTGATATTATGGATGCTTTTTTTATCTAAAATTTCGATTTTATATCCGGGAAAAGATATTTTTGATTTATTGAAAATTCTTCCCCAATGGATCAGTTATCCAATGGTCGGAATCATCACTTTCTATTGTTTTAGTCAGGCAGCAATTACCCTGCGGGTCTACGCCGGATTTGTTCACATCGTTTCATTGCCGAATACCGATATTTTGATTTTGTTGGCGCTCATCAGTTTAACGGTATTGTTTTTTCTTTTTCGCGAAGATCAAATGTTGTACCGCTTTTCATATATAACGATAATTCCGATAGCGTTTATCGTTTTTTTAGTGTTTGCCTTTTTGGTTCAAATGTTTCGTGTGGAAAACCTTTTCCCGATCTTTTATAAAAATACTGCAGACGTGTTCTATTGCACCGCGGAAAATCTTGCTTTTCCCTTTGGAAATGCATTCTTATTGCTCGGTTTGTCTTTTTATCCTAAAGAACCGAAAAAAGAACGGAAAGCCTGGATTTCGGTCGCAATTATATCATCTGCGTTGTCTTTACTTGTTGTTTTTCAGAATATTTTGTTGTTGGGCGGAAAATTATCTAATACTTTGGATTTTCCTCTCAACTTTGCCGCTTCCTTGGTTAACGTCGGCGACTTTTTTTCGCGAATTGAAGTTTTTTCATCATTGTTCTTCTTTTTATCGGCGATTGTTCGATCCGCTTATTTCATGAAATTGGTTTCCCGAGGGATCCGTAGTATGATTTCGGTGGATCCTAAACCGATTTCATTTCCTTTGATACTATTGCTTTGCGGGTATTCTGCCATCGCTTTTGATAATACGAATTCTGTTTTTAATTACCTGCAAATTTTTCCATATTTTGCACTTCCTTTACAATTCTTGGTTCCATTGATTTTGTTTTGGATCTGCCGGCATCAGACCCCGAAAACAAAAGAACGGAACAAAGACTTAAAACCCAACGTTGTTCGTATACTTTAGAATATTACAACGGTTGTTTTTCGTGGAAAAGTTTACAAAAATGACATTAAAAACGCCTTGACAACCGCTTGAAAATATGCTATAATATCCAAGGTAAATTTATATGCGGGTATGGCGGAATTGGCAGACGCGTTAGATTCAGGTTCTAATGGTCGCAAGGCTGTGCAGGTTCAAGTCCTGTTACCCGCACCAAAACGAAAGTCCGTTCTCGTAAGAGGGCGGATTTTCGTTTTGTATTATTCACTATTCATTTTTCATCATTCATTATTCATTAAAAGAGAACGGATTTTCGAGTGAATAATGAAGTCGCTTCATAACGGATTTGAGTTAATTTTTTTGTAATTTCGAGTTTCTTCGTTATGTATGGAGCAGGTTTTTATGCCTGCTCTTTTGTTTTATGCAGATTTTGTAATACACCTTTTCGGGTGCCTGCATTGTAATTACTTCCGCATTCGGGTATCTCAACATTTTCTATAATACTACAATTTTTTTGTAAAAAGTTTATCCGCTCATATTTCTTTATCGTCGGTTGCCGGATTGTCAATTAGCTCTCCGTTTTCCGTAAAGCGGGAACCATGACAGGGGCAGTCCCAGGAATGTTCTTCCGGATTGTATTTTAATGCACAACCTAAATGAGGGCAACGAGGTACGGAAGGCGTAATTAATCCCATTATAGACTCAAAAGTATTTACAGCAAGCTGAGGGTGCAGTATGCTTCTTTGGGGTGAAAACACCTCAGTATACTTATTTTCTTTGCCTCGAATCAAATCTGTAAGGATCATTGCGGAAACCATCGACGAAGTCATACCCCACTTGTTAAATCCGGTGGCAACGTACAAGTCGGGTGTGCTTTTGGAGTATTGTCCGATATATGGGATTCCGTCTAAGGTCATACAATCTTGGGTTGCCCATTGATGGTGAATTTGTGCAGAGGGGTAATGTTTCTTTGCAAAATCTTCCAATTCCTTCCAGTTCCCGCCCTTTTTTCCGGTGCGATGCGCACCGCCTCCCAGAAGTAGAAGATTTCCGAAATTGCGAAATGACAACCCTTTTTCGTCTTCATCAACGTACATTCCATTCATGGCTTGTGCGTTTTCAAGAGCAATGACATAGGAGCGATGTTGATACATTTTTAGAAAATATCCGCCGTGTTTGTTTATTATCGGGAAATGCGTTGCAACGATGATTTTTTTACACTTAATTTCTCCATATGGTGTTATGGCGTTGTATGGAGTTAGTTCTAATACTTTTGTATTTTCGTATATGGGGAGATTTTTCGCAATTTCAAATAGAAATTTTAAAGGGTGAAATTGTGCTTGTTCTTTGATTTGCACCGCTCCTGCAATGGAAAAGGGGAGATCGACCGATTCGCAAAATGTTCCGTCGATCCCGAGTTTTTGAAGTGCTCGCGCTTCTCTTTCAATCTTGTCTCGATCACTAAGAGAATACACATATGAATCCTTGATTTCGTATTTACAATCAACGCCGTTGCAAATGCGTGAATATTCCGCAACGGCTTTTCGATTTGCATCTGCATAAAGTCGTGCTTTTTCAAGTCCGTATTTTTTTATCAATTTGTCGTAGATCAATCCGTGTTGCAGTGTGATTTTTGCCGTAGTGTTTTCAGTAATTCCACTACAAACACGTTTTGCCTCTACCAATACACAATCAATTCCTGTTTTTTTTAACTGATATGCGCATAGAATACCCGCAATCCCTCCACCGATAATAAGCACGTCGGTTTGAATATCTTGTTTTAAAGGTTTGAAACTTTTTCGGTCTATGTTTTCTGTCCAAATTGAACTCATTTTATCACGTCCTTGTAAAAATAGTATCAGCGTATTCTTTTGTATTATTCCGTCAAGAACGCAAAAAAATGACCATCAAAAGGCTTCGATGGTCATAAAAGATTATTGATTCACTTGTGCAAAGGCTTCCAATCGGGCGATCTTTTCTTCTTGTAGATAGGTTTTAATTTCGGTCAAGCCTTCTCCTACAAGCGACATGGTGCGCTCGTAAGATTCTTCTGCATGGGTAAGATTTGCATCGTTAAGGGTGAATGTTGTTTTCCAATCTTCAATCGATTGATCTAAAGGAAGAATACTGTAAACGTTTTTACCGTTTTCCTTGTGCAGGTAAATCCACGTAGGAAGAACGTCTGCCTCTTCCAGTGCCACTGTTCCGTCACTGTATTTCGTAAAGGAAAACGAAAATACGATACCGTCTTCCGTATTCCCGGTTTTCAAATCCATTAGATTCCGCCGTTGATTGGAGAGGAAATTTCCGGTGGAATAGAGACATACGGTCTTGTGGTTTTCGTCTACGGTGCTTTCCAACAGGTCCATCGGTTGAATGACGTGGGGGTGGCCACCTACAATAACGTCAATGCCAAGATCACAGATCTTCTGTGCAATATTTTTTTGTGAGGTCGCAGGGGCGAGCTGATATTCATTCCCCCAATGAATATAAAGAACCGTAGCCTCTGCCCCTGCAGCTTTCATGTTTGTGATATGGTCTTTTACTTCTGCATAAAACTTATCTAATTGTTTATAGTCAAAAGAATTGATGTGACCAACGGAAGTTTCGGAGGTTAATATTCCGTTGATGGACGGTCTGTCAGGGTAAGAATCACTGGTTTCATAGGTGTAAGAGATCATTCCGATACGAATTCCATTTATATCTTTTACAATGTATTTTGCATTGTTTTTATCGGAAACCGTACCAAGTGTATCCAATCCATTTTCCGAAAGGACGTTTAATGTTCTCTGAAGCCCCGTAAGTCCGGTATCGTAGCAATGGTTATTGGCAGTCATTGCCATGTCGAATCCGGCAGTTTTCAATGCCGTAGCGATGGCGTCCGGGGAATTAAATCGAGGATAACCGGTATAGGTTTTTCCATTTTCCGTTCCACCTAAGGTGACTTCTAAGTTTGATACGGCATAGTCTGCCTTGGAAATATAAGGAGAAACATAGGAAAAGAATGGATCAAAGATATAGGAATCCGTTTCCGTATCTTTTGCGGCAGTCAATACGGAAAGATGAGTTAAAATGTCTCCTACAACGGAAACGGTAGCTGAGGAGACCGGAACGATCGAGTTGTCCTCCGGTGTGTCTGTATTTGTATCCGAAATTTCCGTGGAATTCAAGGAATCTGTTATATCGGTGTCTGAAGGGTTTGAGGTTGGAGCGTTTTTAATCGCAAATATTACTACAAAAACAATTGCAATAACAAACAGTACCGCAGCAATAATGATCAGTGCAAGTTTGCCGCATTTTTTTCTTCGATTTCTTTGGCTGCGGGGACCGTTGCAATTTTCTGTCATAACAAACAAATATCCTTTCTCAAATCAAGATAAATGAGTACATATAGATTATAACATATAATCCGACAAATTTCAAGTCTTTTTCCGAAATTATAAGAATTCCCCGACAGAAATTCCTGCCGGGGATACTTATTATTTCACACGACGGATTATCGGAATGCACCAAATAGGAACATCACAAAACCGCTGAGTACCAAAAGAACCAATAGACTGGGAAGAACCAGAACGAGCAATGCGGAAATCACCATAGCAAACTTATCTTTGAAACCAACGTTGTTTTCTTCCATGGTACGAGCAAAGCGTTCCTCATCTTCTTTTGAAGCTTTTTTCAGTTTTTTTCGGAAAAAGAGCATAGTTTACGTCCTTTTTTTGTCTTAGCCGCGTTCCGATCCGTGGGCTACCAGATTGACATCAAACAAATAATTGCCGTTTTCGTCCATCTTCTTATCCAAGAAATGGCAAGCTACGAAGTGTCCCGGTTCGACTTCCGTCAGCGGGGGAGGAACTCTCTTACATTTGTCGCAAGCCATATAGCAACGAGTGTGGAACTTACAACCGGAGGGCGGTTTGATATTTCCCGGAATGTTCCCTTCCAGAATGATCCGCTCCTTAGAAAGGCTGTCGGGATCTGTGGTAGGAATCGAGCTGAGCAATGCCAACGTATAGGGGTGGCGGGGATCCTTAAACAATGTGTCCGTATCTGCGACTTCTACGATATTCCCAAGATACATAACGCCGATGCGATCGGAGATATAACGTACAACGGAAAGGTTATGAGAAATGAACAAATAGGTCAGTTTTTCTTGTTCTTTCAGATCTTGCAACAGGTTGATGATCTGAGACTGAATGGAAACGTCCAAGGCAGAAACGCATTCGTCACAAACCACGAATTTGGGATTAACCGCCAAGGCTCTTGCAATACAGATTCTCTGACGTTGACCGCCGGAGAATTGATGGGGATAGCGATTGTACATATATTTCTGCAAACCGCATTCTTCCATAACGCGGAATACGTGTTCCTTCATTTTGGGAGAGCCGGGTTTGTAGAATTTATGGGTGATCAGACCTTCTTCAATGATTTGTCCCACGGTCATACGGGGATTCAGGGAAGAGTAGGGATCTTGGAAGATAATTTGCAAATCCTTGCGAAGCAATCTCATTTCTGCCTTATTCAAGCGAGAAAGATCGATTCCGTTATCCAACATCGCTTCGTATTTGGAAAATTCTTCATCTTCTTTATATTTTGCTTTCAGATCGGCAATTTTGAGATCCACGTCGGAGATCGAAGCGGCAATCTTGTCGCTTTCAGTCTGCAATGCACTGATTTTTGCGTTAATCTTTTCGAGTTTCTCAGGTTGCTTTTTATCGCTGTTTTCTAAGATTTCAATTTCCAATTTCGCATCGGAAATTTTTTCGTTCAACTTCGCCATATGGACGGAGTATCCAAAACGTTCCAACAGAAGTGCTGCGCCTTCTTTTGTATCCTTTGCAACGAATCCGCCCAGAATTTTAGCCACGTTGTCCAATGCGGTTTTTGCATCGGCAACGGCAAGATTCTTTTCCTGAAGATCGAAGAAGGTTGCGTTATCGCCCAGTGCATCACATTTCTCGGTAAGATCTTTTACCTTTTGTTCTGCCGCGTGGTATTTTTCCACGAAGGCGGTGGCATGGCTGAGGGTGTTGTGTACGTATTGAGGTGCTACCGCATCAATGGTGCGACCGTAATACATACAGTTTCCTGCGGTTTGTTCGTAAATCTGAAGAAGGACGCGGCCAAGGGTAGATTTCCCACAACCGGATTCTCCTACCAAACCAAAGGTTTCCCCTTCAAAAATATCAATGGAGATGTCCTCGTTTGCCCGGGTGTAGAGTTGTTCTTTCTGGAAAACTTTGGTCTTTGCCAGCGGAAAATATTTTTTAAGATTGTTGATTGACAGTAATTTGTTCATGTTCTGCACTTCTCCTTTCCGCTTTTTCCGGATAGAAGCATCTCACGTACTGATTTTCATCTACTTTGACAAGTCCGGGTTCTTCGTCAATGCATTTTTGCGTGCAATACTTACAGCGAGGCGCGAACTTACAACCCTTGGGAAGATCCAGGGGGTGAGGAACTACGCCGGGAATGGGATCTAACTTGGAGCGATCATCATTCAAACGGGGGATCGAGAACATCAATCCTTCCGTGTAGGGGTGACTTTGTTTGCAGTCTGCAAAGATAATTTTTGCGGGTGCTTGTTCTACTACCTGACCGCAGTACATAACGACGACGTCATCTGCCATTTCGTTAATAACACCAAGATCATGGGTGATGAACATAATGGCGGTTCCGTTTTCTTTCTGCAGATTGTTCATCAGCTTCAGAATCTGAGCCTGAATGGTTACGTCCAATGCGGTGGTGGGTTCGTCTGCAATCAGAATGTCGGGTTTGCAAGCCAATGCCATGGCAATCATGACGCGTTGTCTCATACCGCCCGAAAGCTGATGGGGATACTGTTTTGCTACGGATTCCGGATTCGGAATCTGAACTTCCCGCAGCATTTCGATACACTTAGCTTCTGCTTCCTTCTTGGAAAGCTTTTGGTGGATAATAAAGGGTTCAGAAAGCTGTTGTTTGATAGAAAATACGGGATTCAAACTGGTCATCGGTTCCTGGAAAATGACAGAAATACGATTTCCGCGGATATGATACAAATCCTGCGTGGGAAGATGAACCAAATCTTTTCCGTCAAAGTTGACTTCTCCGCTTGCGATATAACCGTTTGCGTCCAACAGACGAAGGATACTCATTGCGGAAACGCTCTTCCCGGAGCCGGATTCTCCCACGATGCCCAGGGTGCGTCCCCGTTCAATGGAATAGGAAACGTCATTTACGGCTTTTACCGTACCGTTTCTCGTTTTAAAATAGGTATGCAGATTTTTTACTTCAAGTAACGGCATTATTTTTCCACCTCCGATTTGGGATCCAGAATGTCACGGAGCGTATCGCCGATGATATTGATACAAATAACGGTGATCGCAAGGAACAGAGCAGGGAAGATCCAACGCCACCAGAAATGTTGAATGACGATGGAGTTACGGCATCCGTCGAGCATATTACCCCAAGTGGGACGAGGCAATTTCACGCCGAAGCCCAAGTAAGACAGGGAAGATTCGGTAAGCATACAGGTTGCGAAGTCCAAGGTCAGGGAAACGATAATAACCGAAACCACGTTAGGCAGGATATGCTTAAATGCAATCCGGCTTTCTTTGATTCCCATAGATTGGGCAGCAACGACAAATTCTTTTTCCCGCTCTGCTAAGATCTGTCCACGAACCAGTTTTGCAAGTCCGGTCCAAGACAGGAGCCCGAGAATGATCATGATGATGAAGATTCGGGTATCTTCCTGTAAGCTACTTCCTTGAAGAATTGCAGAGAGAACCAGGGCAAAGGGCAGGAAAGGAATGGCAGAGAAAATTTCGGTAACACGCATCAGCAAGAGGTCAACCCAACCGCCGAAGTATCCGGAAATACAACCCACGATAATTCCGATGATCGAAGAAACAATAACGGCTACAGCTCCGATGGTCATGGTCATGCGGCCACCGTTAACAACGCGGTTTAAAACGTCACGTCCGAGATCGTCAGTTCCCATCAAATAACCACGCAAACCCCATTTTTCAACCAGTTTGCCATCTTTGAAAGCGTAGTTCTGGAAGCCGGAAGCGTAAACCGTATCCACAGAATCTTCTGCGGTCAATTTCTTGGGAACGTCGGTTTGATTCAGTGCACCGTTCCCCCAAGCGTAAGCTTTTCCGCTTTCGGTCGTCAGAACGAAGTGGCGGGAACCGGACGCAACCGATGCAATTTTTTCACCTTCGGGAATTTCCGGTCCGGTGGTAATCGCACCGAGAGAAATCAATTCACTGTCTTCCAAAAGAAGAACAATGCTGTCTCCGGTCGATGCAATATCTACAACTTTGCGGTTTCCAATGTATTCTTGGGTGTTTTGTCCGCGGTAAATTTCATACTGTTTATTGCTACCGGTGATGAACTTTCCATCTTCGGTAATACCAAACATATTCGTATTGGTAAAGCAAATCTTTGCCAGTTTAATATTTTCTTTTTTGATGGCTCGATAAATGGAATCAAGGTTGATACACTTTGCCATGGCGTTACCCCAAGCGTAAAGAGTACCGTCTTTCATCAAAATACCGGTCATCTGATCGCCACAGACCAACTGAGAAATATTATCAACGTCAATTTTTCCGTTAATCAGTTCCATGGGTTGCGGATATTCACCCAACATACGTCCGTTGCGACCGTACTGCGCAACGTCGTCGTCCCCCCAACCGTAGATGGTACCGTCGTCTCCGATTGCGATACAGTGATCGGTTCCGGCAGCTCCCAAAACGATATTTGCATTTTTTACTGCTTCGGGAATGTTCATTACGTTCTTTGCGGGATCTTTGGAGAATGTGTAAAAATAACCCCAAGTATGAACGCCGCCGTTTTTATCAACCCCCATGGTGAAAGAGCCTTGTGAGGTGATGCTAATCGGGGAATCCTTCATTTCCGACGGAATGTTCATCATTGTGAGATTCGGTGCAACGTTTTGGTGCAGCGTCTCGGTATAGGAGAGGTCAATGGGCATGAAGATCGGCCCAATGATAACAAAAAGGATCATTGCAATCAGAATGATCAGTGCAGTTACTGCAATCGGCTTACGGAAGAACCGTTTGACCGCCAATTTGGAAGGACTGTCATAACGTTCGTTTTCCACCGTATGTTCCACGGCATTCCCGAGGAACATGCGCCCAAACATACGTGAAAATCCGGAGGGACGTTTATTTTGTTTCTTTTCCATTTTAATTCATCCCCCTTTATTATTTGTTCACACGGACGCGCGGATCGGCGATACCGTATGCAATATCGACAATAAGGTTGCCTAAAAGACCGATAATAACGTAGAACATCTGAATCAGAAGAACGACTTCAAAGTCTTTCGCGTTCAAAGATCCGATGTACAGTTGTCCCATACCGTTCAGTCCGAAAATATTTTCGATCATGATGGAGCCGGAGAAAATTCCGAGGAACCAACCGATGACCAGCGTAATAATCGGAATCAAGGCGTTCTTCCAAGCGTGGCTATAAACCACTACTTTTTCCCGCAGACCTTTTGCACGAGCTGTGCGGATACAGTCCATGCTGAGAGCTTCGGTCATGGAAGCACGGACGTAACGGGTCATACCACCCAGAGAACCCACGGTCATAACGATAATGGGAAGTGCCATGTAATGGAGTTCGTCCAAATATTTTTTTATTCCGGTAAAATCGGAACCGGGGGTCTTCATTCCGGAGACAGGGAAGATGTTCAAATCAAGCCCGGTCAGAGTTTCTATCCCTTCTCGAAGAAGAATTGCCAACAACCAGATGAAAACGATTGCCATAATAAAAGTAGGTATACTATAGCCAATGATGGTTGCCGTTTGGATAAAGGTATCTCGCTTGCCGCCGCGGTGAGTTGCACAGAAGATACCTAAGGGAATTGTAATCCCCAGCGCGATAATTGTCGCAATTATATTTATGAAGACCGTATTCCGCATCGGTTCGGCTAATAGCTCAATGACCGGACGGTCATAAGTATAGCTGTAGCCAAAGTCTCCTTGTAACAGACCTTGATATTGTCCGTTAATAGGAACAACACCGATCCAACCAAGATACCGTACGATGACGTTTTGGTCTAATCCAAGCTCTTTTCGGAGCTCCTGATACTTTGCCTCAAATTTTTCGGGTTCGTTTTTGTAGATCGTTTTGTACTGTTCTACTTCGGCACGTGCCCGGTCAAAGGGAATCATTGCGTAGACCAGATACATCAGCAGGGAGAGGATCAGAAAAACGACCAGGACGTACCCTAATCTTTTCAGAACATACTTGCCCATTTGGATAAACTCGCTTTCTTGCATTGTGCCCCGTTTATACGGGACCGATAGATAATACCTTGTATCATCTGAAAATTATGGAAACGACAAAATATTTCAATAATTTTCAGGTGATATAAGGGATAATGGGGGGCATCGGAAGGATGTCCCCCATTATTTAGTATCAACCCAAAGGGGTATCAACAAAGAGAACTTTACGCAGCGTTCTTAATGGTGCAGTAAAGCAGAGCGTCTACGGGGCTCCAGAAGGGGCTGGTCTTGAAGTTTTCGATCTTCGCATTGTAGACGTCATAGTAGTAGTTGGAGTACAGGGGAATGTCGGGCATGAGCTGATTCCATCTTTCGATGTAAGCTTTCCACCACTGATTGTATTCTTCAACGGTAGTAGCATCGTAAACCATTGCCATAGACAGGTAGTCCATACCGATCTTGCCGCCGGAAGCGGTGACAGCGTCAGCATAGCTCATCTTGGTGTGGTTGCCTTCAGCATCGTAGTAGGGGAATGCAACGTCATACGCGTCATAAAGTTTGTTTACGGAGTAATCGAAATAAGCGGGATCCAAGGACCAGTTCCAAGAATAGTCATAGATCGCGCTGTTCCAACCGGTAGCGAGGTTGAACATGCCGTAGGTGGGAGTTCCGCCGTAACCGTAGGAAGGTTCACGGTAGATTTCACCGAGCAGTTTGTCGAAGTCGCCGACAGTGGAGCGAACGACCATACCGAGAGACTTCACGTTGTCGGTGCCGACAAGACGAGCAGCCAACATATCGGTAACGTCGTTGTTGGTGGTACCGAACCAGTTGATAACGAGAGGCATGTAGTATTCGCCGTTAACTTCAACGGTCTTATATTCCACGCCGTCGGTGTTTTCAACGGAAGCGTAGGTCTTGTTAACGCCGTTGAGAGCAGCAGCTTCTTCAGCAGTCAGCTTCTTATAACGGACAGCGTCAACACCGGTCTGACCTTCAACGAAGGCTTCACCCTTGGAGTTGTAGATCCAGCCGCCGTCGACCAGAGCTTTTTTCGCATTTTCAACGGAGAAGGAGTAGTCAACCAGGTTGATGTCATCCTTAACGGCAGTCCACATGTCAAAGTCGGGGGAGTAAGGTCCGTAAATAACGGTACCGTAACCGCCGGTGAATGCGGAAGCGAATTCAGCAGTGTTCAGAACGTAAGCAACAGCCTGACGGACAGATTCAAACATGGTGGGACCAAAGTCGCATTCAAACTGGAGTTTACCGTAACCGGCTCTCTGATAGTGAACTTCAGCGAACTTGCCGTTGCTGGCGTCAACTTCAGCGAGAGCAGCCTTGGTGTCAGCGCCGCCGGTGATACCGGAGAGAATATCAACCTGACCGGTCTTGAACTGGTCGAGCTGAGTTTCCTGAACGATCTTGGTGTAAACGATGGTCTTAATGGAAGGCTTCTGACCTTCAAAGTTACCAGTGAAATTGGGGTTGATTTCCAAGGTGCACTGTTTGGTACCCTTATCCCATTCCTTAACAACGTAAGCACCGGAGAAGGGATACTTGGAAACGTCGTAACGAGCTTCCTTCACGTGTTCGCCCTTAGCGAAAGCATCGCCGGATTTTTCATACCAGTTACCGGTCAGATAAGCACCGTTACCGTCGTCCTTGATTTCCACGCCTTCACCGAAGATGAAGCCCATGTGGTAGGGAGAAACGGCACCGTAGGTGTTAGCGAAGTAGTAGGGGTAGTAACCCTTCGCAGCACTGATGGTCAGAGAGAATTTGTAGTCGCCGAGCAGACGAACGCCGGAGAATTCCTTGGTGGGAGCAACGTAAGCAGCTTCCCAAGCAGCTTCATCAAAGGGCTTTTCGTCGGTGGCAGCAGCCTGAGCGGCAGCTTTAGCGTCAGCCTTAACTTTGTCATAGTCGACATCGCCGACATATGCGTTAAAGCTTTCGTAGCCAACCATAGCCTGGCCGGCTTTACCGGGATGTTCCGCACTCTGAACAACAGGGGAGGAGAATGCGAGGATGTAAGCGAGGTAGTTGACAGCTTTGATGTCGGAACCGTCGCTGAACTTCAGACCTTCGTTGAGTTCGATGGTGATAACGAGGTTACCGTCAGCATCTTCAACTTCAGTGTGAGATTTAACAGCGGTGTTGTTCCAGACGTAAGCACCACCCTGATTGGTTTCCATGGTGGAGTAACCAACGGTGAGTTTGTTTACGTCCTGATCGGCAGCGCCGGCAGAAGAACCGCCCCAGCCGGGGAAACGGAAGTCGCCGGAAAGATCGGTAGTGCTACCGACGATGACTTTGTTTTCGTTCTTGACTACGTCGTCAGGATTTTCCGTGGGGGCACAACCTACAAACAGGGCAGCCGCCATCAGAACAACCAGAACGAGACTAATGATTTTCTTGGTCATTTCGATTTTCTCCTTTAAAATTTTTTGAAAGCACTTCTTTGAAAGCCTATCGCAGTAGCCCCTGTACTGCTACGATGGGCAACCAAAGGACCTTACAGAGGAAGTTTTCTTCCATATAATAAGGCAAACGTGCAATTTCATACAGATATTTTACCACATCTTCGGTCTTTTGGCAATACATTTCTGCTTTTTGTACGATTTTTTTCATAATTATTTACTATCGTAGTTTTGTGTGCTTCGATTTGATAAAGCTCGCACTCCGGAAAAATTAGTTGTCGTGCCCCTTACATTTTGTAATTGCAAGTGTAAAATTTTCAGAATTTTGAAAAAAATGTGTCAATATTGGGAAAAATTGTAATCAATCTGCTTTTTTTACTTGCAAGAATCCAAAACTCGTGTTATAATAAAGATTATGCAAAAATACAGTTTGGAGGTGTCTCATTGAAACGTTTGATCTCATTAATCATACCTTGCTATAACGAAGAAAAGGCGTTGCCGCACTTTCTTCCGGAAGTATTCCGCGTTGCAAAACAAATGGAAGAAAAAGCGGAGTTTGAAATCATTTTTGTAGATGACGGTTCAAAAGATAATACCCTTTCGCTGCTTCGTAAATTTGCAAAAATTGATAAGCGCATCAAGTATCTTGCGTTTTCTCGTAATTTTGGAAAAGAAGCAGCAATGTATGCCGGATTCTGCAATGCCAAGGGAGATTATGTTGCAGTTATGGACGCGGATCTTCAAGACCCCCCTTCTTTGTTGCCGAAAATGTTTGATACGTTAGAATCCGGAGAATACGATAGTATCGCCACTCGTCGGGTTACGCGTGTCGGCGAGCCTAAAATTCGTTCTTTTTTTGCTCGCTCGTTTTATAAAATTATCAATCGAATCTCCGATGCTGACATCGTTGACGGTGCCCGGGATTATCGGTTGATGCGTCGGGAAATGGTGGACGCCATTGTTGCTATGAGCGAGCGTAACCGGTTTTCCAAAGGTATTTTTGGTTGGGTCGGTTTTAAAACCTATTGGTTGCCCTATGAAAATGTGGAACGGGTCGCAGGGGAGACGAAATGGAATTTTTGGAAACTTTTCCGCTATTCTATTGACGGGTTTGTAAATTTCTCTCAAGCACCTTTGACCATTTCTGCTTTTATTGGCGGTTTATTTACGATTTTGTCTGCCTTGGCAATCATTTTTATTGTGGTTCGTAAACTCTGCTTCGGCGGCTCCAGTGTCGACGGTTGGGCATCACTCGTTTGTATTATTGCCTTCGTCAGTGGACTGCAGTTGGCTTGTCTCGGCATTATCGGACAATACTTGTCCAAAACTTATTTGGAAGTGAAACGCCGTCCTCATTATATCTTGAGAGAAACCAATGACGACGATGCGGATCTCATTCGGTAAGTTCTTTACGTTTTCCTCGCATCGCCGGGCGGTGCTTCTTATTTGAAAGGATTAATAAAATGCAAATGCTCAAACGATTTTTGCAATGTGTACGGGAATATAAGACCGCAACGATTCTTACTTTGGTGTTTATCATTGGAGAATCCATTATCGAATGTCTTATTCCTTTTATTACCAGCAATTTGATTGACACGATTCAAAAAGGTGCAGACCTTCCGTCCATTTTAAAGACTGGGTTGATTTTAGTTGCCTTGGCTGTTTTGTCTCTGATCTGCGGGGCCACTGCCGGCTTTACCTGTGCCAAGGCTTCCGCCGGTTTTGCAAAAAATCTGCGAAGAGATCTGTTCCATCGTATTCAGGATTTTTCTTTTGAAAATATTGATAAGTTTTCGTCGTCTTCTCTTGTTACCCGCATGACTACCGACGTAATGAACGTGCGGATGTCTTACATGATGTTGATTCGTATCGCGGTTCGTGCTCCTTTGCTGCTGATCTTCTCTGTGATTATGGCATTTATCATGGGCGGATCGTTGGCACTGTCGTTTGTCGTCGTCATACCCTTCTTGGTTACCGGACTTTTACTGGTTGCACGCTACGCAATGCCGGCATTTCGTCGGGTGTTTAAAAAGTACGATCGACTCAATGAATCCATCGAAGAAAATGTCCGTGCCATGCGTGTGGTGAAGGGCTTTTCCAGGGAGGAATATGAAAAGGAAAAATTTGGCTTTGCCGCAGAAGATATTCGCAAAGACTTTACCCGTGCCGAACGCCTTGTTGCATTAAACTCTCCCTTAATGCAGTTTTGTGTCTATTTCAACATGATTTTCGTTCTTACTGTGGGGGCTTATCTCATCGTGCGAAGTGGCGGAAGTGTGGTCGGTGTCGGCGATATTACCGCAATGTTGACCTACGGTATGCAAATTCTGATGCAGTTGATGATGATCTCCATGATCTACGTTACTTTGACCATGTCCGGAGAATCTATGAAACGCATTCTTGAGGTCCTTGACGAAAAATCTACTCTTTCTAACCCGGATAATCCCATTACGGAAGTTGCCAATGGTTCGATTGATTTTAACAACGTAAACTTCAAGTATTCTGCAAAGGCAAAGCGATATTCACTTTCCGACGTGGATATTCACATCAAATCGGGAATGACTGTTGGAATTATCGGTGGCACTGGTTCCGGTAAATCTTCCTTTGTTCAGTTGATTCCGCGCCTTTACGATGTGACGGAAGGTTCCGTTCGAGTTGCCGGAGTTGATGTTCGGGATTATGATGTTGAAGTTTTGCGTTCTTCCGTTGCGATGGTATTGCAGAAAAATCTTTTGTTCTCCGGAACGATCAAAGAAAATCTCCGATGGGGGAACGAAAATGCTACCGACGAAGAAATTCGGCAAGCATGTGTTCTTGCGCAAGCGGACGAATTTATTCAATCTTTCCCCGATGGCTATGACACATACATCGAACAGGGCGGAACGAATGTGTCCGGTGGTCAGAAGCAGCGTCTTTGTATTGCCCGAGCCCTGTTGAAGAAACCGAAAATCCTGATTTTAGACGATTCTACCAGTGCCGTGGATACCAAGACCGACGCTTTGATTCGTGCGGGATTCAAGAAGTTTATCCCCGAAACAACAAAGATTATTATTGCACAACGGGTTGCTTCCGTTCAAGATGCAGACATGATTATCGTTTTGGAAAACGGCTCTGTGGAATCCGTTGGAACCCATGAAGAATTGCTGAAAACCAGTGAAATCTACCGTGAAGTGTATGAACAACAAACGAATGGGGGTGCGGATCATGAGTAAGCCGATGCCTGTAAAAGGTCCCGGAAGACAGCCCGGCCCTGGCGGACGTAAGATCGATTTCAAAATCTTCGGTCGGGTTATAAAATTACTGTTTTCTTCTTATCCTGCATTGCTTCCGATCGTCTTGGTTTGTATTGTTTTTGCCTCTGCGGTAGCGTCCATTCCGTCAATCTTTCAACAACGGGTTTTGAAGGTTATCGTATCTCATCTTGAGGCGGGTTCAACCGATTGGCAATCTGCAATGGGAGAAATCATTCCTCTTGTCTTGATTCTTGCCGGACTTTACGTTTGTTCCATCGTTTTGATTACGGTTCAGACTCAGTTGATGGCGTATATTACTCAAGGATTTTTAAGCAAACTCCGTCGCAAAATGTTTGATGGAATGCAAAATCTTCCCATTAAATTTTTTGATACCAACAAGCACGGCGATATTATGAGTTATTACACGAATGATATTGACACGTTACGTCAGTTGGTTTCTCAATCGCTGCCGAGCATTTTACAGGCGTTGATCGTCGTCACGTCGGTGTTGATCATTATGCTTTGGTATAGCGTTTGGATGACCTTGGTTGTTTTGCTTGGAGTCGTTGCGATGTTCTTTGTGACAAAGGTCGTTGGCGGCGGCTCGGCAAAATACTTTATTCGTCAACAAAAGGCCTTTGGTAAGACTGAAGGATATATTCAAGAAATGATGAACGGGCAAAAAGTCATAAAAGTCTTTTGTCGCGAAGAAAAAACCAAAGAGGGGTTTGATCAACTCAACGAAGGTCTTTTTGATGTTGCGTTCCGCGCTCATGCCTATGCAAATATGATGGGGCCGATTATTGGTAATATCGGAAATATCCTTTATGTTCTCGTGGCAATCGTTGGTGGTTTGTTCCTGTTGCTGGATACTCCGAATTTTGCTATTTCCGGACTTGCTTTTTCCATAGACATTGTTGTTCCGTTTTTGAATATGACGAAACAATTTACCGGAAATATGAATCAGGTTTCCCAACAGTTTAACCAAATTGCCATGGCGCTTGCCGGTGCAGAACGAATCTTCAAATTAATGGATCAACAGCCGGAATCTGATGATGGATACGTTACTTTGGTTAACGCAAATGTTGCGGAAGACGGTTCGATTACTGAATCTAAAACGCATACCGGACATTGGGCATGGAAACACCCACATACCGATGGAACTCTCACTTATACCTTACTGCAAGGGGACGTCCGTATGACTGAGGTGGATTTTGGGTATGAAGAAGGAAAGACTGTTCTTCACGACGTTTCCGTTTATGCGGAACCGGGGCAAAAGGTTGCCTTTGTCGGTGCCACCGGTGCCGGAAAAACGACCATTACAAACTTGATCAATCGCTTTTATGATATTGCCGACGGAAAGATTCGTTACGACGGAATTAATATCAATAAAATTAAGAAATCCGATCTGCGTCGTTCTCTCGGGATCGTGCTTCAGGAAACGAATTTGTTTACCGGAACAGTGATGGAAAATATTCGTTACGGAAATTTGGAGGCTACCGATGAACAATGTATTGCCGCCGCTAAATTGGCGGGCGCTGACGATTTTATCACCCGTTTGCCCGACGGATACGATACCATGCTCTCCGGTAACGGAGCGAACCTTTCTCAAGGACAACGGCAGTTAATCTCTATTGCCCGTGCCGCTGTTGCAGATCCCCCAGTCATGATCCTTGATGAAGCAACGTCTTCCATTGACACCCGCACGGAAGCTATTGTTCAACGCGGTATGGATAAATTGATGGAAGGACGTACGGTGTTTGTAATTGCGCACCGTCTTTCCACTATCATGAACTCCGATGTTATTATGGTTCTTGATCACGGACGCATCATCGAGCGAGGTGATCACGAAAAACTCCTTGCTGAGAAAGGGACGTATTATCAGCTTTACACTGGTGCTTTTGAGTTGGAATAATCCTTAAAATAAAAAAATCCCCCGGAAAATATCGGCGTATTTTTCTTATAATTCAAAATGAAATACGTTTGGAACAGAATCTTTCCCAAAGATTCGGATCGCCATTCGATACATAGCTTTTGCGTGAATACGATCGTGCCAAACAAAGCGGCGCAAAACCTTATTTAAAGACCATTCTTCGCCGTAATTTCCATCAAAGATCGGTAAATTTAAAAAGTCCGAATTTCTTTCCAAGCGATCAAAGCCTCTTTTTCTGCACTCGTAAATCGACCCATTATTGTCTGTATTTAGTCCGATTTCGCCGAAATAATAAGAGTTTACGTTCTTTGTATGTTCATACATTTCTTTCGCGGTTCTGGGGATTTCTCCGTAGAATGTATTTCGTGTCTGGAGATCGGTCTTGTCTTTGTCCGGAATTGAATCAAAAAGTTTTTGAAAGCAAATTGCAGATTTTAATGCTAAGGATTTTAATTCCAGATATTCCTCCATTGTCAGAGGTGTTCTTTCGGTATCAAAAATTACATCGGAATCTGCATCGGAAATCTCTAATTTAGATGCTTTTTCTTGTTCAATTACAACGGAGATGCTTTCTGAGATTGGGGTGTCACACCAGTTTAAAAATGAGCAAATTTCTTTTTGCATCTTTAGAACGGCTTCTTCTTTATTCTTCCCCCGGGTGTACGCACCCGGATAATCAATGGCGTATAATAAAGTGTCATTTCCATTATGTTCCCAAACACAACGTATGATCATGTTAGATACTCCTTGTGAACTGTTTTAAGTTATTTTATCACAAAAAGAAATCCTTGTCAAGTTCAAGTTGAAATGTGTGGTAAGCTAAAGATTTTTTGCATTTTTATAATATACCAATATGGTATAAAAAATTAATTCAAGTGTCGAATTATTGCTGAAAACACAATAAAATCTCGAATTTTTAATTTTATTATTTTTTCTAAATTTTACATTCATATTTGATATTTTCAATTAAATGAAATACACCAATATGGTATATTTATTTGTTATGTAAATAGTAAGTAAATTACTCTCTTACACCGATAATATGAAGAAATCGAGCCGATTCGTAATCATAAGAAGGTAAAGGACGGTCTATCGCATCATAAGAGTGTGCGCAAACAAGAATAATGGGGGAGATTGATGTGATTATTAAGGTATGATAAAAATGTCCATTCTTTTTCCCAAGCTGTACGATGTCACCGGGAAATACTTTTTCTTGAGATACAATCGATGCGTACGGTCCTACAGATTGATTTTTGTTGAGAAAATCGTATAGATATTCTACTCCACTCCACGCCGGAGCGCGGTCGGAAAGGGAATGGTAATACCAGCCAAAAGTAGGTGTATAATTCATTACTTTCGCCCCGGCAAAAATACATTGCGATACAAAATTAGTGCAGTCTCCGCCAATATGTTCAAAATCGTAATACTTTGGGTTCCGTTCCATTGCCCACGCCCGAGCATATTTTACGGCTGCATTTCGATCATAAGAGATTTCTTTCATATCATCACCCTATACATTGTATGAGCAACGACTGTTTTGTTGTAAAAAAACAACGCCGATATTTCGGTTTGCGGCACGGAAGTATGCCGGGGGAAGACTACGTTCACGGTATGATGGAAGGGGTTCTCCTGTACGGAAAGCACGGTTTTCAGACGGTAGGGAAAGACATCAGCGCCGACAGTTATTTTGCCGGATTGTCCGAGGTTGATCAACAGACCGCTTTGAAACTGGGGCAAGGGCTTCGAGAATTGGATACCAACGAAAAGGTGGAGCGGGTTCGGAAGTCTATCGAACGTGCGAAGATAAAAAAGCAGAGCAGCTCTGCACGTAGAAAGGGCGTAAGAATTGTTGGGTCGGACGGAAAAATCTATGAGAATGTTGTTAATATTGATAAGAATAGCTACAATAAAATAAAGAGACATCAAAAATCATTTGAAAACTTTGTTGAAAGAATGATTTTGACAAAAAAGATCCCCATCGTTTTTGATGGAGATTCCATTATGGTCGAGTTTGCAACGCCAACCGAGAGGGTGTATAAAGACGGGGCAAAGAATAATCATCTCGTTGTTGGAAAATTAAAATATGTAAAGGATTCCTTAAAAAAGCAAGCCGTTATTTCTGTTGTTAGGTTGATTGAAAATTCAGAACATGTTGAATTGAGAAAGAAAAATGAACATCAGTGGCTTGATTTATATGGATGGGAAATTCGAAAAAGCTATCTGTTGGCAGATGACGGGATTCTTTACCCTGTTGAGTTGAAAATAGCAAATTCAAGAGATGGAAGAAGAATTCTCTATGATGTGCGCGTGGAAAAAGAAACGGGTGTAGCTGTTGACAAAGTTGCCACATCCAAGCTTAATTCAAGCAAGGCCGGCGTCAAATCCACTACACTCGTTAACAATAGTATACCACAAAATTCGGAAATTGTCAAGGGTAAAGTTTTCTATGACGAACGGATCAACCTGGACGATCTGACGGAGAAGCAGAGGGACGAGATCGCATTTGCGGGTACCGTGATTGCTGCCATCGGGAACACGGTGCATTTTTACAATTCTCAATACGCTCCCAAGGATTCGAGAGAAGCAAGAACCAACGGTTGGTATGATCCGAAAGACGGAAGTATTCACTTGGATATTGCGAAGATCGAAAGCGGAGAAGAATCGGTTCTGTTCACTCTTTCTCACGAGCTCGTGCACTTCATCGAGGACTGGTCTCCGGCAAAATACGAGACGTTTGCGAATTTCTTACTGAAGAACTATGCCGAACACGGTGTTGCTACGGATCAACTGGTTCGTGAGAAGATGGCGGAACTGAATACAACCGACTACGACTACGCCATGAGCGAGTTGGTTGCCGACGCCTGCGAGCGTATGTTGTTGGACAGTAACGCCGCGCAAAAATTGGCAGAGCTGAATAAGACCGACAAAAAGCTCGGAGCGAAGATCAAAGATTTCTTTGCCAACGTTCTGAAGCGGATCCGAAATGCCTACGCCAATTACAAGGGTAGACCCGAAGCACAGTATCTGCAGAAGATGGACGACGTTCTTTCCGAGCTTCACGCCTTGTTTGAAGACGCTCTTGTCGACGCCGCCCGGAATTACCAGGACGCCGATGGAAAACTTGGGGATTCCGAGGTTCGGGAGCAGGCGAAAAAAGGACTTGACAAATATACCGAAAAGCAGTATAATAATTTCGGATGGGCAAGTTACAACGGAGTTATTACCGCGAAAGAACGGGAAGTTTTACTCTCCCGATTCGCGGACTTCAAGCACAACAGGAATAAGTATGCAATCACCGAACAAGGTGAAGCGGTTATTTATTCTTTTGAGTGTCCGGACGTTATTATGTATGTAAAGGGGACTATTAAGTCACCTGAAATTACAAAAATCATCCGAATCACAACTGACCCACAAGAAGGAGCAACAGATGTTGCGGAAAGCGTGATTGAAAATGAAAGAAGGAAAGCACCTTTACCGTTGTGGTGTATTGAGGAGTCTTTTGGACAAGGAATACTACAATCCTACAACAGAAGCGATGTTGATTCTTATAGCGAGTATCGAAGAAGAGTCGAGGGAAGCTCTCGCCAAACGAATGATTCCTCTTATCAGACAAAGCAATACACCAGAAGAAGCTTTGGAGTTCTGTCGGGAATTGGCGAAGAATTTTCCGAAAGCAAAGAAAAATACCAACGCAAACTAAACTCCACCCGTGAAATTCTTGTTAACGTAGATCTGAAAACTGCAGATCTTTCCAAGCGTGGGGGAGACCAACTGGCAGCGCATTTGAAAGATTATCAGAAAAAGGAAAGGGAATTGAAGAAGCACGAGGCAAAAGTGCGAAGCCTTTCCGAGAAAATTCTGAAAATGCGGCACGACCGAGAAAAGGGAAAACCCTACGTTTCTTCCGAAATGGACGCACTTCTGACAGAACGGAACCGGGAAACCATTTTGGCAAGCCAAGTGAGACGCTCCATGCAACTCATTACAACGGCGCCGGTGGTGAAAGATTTCGTTCAGCGGGAAAAACTGACCGCCTGGCGGCAGAATCGGGACGAGATCGAACGTGGAAAGATGGAACGGGTGCGAGTGACCGAGTTGAAACAAAAGGCTCGGAAGAAAGCGGAAACGCTGAATAAGATGTTAACGAAGCCAACGAAGAAGATCCACGTAAAAAGCGGACTTCAAAAATCGGTGGCTTCGTTCTTGTACACCTTGAACCTTGACACGGTCAAGGTCTGAAGACAGTTACGATGATGATTACGGAATTTGGATTTAAAATTTAAGGAGGACCTGAAGATGAACAAAGAAAAGGTGTTTCGTGTCGGAATTCGTGTCGGAATTGTATGTTTTGTGTCGGAAAATCAAACGAAACACACCAAGATTTCGGAATAACGAAAAACGCTTAAAGTATTGATAATAAAGGAAAAATCCCGAAACTGTTGCAGTTTCGGGATTTTTTGTTTTGGTGGAGGCGACGGGAGTTGAACCCGTGTCCGAAGATCCGTTGCCAAGATGTACTACGAGCGTAGTCGGTTGTTTGTGTTCGCCGGATAGGAACAAGAGACAAATCCGTCACCGGGATAGCCGAAATTGTTCATTAAATGACTCTCGACACCGTCAAGTAACGTTCACTGCTTGTCGACGCTCCGTTCCCGGCCGCAGTCCTCCGGGAGGGAACGGCTGCCTAATTAGGCAGCGACCAATTCGTTAGAATTAGCGTTTAATTTTAAAATTGCAAGTTTAAGTGATTTGCGCACTGCTCGCACATCAGGGTTTCAAATCCCCGTCGAAATCCGGTACGCCCCCGAATATGATGCTTGATTATTATATCACATTATTTAAAAAAAATCAAGTGGTTATTTTGATAAACTTATCTCCAATTTTTTCACAGAAAAATGCACCACCAATCTTTAGTGATGCATTTAAGTATTTCTTTGATTTATTTAGTTTTGAGAATATCTCTGATTTCTTCCAGAAGTTTAGCTTGACTGAGCTGGGCTTCTTCCAAGGCGTTTTGACGTGCTTCCAGCGCGGCTGCAGCTTCATCGGCCTTTGCTTTTTCTTCTTCGGCTTTTGCTTGTTCTGCCGCAATTTTCTTAGCTTCCATTTTGTTTTTAGCAATCATGATAACACGAAGAACACAGAAAATACACAGTGCAGTAATCAGAAAATCAATTATCGTTTGTGCCCAAGTTCCCCACAGAATTGCAACTTCGGGAGTCAGAACTTCTCCGGCTTCGTCAAGCACTTCGGAAGTGATCACGGTTTTAATGGAATCCAAGCTTCCGCTTTTTACAAACAGAGCAACGCAGGGGTTAATGATGTAATTGACAAGTCCTGTAACAATTTTACCGAATGAACCGCCGATGACGACACCGACAGCCATGTCGATGACACTGCCTCTTGTGATAAAAGCTTTAAAATCCTTGAAAAATGTCGTTTTCATTGTAAATTCCTCTCTTTTTATAGATTTATGAAACTATTATATCGCAAATTTGGGATATTGTCAAGAAATTTGTTAAAAAAAATGCTTTTATCGACTTGATGTTTCAAAAAAGTCAAAATCGGCTTGCTCTTGACAAAGTTTAAAACAGATGTTATAATGAGTTAAATAGTACAATAATGGAGGAAATATGAAAAGAATCGCCGGTACTTTTTTGTTTTTTGCATGTTTTTTTGCAATAGTTTTTACTTTTTATGGAGAAGAATCTACTGTAGCGAAAGATATTACGAAAAAAAATTCTTTTCAATTGATTTCGGGGAGTGGATCTGTTTCCCGGTTATGTGATCGTACGGTAACCACTGCGTGTTCTTCTAAAGAAGATTTTGAACTGCAAATTACTTCCGATGAACCGATTTTCGGTATTTATCTCATGTGGAATCATACACCGCCTCTTTGGAATTTGGTGGGAGAAAGCGATTCTGTTTCCGGCGGAGAATATGGTTTTTGGCATGAATACAAAGCCTTGCAAGGAGAAAAATCTTACACCCTTACATGGGAAGGGGAAGGGTATTTGGCAGATGTATATCTGTTGGGTGAGGGAGAATTGCCCGATTTTGTACAAGTTTGGGAACCTCCTTGCGAAAAAGCGGATTTTCTTTTATTGCCCACCCACGCAGACGATGAACATCTTTGGTTTGGAGGAACGATGCCATATTATGCGGGAGAATTGGGATATAAAATCCAAGTTGTGTATTTGATGAAACACGTTTATGGTCGGCATCATGAACTGATTAACGGTCTTTGGACGGTGGGGGTTCGTAATTACCCGGTTATCTCCGAATTTATTGATAAATACTGTGCAAATCTGAAACAAGCGCAGTCATATTATCCCGAAGAAGAAGTTTTGGAATTTTTAGTAGAAAACATTCGCCGATTCAAACCGGAAGTGATTGTTGGTCACGATTTGGACGGAGAATACGGTCACGGTGCCCATATCCTGAATGCAAAAGTCTTGTCGGAGCAGGCCCTTTCTGCCGCTAACGATTCGGAACGGTTTCCGGATAGTTTGAGTATGTATGGAACGTGGGAAACGAAAAAATGTTATCTCCATTTGTATCAGGAAAATCAGATTTTTATTAACTGGAAAGAAAAAGAATTATCGGCTTTTGGCGGAGTCAATGCTTATGATATGGCACAAGCCGGGTTCGATCAACACGTATCGCAACGAACCTTTTTCTCAATGTCATTGGATAATCGGGCAAGATATGGAAACGGTTTGTTCGGATTGTATTCTACAACGGTTGGCCCGGATACGTTAAAAAATGATTTTTTAGAGAATATCCCGGAAGAATGTTTGACTACTTGGGTGGAACCCGAACCGGAAATTACGGATACTGATATTGAAAACACAACTACGGATACCAACACAAATATTGATACTGACTTAATGCAATCCGATGATAATTATGAACAAGCGGATTATCGGACTCTTGCGGTTACTATGATTGTCATATTGGTATTAATGTGTTTTGCAGTGTTTTTTACCGTTCTTCGTTTGGCAAAAAAACGTCGATTAGAGAAAATTGTGACACGTAATAATTTTGAGAATTAAAAGAAATGTTAACTAAATTATAAAATCAAAATTTTACCCGCAAATGACTTGACAAAACATTTTGTTTATGGTACAATACAAAGGTAGTTATATGCGGGTGTGGCGGAATTGGCAGACGCGCCAGACTTAGGATCTGGTGTCCCCGACGTGCAGGTTCAAGTCCTGTTACCCGCACCAAAACGAAAATCCGTTCTCGTGAGAGGGCGGATTTTCGTTTTGTATTATTCACTATTCATTTTTCATCATTCATTAATCATTAAGAGAGAGTGGATTTTTGTTAGTAAAACAATAATTCTCCAAGGTTCTGTTTTTTTACACTGATAGGATTTCCTTCAATTACTGCGAAGTGAGTCCTTGTGCTCCAAGGATTTGCAGATTTTTTGCGATTATCCCCATAGACTCATAAAAAACCTTCCGTTGCTCATTTGTTAAGCCTTTCCCTGCCATGTCAACGGCAAGCGAAGCCCGTTCACAAACATAGGTTGCAGCTTTTTTGCCTTCCTCCGTTAAAAGTAGTCGTGAACGGTAATTCCCTCCTTCTTTGCGGATTAGGTTCATTGTTTCTAAATCAGCCACGGCGCGAGAAACGGCAGCTTTGTTTTTTTCGCAAATTTCGGAAAGACGGGCGGCAGTAATCCCTTGAGGGTGTCGTTGCATTGCTACAAGATATACGGCATAAGGTCCTTTTAAACCGTATTTTTCCATTTCTTCTGACATGATTTTGTGAAGATTTCGGGAAATGCCTGAGATAACCGAAACAAACCGTTCAAAACGATCGACCATATAAAACTCCTCTATTGATATTTTTTCTCGCCTTTATTATATCCATAAAAAGTTGACTTGTCAACATTTTATATGTAATATATACAGAAAGTTCAAAAATAATTTTTCTTTAGTTGGGGGTTGATTTTTTCTTGGAAATATGCTATTATATAGATGGGAAGGATGGTTTGTATGGGGAATAAAGAGGTTGTCATCGCCCACATCCAAAATAAAAATGAATCCATGCACGTGGACTTTAAGCGGGATTTTTATAAAAATCTTCGGGATACGGATTTTGCAAAGGATATTGCCGCTTTTGCAAATTTAAATTCCGAGGAAGATCGCTATATCATTTTTGGTGTAGATGACAAATCTCGGAAAATCGTGGGGATTCGTCCCGATACATATATTTCTTTGGATTCTATGGATAATTATTTGGAACGTACCGTGGAGCCTTTTGTCCAAATCGAATCGGAAATCTTCCGTTATCAAGGGAGACTGGTTGCCTATATTAAAATTTCCAAAGACAACACCGATCGTCCTTATGTGATTCAGGAAAATTGCGGAAAAAACAATCAAATTGAAAAAGGTGACGTCTATATCCGTAAGGGGACGTGCAATCAAAAAGCATTGCGCATGGATTTGGACGAAATGTATCGAAAGAAAAATTTGTTTTAATTGTATATTGCTTATTGTCTAAAAGGTATTTTAAAATGTCAAGATTATTTCATTGACAATCTTAAAATAATTTGTTATAATAACAACAACTTTTGAATCGTTGTTCTCTTTCAAATTCATAGAAATATTTCGAGGTGTAGCTCACCTGGTAGAGCGCCTGGTTTGGGAGCGTGAACAAGCGGGGAGCCCCCGCGGGCAAAAACGGCGCGCCGCGCCGAAAAACAAATCCCCAAAACCATTGCAAACACTGAAGAAATCGCCTTTATTTATGCGGGTTTTCGGCACTTTGTAAATTCACAAAAAAGCGTAGATTTTGCGTTTGACCACAGTTTGTCCCACTTCTACGCAAAATCTTAAAAATTCAATATAAAATCGGGGTGTGGCGCAGTTGGGAGCGCGCGACATTTGGGATGTTGAGGCCGCAGGTTCGAACCCTGTCACTCCGACCAAAAAGGCTCTGAGATTGATTTCTCAGAGCCTTTTCTTTGTTTATTGCGGTGTGATTTTTGAATGTCACCACATTACTTTCGATGTTTATTATAAAAATCCATCATCATTTTTTCGATTACTGCAAAGTCAAATGTGGGCACAGGACAATGATTGCTTTTTGACATTCTTCCGCCGATACTTCTTCCAACTTCGGTCAATGCCCAATCGCCAAACTTGTCTTTGATGACAAGCCCCATATCTTTCCACATGCCATAAACCCACTCTGTACTCATTCCAACCATTTGTCCAACAAAGCGTGCAGACATTCTTCCCATAATCAGACCTCCCTATTAGTCTTCAGTTAAATCGCCGCCACGGCAAAAATCAGCGAGTTCGAAATCAGAGTGATGCTCTTTTTTGCCTTTTCCGAAAATTTCATCGTACCATGTTTCTTTTCCTTCGATAATTCTAACTTTGTCCTCACATTCAGGACAAGTATACCACGCCCAACCATCGAAGCCAGTCATTTTTGCCCCGCAAGTTTTACAAGTAGGATATTTACCTTCTCCCAATCCATATACTTCGTCATCACTACTGTCATCATCGGGGAGAGGTGTATAATCTGTAGAAGTATCATCCTCGGCTGACGAGGCGGCAAGAACAGCAGCTCCCACTACAACGGCAATACCTGCCGCAACTTTACCTGCGGTAATGAGCCATTGCTTTGCTTTCTCTCTGCGAGCTTGTCTGCAGTCCGCGCAAAGAGTCGCGTCCGGGTCGGGAAGCATTTTCCCGCAATCGGAGCAAGTTCCTTTGATATTTTCAAATGTAGTATCGTTTTCATAACCACAGTTTCGGCAAATATGCTTCGAAGCATGACGGTCAAATCCTTCTTGGTTGTTGAGATATGTTTCGCACTCATCGCAGAACCAGAAAACACAATCATCCAAGAAATACTCCTCTGAGAAACTATAGCCACAATCCTCGCATACCCAATGCGAGTTTTTCTTATTAAAGCTCATTTTTCCGTTTTTGCATGCCGGACAAAACATCCATTTCTTGATATTTTTTATGTAAAAGTATGTAACTCGGTCGCCAATGTTCACAACCTTTTTTCCATCGTTCTTCATTGAGTTTCTCCTTTCCCTGCACATAGTGCATCTATCATTTGCTGAAAAGCCTCGATCTGTATTTGATCAGACCTGATCTGCATATTGAGCTGTGATATGGTATCCTCTTTGCTTTTAATTGAAGCCTCCCGAGACCCTATTTCGGATTTTAGAAATTTGATTATATCCGCATCGGAAATTCGTGCTTTTTTCAACTGTTCGATGTCAATGATTTTTTGCGCTATCAAACCTCCAACCATTACGGTTGACATAAGTGCCGTACTTGCTATTGATGCGTATTTTGGAGATGTTTTCAAAAAAGTATGGAGAGCTGACTCATATACTATATGTCCACCCTTTTTTGACTCAATTGTTGCCTCCAGTTTCTTATCCCGAATCCATCTTCGAACTGTTTCCGGATTCGTGTTAAGCAGATCTGCAATTTCTTTTACACTGTACGTTTTCAAAACTTCACCGCCTTTGCACCCTAATTATACCATACTTCCGCTCAATTGTCAATACATTTGTAGTATTAATTCGATTTAATGCCACAAAAGAGGGCACCTATTCGGCGCCCTCTTTTCGTTTTGCCTTTCTTTGTTTACTGCGGAGCAATCGTTGAGTACTTTATTCTTCCTCAAACAGTTTTATTGCATCCGGACTGAATTTTTATTTGAGTCTGAAATACTTAATATTCTTTCCGTTACCCTCACGCTTGATTTCCCCTTCAGCAACCAACTTGCGAAGCGCACCTTCGATAGAGCTTATGCTTAGTGAAGGACAAAGCTCTCGGATATCTTGCTTTGAGAATCTGCCGATTTTATTCAACGTTGCACGGCGAACAGTTTCAAGTGCCGGCAACTTTGTTTCCACGAGCGCAAACCTGTCATCAAAATCCTTATAGGCTGCAAGTATCGTGCCAAGCAGATATTTGATGAACGGAACGGCATCGGCATTTCCTTCGTGCCAACCGTTCTGCGCTTTGGCAAGCGCATCGTAGTACAAGTCCTTATTCACCGCTATCTTTGCTTCGAGCGATATATATTTTCCAACATAGAACCCGCTTCTATAAAGGAGCAGAGTTGTGAGCAAACGGCTCATTCTGCCGTTTCCGTCATTGAACGGATGGATGCAAAGAAAATCGTGGATGAATATCGGAATCGCAATGAGCGGCTCTAACTCATTATTACCGATTACTCGATTAAATTCGTTACATATGCTTTCGAGTGCGGTAGGCGTTTCAAGCGGATTGAGCGGAGTGAACAACGTTCTCGTACTACCGTCGGGATAGGTTGCGCTAATGTAATTCTGTACGCTCTTTGTTCTGCCTGCCGCAGGGTTATTCATATGGCTATACAGAATTTTATGGAGTTGCAGAATGTAATTAGGAGTGATCGGGATGGCATCAAAGCTCTCGTGGATGATACTTAATACATCACGGTATCCGGCAATCTCTTGCTCATCTCTATTTTTGGGCGTGGTCTTATCCACTACGATCTGCCTGATTCTCGTGTTGGTCGTAACGATACCTTCAATCGCATTGGAACTTTCGGTACTCTGCACCTTTGCAATCTCAACGAGCTTTTCAAGCTCTTCCGGGCGTTGCTTGAGATACATCTCTTGCTTTCCGGCTTCCTTGTAAATGGCAGCTATCAAGCCAAGCAGCTCCGAATCCCATTTTTGTTCGCTAATTATTGAGTAGTTAAATGTTCTCATAGCCTTAACCTCGCCTTCTTTCCCTCAAATTATATCATATTATAAGGGAATTGTCAATGGTATGAGGGAATATCTCCTTAATATTGTTTCAAAAATAAGGGAATTCTAATCATTCAACTTAAATTTTGAAGATACTTCGGGCTCTTCTTTGTTTACTGCATACCAACAGTTGAGGGCGCCGTTACTCGGCGCCCTCTTTTCGTTTTGCCTTTTCTTCTGCAATCTCCGCTTTCTTTTCGGCGATCATTTCGGCGAGTTTTATTTCGCACTGCTCTCGCGTTTCGGCGTAGACGTTGAACTTCTTCCGCTTGCCGTTTGGCAGTCTCGGATAGAAGCTGCCTTCCCAGAGGTGATCATTGATCTGATAGATGCATCCGGTGCCCGACTTGCGTATCTTTCTCGGCACGGGCTCGGGATGGGGCTCTGTAGGCTCGTACATTGCGTTTACGGGCGTGTTCGTGCTCTGCTCGTGTGTTTGCTTTACCTCGGGCATCTGCGCGTCCGTTCCGCCGATCTTGCGGTCAATGTTCACCGCCGCCTGCATCTGCATCGTATCAGTCATATGGCTGTATATATCAAGCGTGGTCGCCGCAGACACGTGACCGATGGTTGCCGACAAGGTTTTGACGTCCATTCCGTTTTCCAGCGCCATGGTCGCGAATGTGTGGCGCAGATCGTGGAAGCGGACGCGCTTACATCCCGCACGGCGAAGGATCCTTCCGAGAATATCGCTCGTTCCCGTGGGATATCTCGGCGAGTCGGAGTTTTGCGGTGACGGGAACATCCATCTCGAATCCACCGTTTTCTTATACTCCTTCAGCACCGCCACAAGCGATGGCGGAAGCACAATGGTGCGCACCGACGATTTCGTTTTCGGCACGGATATTTCCAGCTTTCCGTCCACGGCACACACCTGACGGCAGACGTGAAGCTCGCCCGTGCGGAAGTTGAGGTCATCCCATTGTAGTCCAAGCATTTCGCCGCGGCGCATCCCCGTGCCAAGCTCCATCAGGAAGAATTCATAGAAGCCATCCTCCTTGGCTTGCTTCAGGAACCGCCCGAGATCCTCGCGGGACAGCACCTGCATCTCGTGGGCCTTCTTCGGCGGGAGCTTACAGCCGATGGCGGGATTGGTACGGATGAGTCCGTCCTCCACCGCCTTTTCCAGCGCAGAGCGGCAGCTTGCGTGGCAGGCGCGCACCATTCGGTCGGCCAGCTCGGGACCATACTGCTCCACGCGAATCCTCCGTCCGTTCTTCTTCAGCCGAGCGTAGAACTGCTGCAGATCGTTCTGCGACAGCTTGTTCAGCGGGATCTTTCCAATCTCGGGAATGATGTGATCGTAGATGCGGTTCTCGTAGTTTTGCTGAGTCAGCGGGCGGACGGCGGGCTTGCAGAAGTTTTCATACCAGAAGTCGATATAGTCGCCGAAGAGCATATCCGGCTTGCACCGTGTGCTCGGCGGTCGGTACTCCTCGCGAAGCTTTTCCAGCTTCTCGGCACACTCAGTCTTGGTCTTGGCAAGTACGTTTTTCGTTTTCGGCAGACCTTTCTCATCGTAGCCGACGACGACTCGACCTTCCCACCGTCCGTCCTTGCGCTGTCGGAGTAACCCTTTCCCATTCTTCCTGCGTTTAGCCATTGTCATCCTCCTTGATTATCAAGTCATCCAAGAACCCGCCCACGATCTTTGACGCACGCTTCTGCATATCGGTTGTAACGTGGGTGTAGGTGTCGAGAGTGAAGCTTGCGTTGGTGTGACCGAGGATCTTTGACAGCGTCTTGGCATCCACACCGCCCGTCAGCGCGTGGGTGGCGAAGGTGTGGCGCAGATCGTGGAAGCGGATCAGCGGAAGCTCCGCTTTCTTTAAGAGCACCTTCATACGATTATAGGCTGAGCCGGGATAGAGGGGCTGCTCGGGCTTGTAGAGATTCGGGAAGATCCACTCGCTGTATGAATTTTTCTTCCGCTCCCGAAGCATCTCGGCGGTGCTCGGTGGCAGGAGGATCGTTCGCATACCGGTTTCGGTCTTGGTGTCGCCCCAGGTCAGTCCTCCGCCCGTCTTTACAAGCACCGTGCGCGACACCTTGAGGTGTCCTGTCGACTCGTTGAAGTCAGTCCACCGCAGACCGCAGATCTCGCCGCGACGAAGTCCCGTTGTCAGCTCGGTGTAGAAGAAGTCGCGCCACAGCTCGTCCTCCATTACCACGGCAATAAACTTTTCAAGCTGTGCATCGGTGAGGATCTGCTTGGGCGGATAGTTGGTTTTCGGGATCGTCGTGCCGTTTGTCGGGTTCTTCACGATGAGCCGTTCCTTCACTGCCGTGTCCATCGCTTCGTGAAGCATCATATGGATCTTACGCACGTAGCTGTCGGACAGCTTGTGTCCGTGGATTGGATGCGCTTCCGACCGTCCGCTACGCTTGAGCTTGTTGTACATCCTCTGCACGTCGGCGGTGGTGACGAAGGCGATCTGCTTGTCGCCAAGGTAAGGCTTGATGTGAAGGCGCACGGTGGTTTCATAAGCCTTCCACGTGCTCTCGCGGATGGTGAAAAGCATATACTCGTTCAGCCACTTGTCAAGCCACTCACCCAGCGTCATCTTGCTGTCCTCGGTCAGCTCCACACCGCGGTAGTCCTCGATGCGCTGATGAAGCTTATCGAGCACCTCCTTCTGCGTTTTGCCGTAGACGTAACGGTAGATCGGCTTGCCGTCATCCTTGTGACCGACGACGATGCGCGCTTCCCATTGACCGCGCTTCTTCTGACGAACCATTCCGTCGCCCGCAGGACGTTTCTTTGGCATCACATCAACTCCTTTCTCATCAACAACACACTATACCACAACTTTTTCACAAGTCCAGAGAGAATCGGAAGAAAGAATTTAATTTTCATCATTCGTCCTCCTCATCCTCAGCGAACTTCGGATCCATCAGTGCCGCGTAATCGATCTTGCCCTTGAGCTTGTAAACGTGACCTTCCGCCTTCTTGCGATATCCTTCAACGAATTTCGGGTTGAATCCATACACCTCAGCAATAATTTGAACGATGGTATCGATCTCGACTGCGTAACGATAGAGTCCCTTTGACACTCTCGTGTTGATCGGACCGAGCTCATTCTTGATCGCTTTCCTGATCTCGTCCGAGAGGAGGTCGCCGTTCTTATCGATGACAAGCTTTGTGATATAGCTTTCGATTGCCTTGGAAGCGAAGGCGGAGAAGGAGTTGACCTTGGCTTCTCCGAAGAGAATTTCCGCGCGCTTGACGAGCTCTTCGTCAATATAAATGGTGGTTCTCAGCTTTTCGTTTTGTTCTTTCATTTTGATCTTCCTTTCTGTATTTCTCATTCTTCACACCGTAAAAAGGGCGTAATATGGGGCAATTTTCGATTATTTTCACACTTTTCGAGTGTGAATCGCAAAACTGGGCACCAATGCTGGTTTTATCGGTTGCCTCCGTTTTCCTTTCAAAAACGCCCTAAAACGGTGCTTTTTCGGTCGGCTGTTGCCGCCCGATGTGATCGGAAGGCGGCAAAACACGAGTGTGAGCCAGCCTTCCTTTAACCTGCTATAATATAAGTCGAGGCGGGATCTGCCTCAAATGTTGAATATTCTTTGAATAAACATACACAGTAAATTCCACGGTATCAGTTCCGGATTACATTCGGATATGATATAATAAAACCAACGGACAGAGGATTCTCTTCTATTAACCCTGTGACTCTGTGTTCACTTGAAGCAGTTTGAGACCTCTGCCCTATGGGTATGCATTTATCGGCCGGATGTCGGAGCCTTGTGCTTTCCTCTAATGTCGAAGCAGGTTGTGAGCCATAGGGATGTGAGGACGATGTCCGTAATCTGAATGAAAGGAAATTTTGAGCATGTTTATTGTTGGTGTGGATATCGCTAAGCGTAGTCATGAAGCCATTGTTATCGATGATTCCGGCGCGCTCGTACACAAAGCATTCAACTTCAAGAACGATGCGGATGGATTCAGAAAATTTACAGCTATTCTGAATGCCATCAGTCCGAATCCTTCTGACTTCACTATCGGAATGGAATCGACAAGCCACTACTGGTTAGCGTTATACTCCAATCTGAAAAAGCACGGTTATACCGTACACGTACTAAACCCGATTCAATCAAATGCACTGCGCGGAATGTATATCCGCCAAATCAAGAACGATGAACACGATTCATTCATCATTGCCGAGGTTATACGCTTTGGCAGATACACAGAAGGCGGGATGCCGCCGTCCGATTTGTACGAGCTGAGAGAGCTTTGCCGTGCAAGACTGTTCATCGTAGATATGACTGCCGACCTGAAGCACAAAGTAATCGCTCTGCTGGATCAGTCATTCCCGGAATATGAAAGACTGTTTACCGACATTTTTGGCCTGACTTCCTCAGAGATTCTGCGCAATTATTCCACACCGGAAGAAATCCTGTCGCTGGACACAGAAAAATTGACGCAGTTGGTTGCCCAGGCAAGTCGCAATCGTTTCGGTGAGGAAAAGGCAAAGCAGATCCGCAACCTTGCCGAGAACTCTTTTGGAATCGTTCTGGAATACAACACGATGGGACTTCTGATCAAGCATCATATGGAACACATCCGTTTTGCAGAGCAGCAGATCGCGGAACTCGAAGCTAAGATTGCTGAGCTTTTCTCCAAGTTTGATGTCTGCATTACAACGATTCCCGGGATTGGACCGGCACTCGGTGCAACAATCTTCAGTGAAATCGGAGATATCCACCGGTTTGATTCGGCAGCTAAACTGGCGGCATTTGCCGGTCTGGATCCGACTGTCAAGCAGTCGGGAGAATTCACCGGGACGCGTAATCATATGTCTAAGCGTGGATCACCATATCTTCGCCGTGCAATTTGGATGGCCTCTGTATCTGCAGTTATGCATGATCCGTATATGAAAGCATTTCTGCAAAAGAAACTTGCCGAAGGTAAACCGTATATGAATGTTATCGGTCACGCGACACGAAAAATGACCAACATTATTTATGCTGTTCTGAGAGACAACAAACCGTATTACGTTCAGTCACTTGAATGAACTGCCGCGTCATATTTTTCCTTAAGCCCTTGTCTGCCTTCAACAAATTTTGAAGGGACTGTCAAGGGCGGGCGAAGCACGCTCGTTTTACCCTTGACCGGCACTTCAAAATTTGTATATTTATTCGAGGGCTTAAGGAAAAATTTCTCCATAACCACTTGACAAATTTATAGCCGGCTGCTATAATATAAGTTCTGCCTCAAACCGCTGTTTTTCGATGCTTTTTGTCGTAACGCTCCAGCTTTTCCTGTGCCTTCGCTCTCGCCAATTCAAGCCGTGCCATTTCAAGCTGCTTTTCGTAATGCCGTTCTATAACGTCGCGGATCGGCAGGATCGTGTAGCACAGACTTCCGTTGTGAACGCGTCCGTCCTTGGTGTTGACTTTCGTCGGCTCGGTGAAGATCAGCCCCTTCTTTTCAAGACCTTGAACGTATTTCTTCACGCTGTTTTTGCTTCGACCGATGGCTTCGCAGATCGTTGCGTAGCTCGGATGACACTTGAACGTTTTTCTGTCCTCGCAACGCATCAGAAACGTATACACCAAGATCTCGCCGTCGGTGAGCCCGAGACTGAAGATCTCATTCGGCACGGGAAAGAAGTTCTGCATTTTTTGTTGTTGCAAATACATCTCTTCACCTCACGCAACCACTCTAACTTTTATTTCGCATTCAATCGGAATGCATTCGCACCTCATCACTTTATGAAACAACTCCAGCGCGTTCGCAAGCACTACGGTTAAAAACAAGTGATGATATAATTGCTCGACGCTTGTTTCTCCGTGCTCTTTCCAACACTTGATCGCATCGTCAAGTTCTTCGGGCATCATTTTGTTGAGCATCATGTTACGGATCATATCTTGCGAGTAGATATATCCGCAGCATTCAACATTGTCTGCGTTCCACAGCATCAGCATTGCTTCGAGCGCCTTTTGTTTGATCTCGGCATTTTCGTATTTTCTGTCCCTGTGAAAATAGCAGTCCTTGAGTTCTTTTACAAATCTGATCTCAGAAATGTTTTTCATCTAATACCTCCTTTGGTGTTCTCGTTAACCCAGATTAAAAATTTGTCTTTGGGAACGACAAGACGTTTCCCGATACGGATCGTCGGAAAATCTTTTTCATGCATCAACTCGTAACAGGACGAAATTGCAATGCCGAGAATATCTGCGAGCTCCTGCGCATTGATGAAGTACGGAAGCTCCTCGAATGTTTTGATGTTTGATTTTTTCATAATAAATAATTCCTTTCCTTTTTGTTGTGATTTGATTTCGGAAGAATACTTTAACGAATCATTTTAACCCCCTCCTTTGTTTTTCGGACTAAAAATGTCTCTCCGTATACTAAACGACATGAGAAGTTCAAAATGTTCCAAACGTGTTTCAAAAAAATCAAACGGTATTACAGCAAAAGAAAAGCACGCCGAAGCGTGCTTGCGTTTCAATATAAAAATCCCGCCGATTCGAATACCGAACCGACGGGACAGAATGTTATTTTCTCATAGCATCAAATTTTTCACGCATCTTTTTCAGCTTCTTCGTAACAGCGCTGTGTGATTTATAACCGAGTGCTTCAGCAATTTCTTTCTGCGTCATTTGTTTATTCCAACGCATATCCGCAATCAGTTTCTCTTCTTCCGTAAGCAGAGCACGGAATTCCTGATACAGCTTTTCTTCATCTTCATCCTCAACATAAACGGGAGTTTTGACCTTGCCGTCATCGTTTTTCAAATCAACTTGAACCATATCATCAAAGCAAAACATTTGACCCACCCTGCTACGCGAGTGATCCCAATGTCTTATGAAATCAATCTGATCGTGGTTCTCACGTACGCTCGGATTATAATCCTCGTGCGCACGGTCTGTTTTCAAAACACCAAGTATTTCCGGAACGCTCTGCGTAAGCAAAAGCTTTCCCATCATCGAAGCAAGCAATTCATCCGAGAACGAATCGATCACAAGCGCGATCTCTTCATCCGTAAGATCGTCAATTGTTTTTCCGTTTTGCTCGGCAAGCTTTAATGCAGACGCATACAGCTCATTTTGGAAGCTTGAGAAAACAGAATCAATGATACTTTGAATAAGATATTCATCCGAAGCAATTTCTGCAACAGTACCCGACACCAGTTTTTCCTCAGAATCCTCAAGACAGCGAAGCGGATCGTTTTTAGAAAAATTGCGAAGAGTCTTTTTACCGCCGAGAGCATACACCTGATCATTCCAAGAGCCTCGGAAGATTTTTGTTGCACGGATATACAGTCGGTTCTCACTTTCGCTTGCTGTGTTAACATCGAAGGACGATACCTGCGAGCTGAAATCGTGTTTGCGGAAAAACTCCTTCAGTTCTTCTTCGGTGGGCTCACCGTCTTTTTCAAGCAATGACATATCTTTGGGCATAGATTGCTCCTTTCGTTTACAGTATTTTCCCGAGCTTATGCGTTACGCTGACCGCAACGCCTTGTATCTGAAGCGCTTCGGGATAGATATCCGCATAGCGTTCCTTATCCTCGTTGCAGGAGCGAAGGAAGTACGCTTTCTTTTTCTTGTCGTAGCCAAGCACCTTCAAATTGTTTACGCCCTGATCAAGCGCAACGACGATATCACCGATGTCCGCAGTATTCTGCTTGCGGATCACAACATAATCGCCGGGAAGAATACCTGCATCCACCATCGACTCGCCCTTTGCGATCAAAGCAAAGAACTCACCCTTACCGATAAGAGATTCGGGCATTCGAATGTACTCAATGATCTCTTCGGTTTCCTCCTGACCTTCACCGCAAGCGACGTAACCGAGTACTTGCATAGCATAGTGATTGTGCTCCATTTCCATTCTGCGCGTGCTGACAGAACGACGACCGCTGTATTCAAGTTCACCGTTCTCCTTCATCGCGCTGAGGCAACGGTGAACAGTGGAAACCGAAATACCCGTCCCCGCTGCAATCTCGCGCACGGAAGGTATCTCATAATATTTATGATAATACTCGTCAATAAACTGAACAATAGCAGGTTTTGATTCGTTTCGTATGCTTTTCATAAGCACCTCCGAGAAATAGAAACGTCTTGTTTCTATATTGTAACATACAGCAACCGATTTGTCAATGGATAGAAACAGATTGTTTCACAAAATTTAAAATGCCTTTTCTTTGTTTACTGCGGCGCAGTATTTGAACAGTGAAAGGAACCGCACTTTCGTACGGTTCCTCTGTCGCTCTTTAGAAGTGTTTTCCTTCGCCGGGACGGTCTTCGCCTTCGCCAATGTAGTCTTCTACCGGTCGGTCATCGATCTCGGTCGGTGTATCATTCTCGAAGGGATTCGGCTGCCCGCCGATCTGCGGTTTGTATTCCGCAAGGCTTTGGTCGCCCTCGTCGATGCATGCGGTGTTTTCTTCTTGTTCCTTCGCCTCATGTTCTTCGGTTTCGGTAACGAGCGGTTCTTGTGGGATTGTGACGCTTTCATCGGCCACCGTTTCTTCCATCACCGGTTCGGGTTCTTCCGTTGTGACCTTGGTTTCGGGTGGGAGCATTTCACTTTCTGCCGCCGTTGTTTCTGTGGTTTCAGTCTCGGTTTCGGCTTCCTCCGTTCCGCTCACAAGTGCCGTTTCTGCGGACTTTTCGCTTTCATCGGGCACTTGCTCCACCTGCGTTGTTATCGCCGTTTGTGGCGGATTTACGGCGGTCACGAGCGGTTGATCTGCGCCCTTGCGCGGTGCTGTAAAGAACGTCATAATAAGTGCGAGGATGATGGTGATTAATCTTTTCATATGTATTTTCCTTTCCGAGCGCGCCTTTCGCGGCTCAACACAAGAATACTCGAAAAATATGCAAAGTCCAGAGAGAATCGAAAGGAAAGAGGAACTGCACACATTTTGGTACGATTCCTCTTTGCGTTATTCGATTTCCGTATTCATCACCTCGATGATGATCCTGGCGCCAAGCGTAAACCCTCGCACGAACGCCTCACGTTCCGCGATGCCGTACATCTCGTTGGTGCATTCGGTGAACTTTTCGAGGATCTCCTTTTCCTCGTCGTTCAGCCTTTTCTGCAAGTCCTCCTCGTGCCGTACAATGTACCCGAGCAGTTCTGAATACTTACTGCCTTTCTTAAAGTCCCTCCCGCAGGGGGAGACGTTGCCGTACCATAATTCGTCAAGGATTCCCATCGCCGTCCTCCTTTGTGTCGAGCGCGTCCTGAATCATCACCGATATCAGTATCTTTCCGAACACCTCGATCTCGTTCTCCTCATCACCGAACCGATAGTCACCGAACCGCTTGATTGCCAAGTCGATATACTCGGGATTGACATTCGGAAATAGCCGCCTCAGCTCCTCCGCCCCGATAATGAGAGAGCGACTCCGCCTCGGGAAATCCCGCTTCAGAACCGCTCCGTTTTCAGTATTTACTTGCTTCTTCTGTGTCATATGTATGCCTCCTTTTCGTGGTAGCACACACAATATCACAGAAAGCACGCCAAGTCCAGAGAGAATAGGGATTAAACAATCACGATTTGCTCATTCGCACAACCTTCAAAACTCCAATCAATTTCATCAGATTGAATTATTTCTCTCAGCTGCTCAATATTTGATAAAAGCACGAATTCCAATCCTTTTTCTTTCTTGAATTTATTATAACCGGCATTGCCAAATACTTTTATAATGTTCTTTATATAATCGTCTTTACTCTCTTCATCATAATGCGTGATATAAATTTCCTTTGCATTAAGAAACATATCTGATAATATATCTTTATCCGTTTCATCAAGAGAATGACCGATTGTGATAACTCTGTAGTCGGTTCCTGCCACTATTGTATCTCTATACCATTTTATATACTCTTTTGCCGTACCAAACACTTCACGCTGATAATACTTTTTGAATTTTATCAAAGCTGTATTGTCGGTTCCAATATCATCGGATTCATTGGGATTTACGCCCAACACAATATTTCCATTCTCAACCAGCCCATGAATATGATACGCCTTTTTATTAAAGTAAAACCTTTCCAACGTATTGGTATAATTAAAAGATACAGCATTATCCGCCATGTTCAACAAATCAATTCTGTGACAATTTGTATAATTGTCCTTATGTAATAAAGTGAAAGCGTTCTCAATAAAACACCTTAAGTATAGGCTCAACGCTTTACTGAAATCAATAAGTTGTCTATATAGCACCTCAAAAACTTTATTCTTATCTACTACAAAAATATCAGAATTATGAGGATATTCCTTAAGATATTCGATCTTAATATCAAAACTATCGCCAGGACATATATCTGCATCTTCATAAATGTCTATGAAAAACCTAAAATGCGATAAGATAAACGCAGGCAATAATTCATGTGCTGACAAATAAACAGTTTTTTCCTCTTGATCTATAAGTTCGTCAAGAATGGTGATAACAGTGGAAATCTCTTTCTCAAAATCTATCCATCCGGAATCCATATCAAGAGTATTCCAAAAATAGTCAAACCACATATTATTGTTTAGCGATGCTGTGATTTCATTAGCTTTTTTTAAATCTATTTCAAGACTATCGAAAACTTCTTTGTGAGAATTATAACACCTTTTTATATTTTCATTGTTTTCGCATTTGGCAAAAACATGCCCTGCAATAAGTGGCGAGACTAAAAGATTGTTTTTCAAGTAATCTGCAACACACATAAAATCAAAATATTTGGTCGGTAGCATATGGTGCAAATCGAAGCCATTCCCAAGTAAAAATACATTTTTCATACTTTAACCTCTACTGCCTTCAGTTTAGTACATTAATGATACATTTCAAATCAAAACTCAACCGTTTCGGATTCCTTACCAAATGCACTGAAAGTAGCGACAACATTCTTCATATAGAACACTTGAGTATTACCGTCGTTTTCGTCGTACATACTGCGGAGATTGGGATAAGCATCCAGCATTGATTTCTTTGCTTCAAAGCGGTCGTCTTCAACAAGCTTACAAGCGATGCGAATCCACGCGCCGTCAGTAAACGCACAGATCTCTGCCTTGGGATTGGCGAGAAGCTGTTTTGAGGTAGGTTTGATCTTTCCCGTCTGTATGTAGAGCTTACCTTCAAACTCGTTTATTGTTCCAAAGGGACGCACTCTTGGCTGATCCCCCTCTACTGTTGCCAAACAATAAACTTCTGCTTTTTTCAGAAAATCATAAACTCTTTTCATACTTTCTCCTTACGCTTCCGAACTAATAATATAATTTATCGGATACTGCTTTGTTTTGTGTTTTTTTAGTTTTTTTACATCAAAAACACAAACCTTAGGTGGTTGAATCGGCGCACCATGAAACATTTTATAAGGTGTGAACCAAATCAAATAGTCTATATCAGCATCTTTAAAAACGCTTATAAATCGTTCGTCCCAAAAATGCCATAATGGATTCGCCTTAAACCATTCTAACGCAACTGGTCCTCGCTCCACCAAATCTTTATTATCCACAACAACATAACCAGTAGATTCATCAAAGACAAAAAACACTAATTTCTTGTTAGGATGATTTTTTCTGTAAAGCGAAATGCCGCCTATATGCTTTTCCAATACTCTTTTGAAGCTATCATAATAATACCGATAGTTATGGTCTTCATTAGACGAGAGTCCTGATGCGGCATTAATTACAATATCTATGGTTGAGAGGTCAATATCAGGGTTTCCTGATTTGATTTTATCGCGGATTTCCTTTTGTATTATACTTTCGCGAATATTGATGGGATTGATCAAAACACCTTTGTCATTGTAATGGGCGTGATCATCAACGCGCATTACTTCCATCATTAATCCGAATTCTTCTGAATAGAAATCAGGAGGTGGATCTGATTTTCCAGAATTGTTAATCCATTTATCCTTATGCTTGCTTTTGTAAATAGAATTAAAAATTTTGAAGCACATTGCAGTTTGTGTAGCAAAATATATTTCTGATTTTGGAATATCTCGAAATGTATTGATTATTTTTTCTTCATTATCATAAAAATTCATAACACCGTTTCTTTCTATGATGGCGAAATACTATATCAAAATCCCATCGCAATGATCGACCTCGTGCTGGATAATCTGTGCCGTCCAGCCGGTGTAGGTTTTGATGCGGGTTTGCAACTCCAAGGTCTGATACTTGACTTTAATAGTTTTATAGCGTTTGCAAGGTCTCGGGCCGCCAAGAAGCGACAGACAGCCTTCCTCGGTATCGTATGCGCCATCTTTTTTGATGATCTCGGGATTGAGCATCACGGTGTATGTAGGAGCTCGTCCGCTCTCGTCGACAAAAGTGATGATGCGTTTGCGTACACCGATCATATTCGCCGCCATACCGACACAAGTCTCCTTGTGCGCTATTAACGTATCAAGTAAATCCTGTGCGACCTGCAAATCTTCTTTTGTTGTAGCCTCCGATTTTCCTGCAAGGAAGATCGGATCGTGCATCAGTTCCTTAATCATTTTCAGCTTCTCTTCTGCAATACAAGTATAGTTTCTTTTTTTATAGTTTTAAAATTTTGAGCCTTCGTATCTGAATAGTTTTTGTTTTTTAGTATATTTCTTCTAAAGTCATAAACAATTTTAAATCCATAGTGTTCAGCAATCGTTTCTAATATTTCGTCAAATGGAACCTCTAATTTATTCACATGGCGATTCCCAACTGTAAACACCATAAATTTATTTTCTTTTACAATTTTATGTAATGAAGCTACGATCTTTTCAAAATCCAAAAGAAAGCTAGCAACTTTACGAGCCTTATCTATTTGCATTGCATCTGTCAATTGATTGTACAATTGTGAAAAAGGCTGAGAGTAAGAATAAAGTTGGGACTCAATGATGGATTGAACAGTGTAATTTTTACCACCCAAACTATCGCTATCGATCTTAGACAATGTTTCAATGACACTATTGTTTATTTTGCTATCAATGTCCTCCAAAGGAATCCATTTCAACGGCAACACTGAAAATTGACCATATGTTATAGTAGTAGCATTATCTCCATACGGAGGAGATGTTATGACTAAATCAACACTACCATCTTTAAAATACCGTTTATCCGCCAAAAGCTTTAGAGAATCTCCGTATTTAACAGCAACTTTTTTATCACAAGTGCGGTTTGCTTGCATCTCCCTAAAATCTTTCAAAGCCGTAATGTTCTCCAACAACTTAAATTTGAATTTTTCTATACAATCATAATTCCAATCATCTATCTGGCTCTGCTCTTTTATGTGCAATTTGAAAGTACTAGTCCTTGAATTATCTGCTTGTTTGGCTATTTCGGCAAAAGTTACCCAAAACAACTGCCTGTATTTTTTATCAGGTTCTAAGAGTATGCATCTTCTTATTTTACTTAATGACTTTATTACATCGTTTTTGTACCATTTTTTGATATTATCAAATTCAAAGCAATCTGTATTACAATCATCTTGAATTCGCGTTATCAAATCTTTAGACTTGTCCTGTAAAGTTTTTATAGCATATCTTTGAAGTTTAACCTTTACCGCGAGAAATGACAAGGGATTTATGTCAATACCTATAACATCCAATCCCCTCAAATACCCCTCTACCAAAATAGTACCTGATCCCATAAACGGATCCAGAACATTAGAAATGGTATTATCATGTCTCAAAATAATATCAAATATCTCACCCTGCATATTCGGAACCATAACGGCAGGGTATTTAATCATGGAATGTACATGCTCACGCTGGTCGTTTCCTTTGAAATCCCAGTATTCTGGTAACGAATCTTTTGATTTAATTTCTTCAACTATTTCTTTCACGCTCATCCGATCACCTTTCTATTGGATGACAATCATAATAGTAATCACACTTCAACTCTTTGCAAAAAGCTTCGGTTTTAGTAACATCTAATTCTGTAGCTTTGGGGTAATTACTCTTCTTTATGTTTTTTTCGCATTCTTCCAACTTCTCAATAAATTTTTTCCTATCTCCATCTACCAACTCTATGGTAATAGGATTACTGTTATTAAAATCATAGGATTCAATATAGTCTACTTTCTCTCCCGTGAGACTTTCATATCCCAAAACATAGACCATAAGCTGATTTTTTATCTGATCCCTCGAAAGCACCTCGCTACTTGACTTAAAATCAACCAATGTTATAGTGTGATTCAATTCGTCTCTAACCAGGTCAATTCTACCATTAATGAACATGTATTCATCTATGTTAAAGTCGATGCTTTTTTCTGAAAACTTAATATATTTGAATTTGGTACTATTATTATCAATGTATGCCTTCAAATTTCTTGTTGCTTTCTCAGTCATCGCTTCATAAAGTTTGGGAGAGCCATATGGTAAGTGCAAATATTTTTTTACAATGCGCTCTATTATCTTCGGATCATTGTAGTCAATTTTTTCGTAATTGCGATGAATATAATCCAACATGTTATGGATTGAACGTCCATATCCCATTCGAATATTTAACGGCGAACAAAACCCGAACACATTAGTCATCTTAAATTTATAAGGACAATCAAAAAGATCTTTGAGTAATGAAAAATTCAATGTGATTATTTCATCAACGGAAAACTTCTTTTCGTCAGTCTTTTCATATTCCTTATCCCAAAACAGCCTTGTTTCTTTATATGGAGAGTGCTTTGCCTCAACGAATGGAAATGCGGGAATCTTATATTGGGTTTTTCCTGTATCAGAAACATTATCTGAACGAGTTAAAAACAAATACTTTTCACTTCTTGTCATACCAACATAAAATACTCGTCTAACGCTTTCGTCATCATCTGCATATTGTTGCCTGATTGTATCGTCATTAAATATGCCCCATGCATTAGTTCCTCCCGGATTTTTCTGTGGAAAAATCGAATATTTCGTCAAAAATGGCATAAACACAACGGGATACTCCAATCCCTTTGATTGATGGTACGTCATTATTCGCAAGCATTTAATGGCTTTAAAACCAGGAGACAGCCAACCCTCCGGATACAAATTAGGAGCATCGTAAATCAAGAAAGATTTGAACGCCATCAATCGATACATTGTCGCCATTTTTAAGTTGATTTTTTCAAAATCATTTACCATTTCCGTAAACTTTCCCCAGTTGTACAGAACCTTCTCATCATCAACAGTAAACAGCCTAAGTTCACGAAAAAGTTTTTTTATTGTTCCCTGAATTGTAAACTCATACTCATCCGTAGTAAAGGGATACATCAAGAAATTCGCAACACATCGTTTAACTTCTTCATCGGACAATGGAGAATAGTTTCTCCAACGAGAAATCAAATCCATAGGTATCTCGGTAACATTTACCTTAGATATGGCAACAGAATTCCGATTCTCATCAACCACATCAAATAGAAGTGCAAAAGTATCACATAGAACCTTTACCTCATTTGAATCGAATAGATTTTTTGTTCCTTCCACAATAAAATCGATATTATTTTTTTCTAACGCATCTATTAATTCAGGCACTTTTTTTACTGAACTTACAAGTATCACCATATCATCATAGTCGAGCCCAAACGCATGACCCTTTCTTGAATATGTTGTACCTACAAGTTGCTGAATCTTATTGACAATAAATTGAATTTCTGAGTCTTTATCATCAAATTCATATGTAATAATATCACCAGACTCATATACCTGAGAATTATTACTTTTCATATTTTTATCAATGCGGTTTTTATTGTGATTAATAACTTGCTTGGATATTTCTGTAATTCCCTCGCTACTTCTAAAATTAGTATCAAGATCTATCTTTTCCACATCGTTGTATCGGGAAGCAAAGTCTTTTATAAATGTTAAATTGCTACCACGCCATTGATAGATAGTTTGATCATCATCTCCAACAACACAAATGTATGTATTCCTATCTGCAAAATACCTAATAATTTTTTCCTGAGCAATATTTACATCTTGATATTCATCAACGATTAAATATTTTACATTTGAAACTACATTATCATCAAAGCATCCTTCTTGTAATTTTCGAAGAGTGGTTGTAATAATAGATGTAAAATCAAAAAAGCTATTATCTGCTAATGTTTGCTCATATTGCGATATGTGAGATTGTTGGTTTATAGGAAGCTTTTCAATACCGTATTCCCTACCAATATCAAGAAACGTTTTATAAGCTCCTATAACTTCAGACCACCTTTCGGCACTGCTTAACTCAGTAATCATTTTATACGGTGCTTTCTTGTTAGCTGGATGATAATATACATCCATTATACCATTAGTACGGCGTGTCTTCTTTATAAAAAGTCTTGTTTGCACTTCATTAAGGGTCTCAAAGGATTTATACTCCTCAGTAGCACTCTGTAACATGTTTAAACAAAATCCATGGATAGTCCCAATGAACATGTTGGCTAACCCTTCGAGATTTCCATTTTTCTTTTCGTATTCCTCATAGACTTTATGTTTAAGGGATGCCGCTGCTTTCTCTGTGTATGTAATAGCTACTATATTTTCAGGAGACACATCTTCCTGGTCAAGCAATTTTAAAATATGCGCAACCATTGTGGTTGTTTTTCCAGATCCAGCACATGCCACAATTTGCATGTTCTTTTCTATTGTATCTATTGCCTTTTGCTGATTGTCAGTCCACTTTTCTTTCATATGTACTCTCCCAAAATATTATTTATTAATCGCTAAGCAGAAGATCGGCTATTTTTTTTATTCCATCGATATACTCACTCATGTGCTTTCTCTTATACACATAGATGTATGATGGATGCTGAATGGGAACATAACAAACATTTCCGTGCTGCACATAGTTATAATTGAAGCCATCTAGCTTATCAAAAACAATATTTAAATGTCGTCCAACCGATGAATAAACTTTTTCCCCCAAAAGGAAAACTATCTTAGGAGATAATTCTGCTATTTCTTCCTCTAAGTTAACAAAACACGCATCTATCTCTTTCTGGTTTGGATATCTGAGTTTACTTTTTTCATCCAACGGAAGGCATTTCACTAAGTTAGTTTTGTAACACTTAACATCTTCTAACAACATTTCCACTTCGTGTATTACTGCCCCACTATTCGTTTTAATTGACAGGGGTATCTCATCATCATACATTGCTTTTTTTGCCGATAATCCTACCCACAAAACTTGACACTCTGAACACCGATCCATAAGAGGTCTTTGATTGCAACAGAGTTTGCATTTTTCACAATATCTTATTTTCTCTAAAGTTTTCATATTTCTTTCAACCTTTGCGTGGCATCAATATAACGATTTAACACTTCGTTATTTTCTAAGCTATAGTTCCCTGAAGAAAAATTAAATGAACCTCGACCTATCATTGAAGTAATATCGTCATTGGGTTTACACTCGTTAACCTCAACGCCATTTTCTATCAATTCATTATATAGTTTTGTTCCATGATAAGGTCTAAATTGAAATACACTAGTTCTGAATGTAGCATTGGCTTGGTCTGCGAGACCCTTTATGGCTAGTGCTAGATTCAATGTAAGACGAAAATCGCTCTCATCCTCGTCAGGAAAACCCAATATAAAATATCCTTTTAAATCTATACCTGCTTCCAATATTTTTTTGGCTACAAACAGTACATCTTCACACGAACCCTGTTTGTTTATTTTATTTCTGATTCTTGGGGATCCAGATTCTATGCCAATAAATAATTCTTTGCATCCGCTTTTTTTAAGATCATTTAAATAATCAATAGCGTTTTTTATGGATAGAACATGTGCCATTCCACGCCATGTTATTCTTGGATATTTAGAGAAAACGTTAATGGCAATTTGAATACTATTTTTGGAACGCAAAAACAAATCGTCAAGAACTCGCACGCTCTGTAACTTGGGATATAATGCTAACAAGTCAGATATTTCATTTTCTATACTTTGCTGTCCTCTTATCCTAGGTTCTATTTCAGCGTTTAGACTCCTTGCGCCACCGCAAAAAGCACAATTAAAAATACATCCCCTAGATGTTATTATGGCAACCTCCTGTTCCCCATAATGATTCTCCATGAGTTCGTTTTTAAAAAATGTCCTATCAAGCTTAATGGCTGATATATCTCGAGGATAGTACCCCGAATCTTTATCAACCACATAAACTGTAATATTGTTTTCGCACAATATCGGTTTCTGTTTGCATGTTTTCATGCATATAGTAGGTATTATATATTCACCCTCTCCAATAATAACAAAACATTCATTATTTGTACGCCAATTTATGATATCCTGATAAAGAAACTTAGTTGCTTGTCCGCCTATAAATAGTATACATTGCACTGTTATGCTTTCGATAATGCTTTTCACTATTTCGTAGTTTTGTGTGAAAATATTAATACCGACATACTTGGGACGATCACTATTAATCTTATTTATTATTTCCAAGGCTGTTATCTTTTCTTTAACACAATCAATTAAGGAAACATCAATGCCACTATTCTTCAAACTGGTCGCAATATAGCCTTGCCCTAATGGCGGCAAAGAGTCTTCATTAATTGTTTTATCTAAAAACAACGGAGAATTAATTAAATAAAAAACTTCTTTCATAGCGTCTCCCTTCCAATGTAATGTTTAACCTATATTATAGACAATATGTTTTCTACTACAAGAGCAACATTTTTTTCTAAATCACTATCATTAAAAACATTGACAACAGGCACCGCCCATTCTTGGATAATACGAACTCCTTTTTCCATATTCTCCAATTCCTCAAACGATCTATTATTTTTCTCAAATCGCGTAAGATTGTCTCTTTCTAATAGACGTTTTTGCAAAATTTCATCATTTGCCCAAACTGCAATCTGCAGATCAGGTAGAACAATCTCGTTATTTATTTTTTCTATAAAATCAATATCAACGCCATCCATAGGTTGTAATATTAGTGAGGATAAAACATATCGGTCCGTAATAACAATTGTTCCTTGTTTTAATTGCGGCAAAATCTCTCTTTCGACATGAGCATATCTATCTGCCGCCACTAAACAGGCCAAAGCATTGCCAGAAAACAATTCTGCAACATTACGTGTAAACGTTCCAATTTTCGAATCACTCGGTTCTTTTGTTACGTGCACATTAATGTTCATTTCTGACAACCTAGCTTGTACCGCCCTTATTAGTGTGGATTTTCCTGCACCATTAGGACCGTCAAAAGCAATCAGTTTTCCTGTATCTTTGTTCTTATACACAATTAGACTTCCTCATAAATTTTATGATGTAATAACAAAAAGTCAACTAACTTTATCTTCAGGCGACTGAAGCTCACAAACAATTCCAGCCGCTAAAGATTCTTTGACAATATTGTTGCATTCTGTTTGTATGTTCATAATCGAACTTTCATTTTTTTTGAGATCCGGTGCGGACAATTGTTGCTTCAGCAATTGTGTCTCTGCTTTGATTTTTTCTGTTTCTGCTTTAATTCTTTCTGTCTCAGCATCTATCTTTTTTCTATTTGTGCGGTCATTTATAAGAGAATTGACTGATCCAAACACCCCAAGGAGCCCGCTAGCAGAGCCATCAGATTTAATTTTACCAACAATATAATTGAAGATAACACCAATGGCAATTGTGGCTTCGGGTATTAAATCAGCAATTATCTCTATAAATCCAGGGGAACCCACAGCAGTTTTGATTTTCAACGAATCTTCAAAATTTTCTCCATTATATATCCGGGAAATCTCCTCAGAAATAGCAATAATAGATGAACACAGTGAAACATTCGTATGTAATGAATAATCTACATCCGACGTTTTTTTCAATGTCAAGTGCAAAGAATTATTAGAAATATACACTGGATATAAGTTCCTAAGTACCAAGCCTGCGCAATCCGTTATATCAGAGATAGTCTGTTGTCCGCGTAATGCTCTAAACAGATATACATCTTGATATAAATCCACCTTTTTAATCCAATCAACTCTTCTTTTGTGAATATATTCGCATTGAGGATATTCAGTTTCATTCTCCAAGTGATAGATTTCATCTACAAAATCCCCTAATACACCAATGGATACTTCTTTCCCTCCTTCAGAAGGAATCAAAACCAAATCCCCTAAATGCATTTTATTATAGAAAGTATTCATTTGACCCAATATCAATCCAGGACGCTTCTCATCTGGATAGATATCCTCTATAATTTCTTTTTTTGTCTCAGGAGACCTGTCTGACAGTATCAATTGTTTATCAATTTTATCCCATCCTAAGCCAATGAAATTATTAATACAATAATCATGATAATATGCACCACCATTGGTTCTAAAGAACCAAATTTTCTGAGTTTTATCAATTGTTGCAATATTAAAAAGTTTTGCTATTTCATTACTTAAACTTTTCATTTTATTCCCCTTAATTCTCATCATAGAGAGTTATTTAATGCGTCTTTTATTTGATTTCTTTCAGTGATACCATAACAGCGACTACCTCAGTCATATCAGAGATCAAACTCTCTCTTAAGTAGATCAACCAAGTAGGAAGCCGTTTCTTTATCCAACTGTATCGACTGACTAATTTTTCCTGGCTGTTCTCTATCGCTACGGCCATAGGTGTCGATCTGAACATAATGTTCACCATAGCTGTCAAATGTTGAATATGTAGCATACACTTTTTCGTGTATTGTATTTCTTTCTTTGGATAATCTTTCAATAGTTTTGATGTCTATCTGTGCCATTTTTATATTCCTTTCTTATTCACAAAGTTTGTACCAAATCGCAAGTATTGTTTTTTCTTTTTCATCGCTTATTCTGAGCCCTGTTGTGCCCTTGGGTCGAAAATCTCCTGCAGGCACAATTGCCCCAATGCGAGTTGCAATAGATTGAAGCTCCGTCAACGATAATGCTAAAAGCCCATCACGAGTTTGTGCTCCGGTAAGGCGAGTAGCATCGTTATGAATAAACAACTGCCATTTTTCCTTAAAAGGTTCGAGCGCCCTTGCTCCAAAATTTTGACGATTTGTTATATCCAAAATATCAACCGGCAATATGAAACAATCCCCGTTCTTACTATCAACGCAAACAACAAAATCACAATCTCCTCGTTCAATTCTTCGGGTTCTGTTTTCTGCATGACGGTCAATCTGTGCGCCGGATCTGCCTCCACGAGTGAGGTTATATGTACCAGATGAAGAACCTTTAACCTCAACACGGTAAAGAATATGTTTGTAATCAAGCACAGCATCATATGGCATATCGCGCCACACCTTGAAGAAGCAAAAGAAGCCTGCCTTGCTTGCTTTTCCTATAAAAACATTTTCATCTGCGGCGCCGTTAAGGCTTCTAAAAGTACCCTCCGCATCTAAACCAGTAATGTTTCTATTCCACATACTCTATTCCCCCATAAGCACTTCTTTGATTTTGGTAGCGAGTCTTGAGATTACGGGCACCGAAACTGTATTTCCGATTTGCTTATACGCATCATCAATGGTTATTGTATTTGGAAAATAAAATTCTTTCGGAAAGCCTTGAAAGTCCAGACCTTCTCTCAACGTCATCTTTCGTATTCCGTAGTCGTCCCATACGACATGAACTCTATCTTTGTGTGTTCCCATATTTGCAGTAAGGGTTGGACACATTTGATTCTTCGTCCAGCGCACTTCTGTGTCAGTTATTCTGTAAATTGCTTTGCGATCCTTCATGTGTGCAACTAATCGATCATACATTTTTCCTTCTGTATAGTAGTAAATGTCATGTTGCTTTACGGAGCGATTGATAATGTCGCTGGATTTCAAAGTGAGTTCTATCGGCTCTGGATATTGGTATAGACGATTGTCCATATCTTCACGAATCGCAACAATATAAATGCGTTTTCTAATTTGCGGAAGGTTTCCATATTCGTTGGATGCAAGAACTCGGTAATATATCGAATATCCCAGTTGTGCTAGTTCGTTAAAAATTACGAGGAATGTCTTTCCGTTGTCGTGTTCCATTAAATTAGGAACATTTTCAAGAAATACAATCGGTGGACGTTTAATATCAACAATCTGTGCTATTCGAAAAAAGTGGTTCCCATCTCTATCTTTGAAACCTTTTTGTAAGCCGGCGATGGAAAACGGCTGGCAAGGAAAACCCGCTGTTAAAACATCAAACCCATTGGGGATACTTTCAATCGGAATTTGATGAATATCACCCTCTACCAGTGGAGAGTCTTTTAAATTATGCCGATAGGTTCTGCAAGCGGCGGCATCTTTTTCATTAGCCCATACGATGTCAAACCCGGCTTGCATAAAGCCAAGGTCAATTCCACCTATTCCGCTAAACAGACTACATACACTCGGCATAATTTTTCTCCAACTCAACGATTAAAAATCCAAAAGATACGTACCGTCCTCATACTTTCTGAAAGTAACATAAGTCTTTCCATAGAGCTCCAACATTTGTTTGGTAACATAGCCACCTGCAGGAGCCCCGATTCTTTTGCGAATCCATTCACCCAAAATTGCGTTACTTTCTACACTGTGTAAGGCTTTGTTTCCTTGCTGTGCCATTCGCATATGGAAAGATCCAAAATCTTTGGTGATGACCTTAAACATCGGGCAGTTTTCATCATCGGGATTTTCTCTATCCGGAAAAAAGCCTACCTTTTTATCTTTGTGATTATACGGAATATAGGCTTGATTCTGATCACGCTTTGTTCCGTTTTTACGGATGCCCCAGTTGATACCAGAGCCATATCCCGTATCACTGCCATCTGCTCTCAAAAGAGAAACATTGAGCGTATCGATGGGCGTTTCCTTATCGTAAACAAGATAGTCTTTTTCAGAGTTATCCGGCTCAACAAAATTTTCTGCGGTGTTGTTGATAACATTCTTCAATTTTTCAGAAACTGAAGGATCAAAACAATCAATTGTATCGGGCAGAAGATTCTTATAGTACCAATACGCCTCAAGAGAGTTACACATGCTAACAGACTCTCTGCGCTTGTAAAAAGCATTCATGGTATAATTCAAAGAACCACAGAAAGCGATATAAGGCATGTCGCCTACATGCTCATCCGGATATATCCAAATATACACTTTCGAATGCACTTCCGGACCTTGGCAAATATATCTGCACGAAATTTTGGGCATTCCTTTGGACGAATTAAGAAATCGAATCATACGACAGATATCTTCGTGCTTCTTTTGAGAAAGGCTGGACTTGGTCATACCAAGTATGATTTCAACCGAAAGGCCTTTAATCAGACGGCTGTTTTTCATGCCTTCCGCAAGTTTGATCATATGAGTAGATATACGGTCACAATCCGTAAAAGCAGTAACAATCTTCAAAGACGAACAAGGCCGCGAAAACTCTGTTCTCGCAGGCGTATATAAAACTGGTTCATCAAAATCCGATGTAATAAATGTTGGGATTCCGGTAATATCATCAATTTTTGGAATCATTCATCTTCCTCCAAATTGGCTTTGATCCAAGGATAATCAATCCCTGCGAAGCTGTTTAATACAGCGGTTATAACCACTTCAGACAATTTGCACGGTACAGCCATGCCAATTTGTTTTCTCACACTGCTGTAGTTACCGACGAATTCATAATCATCGGGAAAGGTTTGTATTCTTGCTCTCTCTCTATTTGTCAATTCTCGATCTGTCCAGTGATACATAAACGTACCGCCACCACCTGCGGCTGTTACAGTGTAGGCTGGTTTATCGGGGTCAAGCTTGCGATAGATTTGACTGATCTTGGTTTTTGTATGGATCTTTAATTCGCGCGGGAAATCTTCACCGAGTCTTTCCTCTGCTTGCCATACATTTTCACCGGGCTTAATATATGACAGTCTTCTGACAACCTTATCAGCGAGTTTTCTTACTTCATTGTTGGGAGCATTCTCGGGAATGTTAGCCAACGCAGTTCTCGCGGTTACATCGCACTTAGCATATACCGCTGGATCGGGAACTCTGTATTTCACAGACTCATCCTCATGAATTCCAACAATGATTACTCTATGTCTTGTTTGCGGAACGCCATATTCTTCCGCTTTGTACAGGTGCACATTCAATTTATAACCTGCTGCACGCATATCGTTTAGGATTATTTCAAAATCACCTGAGCCAGCAGAACGTATTCCTGACACATTTTCTGCAACAAACCACTTGGGTTGATATGTTTTAAGCACTTCGATACCATACCAGTAGAGTTGCCCAAACTTCTCGTTTTCGAAGCCTTGGTGCTTACCAACATTAGAGAAGCTGTTGCACGGGAACCCATAGCAGAAGGCCGTGATCTCTCCAAGCTTTTGAATATCTAATTCTCGCACATCACCGCAATGTACAGTTTCGGGGGATTCGGGGCAGATGTTCTTACGATATGTTTCGCATGTATCCGCATCATAATCATTTGCCCAAGCATGCTCAATGGTGAAGGAGCCGTCATCGCTTTTTGCCCTTAGAGCTCCGCACGCAATTCCACCGGGGCCGCAGAACAGTTCGCCTAACTTAAATGTTTCCATTTCAGTTTTCCTCCTTCTCGGGTATGATTTCTACAATATCATCCATCGTGCAACCGAGAGCTGTACATATCTTTACAAGAACATCACTGCTGACAACGGCGCCGTCTTTTCCCATTTTAGTAATAGTGGCGATGCTAATGTCTGCTTTCTTTGCAAGATCCTTCTTTTTCATATCGCGGTCGATCAGAAGTTTAAACAATTTCTTATAGCTTGCAGCCATTGTATGATACCTCATAAATTAAAATATAATCATAGCATTATAGCATAGATTCATTATAGCACAAATTGTGGCAAATTACAATAGATTTCGACGGAGAAATCCTACGATTTCAGCATTTTTCGTTTTTTCGTCACAGTATTTCGGTACGATTATTTCCATTATGTGTGTGCTAATGCATCTGCGCCTTGATGATGGAAATGATTGCGGATTTTCTTTGTATACTGCGGGGCAACGGTTGACGGCGCACATAAAATAATACGCTGAGGATTAGGTGTTCCTCAGCGGATAAAGGTTATTCGACGTTCAGAATGTTGATCTTTTCTTTTTTGAGAAGGAATGCGAATGCGCCGAGGGAGACGATGCTATCGAAGGCGTTGCCGATGCCGAAGAGGAGAGCGATGCCGATGAGCGTCGGCGTCCACACGCCCGTAACGTAAAGGACGAAGGCAATGCCGTAATAGATCGTGTTCGTTACCACGGATTCGAACAGCATATAGTTCGTCTTTCCGAGCCCGTAGAAGACCGAATCGAAGACGTTCTGGATGGCGTACAAAACGTAGAAGCCGAGGAGAACGAGCACCAGCTCAAAGAGCTTATCCACGTCGGTAAACTGCAGGACGCTTGTCATAAAGGGCTTCCAGAGAGGGATGCTCGCGCACCACAGAACCGAAACGATAGCTGTGATGCCGAAGTAGCCAAGCGTGTTTTTGCGAACGTTTTCCTTGTCGGTGGCGGTTTCCTGCTTGATGAGCTCACCGAGCTGCAGGACGGGCAAAAGAAGCCAGCCCCAGATGAAGTTGTTTGCCACCCAATAGGTTCCTTGCTCGCCCACGACGTTGACCATACGGGAGATCATTACCATATATGCCACGTTGCGAACGAGGGATTCCACGCCTGAGATCCCGCCGATCTTGACAAATTCCTTCGTCCAAGCGAAATCGAGCTTGGCTTTTGCAAACACCTTGATGCTCTCTTTTGAAAGAAGCATCAGCGATACGGCGAGAAGCAGAGCGTTGACGATGATGTTGGAATAACCGATTCCGTTTACGCCGAGGTTTGCGGAGATGGGCAAGGTGGAAACAAGGAAGGTGTCGGACACAAGGCACAGCACGAGTTTTGCGACCGTGAGAGCGTAAAGATATTTGCTCTTATTGACCGTTACCAGAGCAACGAGGGCAAACTGCGTGAGGATGGAGAAGACGTTTGCAATGCTCTCGATGCGTATGTAGGATGCGGAAGCGTCAATGATGCTCGTATCGGTTGCCATCAGGTTGAGAAGCGGTTCTGCGAAGATCATAATGACGGCAGAAAGGATGGCATAGATGCCGAGGGAGAGGAGCATACCGGTTCGCACGCGGTTTGAGAAAGCGCTCTTGTCATCCTTGACCTTGCCGATAAAGTAGAACAACGGCAGGATGATGGCTTCGTTTATGATCTCGTAAATGAGGTTCACCCAAGAGAGCTGACCTGCGATGGAAAAGGACCATTCGCCGGGAAGCTGCCCGAGGAAGAAGACGCGCACGGTGGTGTAAACGGTTGGCGCGAGCCCAAGAACGAGAAGCGCGAGAAATAGCTTGTAGTTGATTCTGCCAAGCGACAGTTTGAGTTTGGAAAACATATCAGTTTCCTCCTATTTCAAATTAGCAAATAGGACAAAAAGAGCGTCTGCGATAAAATGATCACAGACGCAAAAATAACGACATAATCTCGTTTGACGAGTCTGTGACCATAAGAACGTTTCCGCCGGAAGTTACCACGAGCCTGTCAGTTTCGAAGTAAGTATCCCAAAGCTTAAAGTCACTATTTACTTATATTCATTATAACAGATTTTCCGTATTTTGTCAATAAAGTAAACTCGATCATTTCTGTGAAGTCTATTCTTTGTCTACTGCGGTGCAACTGTTGATATCCATATGGGCTAACCTGTTAGCGCACATGGAAATGATCGGATTGTAGCAAAAATCGGAACAATCTCGAAAGGCCTTGACAAATTCCTGATTCAGAGTTAACATACAGACGACAAAACTCCCCCGAGATGAAAATCATCGTTTCGGGGGAGAACACGGGGTCCCCGCGAAACTTTTGTTTCGTGGGGCATTTTTTGTTGACCACAGTTAATCCCACTTTGACGCACGGAGTACACGGAAACAGTGGGCACGAGAGGTCAGGAGAGGGTCTAAAAATAATCAGAACGCATTAGAAATGATGCGAAAGCAGTAGAAACAAGGAGTTCTAAAGCCTTTGGGACCAGGAGGCACGGAGTTCAAGTCTCCGCACTTCGACCAATAACCTTACCCCTCTATTAAGAGGGGTTTTTATAAAAAATCGGTTCTATAATAAACATTGATGCTTTCAACGTTTATTATAGAACCTTTCTTTATAGTCCTTTTTTGAGTCGTCGCATTTTTTCTTCCGGGGGAAGTGTTGTTTTTGGAATATAGCAAGGAATCGGCAATAGTTTCTGATGAATTATGTCGATAATTCCATTTGCGTCCGGGAAGAAATTTTTACTAATGTCTGTCGTAGGAGCAATCCAGTTACGGCAACCGTAGACCACCGGTGCGCAATGCAGGTAATCAAATCCAAGTTCCGTTATGTTTTGCGCAAGATCTTTTAAAAATGCACCTCGTTCTACTTCATTTCCAACGAGAAGTAATCTCCCGGTTTTTTGTATTGATTCCAGGACAACCTCATAGTCGAACGGAACCAGGGATCGTGCATCAATAATTTCTGCTGAAATGCCATACTGTTCTAATTGATTTGCGGCTTCAATGGCTGTATAGAGGGCTGAACCTATGGTCAATATGGTTAGATCGCTTCCTTCTCGCTTTATATCCGGAACGCCGATAGGTAATTCATACGATTCCCTCGGAACACCTTCGGGGCGGAATTGTTCTCCTATGCCATAAAGATTTTGAGATTCAAACATGATTACAGGGTCTGTGCCATTTAGTGCTGCAGTTAAAAGTCCCTTTGCGTCATAAGGTGTTGCAGGGAAAACGACCTTAAGTCCGGGAACGTGGGCGGTCATTGCAGTGAAGTCCTGGGCGTGTTGTGTGCCGTATAACGATCCTATTGCAATCCGAAGAACCACCGGCATTTTCAGATGACCGGCACTCATGAACTGCCATTTGGAAAGTTGATTGAAAATTTCGTCACCGGCGCAACCGAGAAAATCACAAAAAGGAAGTTCCACAACCGCCCTGCCGCCTGCCATGGCGTACCCAGTGGCAGTTGCAACGATTGCCGATTCGGATATAGGAGAATTAAAGAATCGATGGTAGGGGAGAGCTTCGGTCAGACCTTCATAAACTCCGTAAGGACCGCCCCAATCTCGGACTTCCTCTCCATAGGCGATGAGAGTAGAATCTTCGTAAAATTTAGAGAAAATTGCTTCAAAAATCGCATCTCGTAATTCAATTCCCTTTTCAGAATCCGTTTGTTTTCGGGATTTTTTTGCAATTGCTTGTACGCGAGGATTTTCTTCCATCGGTAATAAGACTTCACAATCCTCTTTTCCGAAAGAAGGTATTTTTTTGTTGGAATAAATGTATTCTTCAATTTTTCTGTCGGCGTCAACTGTTTGACGTGGCGTGATTTTCGGATCGGCACAAAGTTTGAAAATTCGATAAATTTTTTGATCGATGGATTCAATCATTTGCCCAATCCGTTCTTCCGTTGCGACTCCTACGTTGACAAGCTCACGATGGAACGCCGTAATGGGATCTTGTTCAATCCACGTAAGAACTTCTTCCTTTGTTCGATAAGATTCATGATCCGATGCGGAATGGGGAGAAATTCTGTAGGTAACCACGTCCAGCAGTGCCGGTCCCTTTCCTTCGTTTAACAGTGCAATTTTGCGTTCCATCGCATCAATGACCGCCAGAGGGTTGCTTCCGTCGACGCGCTCGGCATGAAGGGACGAAGGGGAGATCCCGGCACCTATGCGCGCCAAGTGCCGATACGCCATGGTTTCGCCCACCGTTTGACCACCCATACCGTAAAAATTATTAAAGAAATTAAAGATAATCGGAAGACCGCCCCGATAAGATTCCTCCCAAAGGGTATCGAATTGATCCATTGCTGCGAAGTTCATTGCTTCCCAGACCGGACCGCGTCCCAATGCACCATCTCCTACGTTGGAAAGAACGATGCCGGGTTTTTTATTTGTTTTTTTATACAAAGCGGCCCCTACTGCAATAGAAGCAGATGCACCGACAATCGCATTGTTCGGGTACATTCCAAAGGGTGGGAAAAAGGCGTGCATAGAGCCTGAAAGTCCTTGTTGAAATCCTGTAGGACAGGCAAGAATTTCAGCAAGCGTGCCGTAAATTAAAAAATCTTCTGCCAATGATTTAACGTCGGAAGATTCTAAAAAAACAATGTCACGGATTGTTCCGTTATCGTACTCTTCCATAACTTGAGTTAATTCATCGCTGGAAAGTTTTCGGATTGCGGACAGCCCTTTTGCGAGAACTTCTCCGTGGCTTCGATGGGATCCGAAGACCAAATCTTCTGCGGAAAGTAAAAATGCCTGTCCCACGGCAGCCGCTTCTTGTCCTAAAGAAAGGTGCAACGGACCGTCGTAGGTGAAGGAAATATCTTTATATTTTCCGAATTTTTTGACGTCGAACAACAACGACTCAAATACTCGAATTAAATACATATCGCGAAAAATCCCGAGGAGTTCTTCGTCAGAAAACCGAGCGCGGGACATCTGGAGTGTTTCGGAATATTGATTCATGGGAATATCATCAATTTGAATCATTCCCTTTTTCCGCACCTCTTTCGGGTCAACGAAAATGCTTTTCGGCATATAGCGGTTGCTCCTTTGTTTTTCTTTGCATATATACTATAATATTATACTATAAATTTGCATACGTGTCAAGTGTTTAATCTTACAAGTTCCTACGAAATTCGCATATTTGCCTTTTTTTCGGAAAAACTGTTAAAACGAATTTTTGTGTATACAGGAGGAGAATATGAGAAATTACGGTGGAAAGAAATTGGAACAAGAAGTACGTAAATTATATTACTCAATCGTAATAAAAAAACGTGAATCTATAGAAAATTCTCTTACTAAAAAGGAAATCTCTGACAACCGTCACCTAATTCGCAGTTGTTGTTTAAATATTTTGAACGTAAAAAAGGAATTTTCGGAATGTCCCTTTTCGGAATCCGGGATTCCTTTGATTTTAGAGGAGCTACAGGATTTTTGCGAAATTACAAATTATATGTTAACAGAAGAGACGGTTACCGTTTTTTTGAGAAAACTTTCTCATCGTAGGAATTTGTCCTATGCTGAAATTTCTTGTCTTATCCCAATAATGGAATATTGTTGTCTTTGTTTTTTGGAACGGGAAATGATGCGCCCCGATTCCCATGTTAAAGATATAATCCATTCTCTCCATGTCCTGAATTCTTATGATTGTTCTCAGATGGCAGATACCCTATCCAAGACGGAAGAGGTTCTGAATCGTGACGAAATTTATCCTTGTTTAGACGAATCTTCCAAAAACTTATATCGTATCAAATTAAGTAAACTTGCAAAAAAGAAAGGGAAACCGGAGCGAGAAATTGCCGTTGATCTTCTGAAAGAAGCCCGGAAATCCACAAAAGATATAAACAAGCAGATTGGAAACTACTTGTTGACGGAAAAAAAGAATAAATTCTATTTTCCGTTTTTGATTTTTTTCAGCATTTTAGTGGGTTTTGTATCATTTTTCTATTTGCAAAATTTTATATTATTTCTGTTGTCTGTAATTCCTATTGTCCTTTCTGCAAAACTACTTTGTGATACGATCTTTTCTCGGATTATAAAGCCTGAATTGTTGCCTAAAATCAAGATCAATCAAAAAAATTGTCCACCGTCAATGGTAACAATCGTTTCAATGGTTTCAACTTGCTCAGAGGCGGAAAAGCTACTTCATCGGCTGGACGTTCTTTCCCATCGAATTCCGATCGAATCCATTCGTATCGGTTTATTGTTAGATTTTCCTTCGTCACGAGAAGAATTTTCGGAAGAGGATCAAAAGTTAATTTCATTTTTGGAATCTGAGATCAATCGAAGAAATCAAAAAGAAAATCGATTTTTTTGTGCTGTTCGGAAACGAAAATGGGTTGCTGAAAAATATCATTTTGAAGCCTTTGGTCGCAAACAAGGGGCGATGATGGAGTTCTGTGATTTAATTCAAGGGAATGATTCTTCCTTTTCTCTGGCAGCAGGAAATTTGAATGATGCAAAATATTTCATTACTCTCGATGCGGACACCGAGCCCACACCCGGTGCCATTGAAAGCATGATCGGTTTTATGGAACACCCAAATCACACTCCGGAAGTTGCGACAGATCCAAAAGGGTTTTCTTATGTTAAGCGAGGGTACGGTTCCGCCGCTCCCCGTGTCGAAGCAAATCCGGAAACATCTTACCGCACTCCGTATTCTGCCATGATGTCAGGAAACTCCGGAACGGAATTTTACAAAAACCCACACTTTAATTTGTATCAGGATCTTTTTTCGGAAGGGATTTTTTGTGGAAAAGGGATTTTGCGGATTGACTTATATAAAACGTTGATTGCAGATCGTTTTCGCAATGATCCGATTTTAAGTCACGATCTTCCGGAGGGGGAATTTTTGCGTTGTGCAAATTTGTCGGATCTTGTTTTTTTTGACGAGATTCCCGATTCTGTTCTTGGAGATGAAAAGAGAACTCACCGATGGATTCGGGGTGATTTTCAAAATGGTGCATTTTTATTTCCGGGCAAAAACAATTCAAATCTGTTTCGTATAAAAATCTTTCATAATCTATTTCGTGCATTGTTTTCCTTTTCCTGTTTTTTGTTGATAGCATCTACGGTGTTTTTCGGAATTAAGGGGTTATTCTCAGGGTGCTTTTGGATCGTTTTTCCCTTTTTATTACGAATTCCGTTTCTGTCTTCCGCGTTGTTCGGAAAAGTTCGTAGGCATTATCCCTTTCGGGAATTTTTCGATGCTTTTCAAGAAACGTTATTAAATATTTTTCTTTTGCCATCAAGGGCAATCAATGGAATTGATGCCGCAATTCGAGGAACGGTGCGGCAAATTCGAGGAAAAAACAAATTGGAATGGACCACTGCTGCAAGCGCTTCGGCTTCCGGAAAAGAGGTTGGTGACTATTATTATCAGTTACGGTGGCAGTTGTTAGGATTTTTACTTTTATTCTTTCCAAAGACAATTCTGATCGGTGCACTTTGGTTGATCGGACCGATGGTTGCACGGCAAATGTCACTTCCTTATCCAAAAGATCGTGTAAATGGGGAAGAGTTACGTGGAGAATTAAAATCCATGTGGCGATATTACAGTGATTTGATGAATGAAAAAAATCACTGGCTCCCTCCTGATAATTATCAACAAGATCCCTTGAACATCGTTGCTACGCGAACCTCTCCCACCAATATCGGCTTGGCGTTGCTTTCCGTTTTAGGTGCATATGATTTGGAAATTATTACGGAAGAGGAATTGTATTTTCGGGTGGAAAATGCTCTGAATACTTTGGAATTACTTCCGAAATGGAAGGGGCATCTATACAATTGGTACGATACTCAAACGTTAAAAGTTTTGCCGCCAAAATTTATTTCAACAGTTGATTGCGGAAACTATTCGGTATCGCTTTACACGTTGATAAAGGGTATGGAATCTCTAAAAACTATCCGCTCTAATTCTATCATTAGACGGATTTCTCTGTTGCTTGATCAGGCAGATTTTTCTGTGTTATACGACGATAAAAAGAAATTGTTTCCCATTGGCTATCACGTTGATTTGGATCGAATGTCATCATCCTATTATGATCTATATGCCAGCGAAGCCCGATTGACTTCTTATTATGCCATCATGAAGCATCAGATTTCTCCCGAACATTGGGTTCGTCTTGCAAGACCTACGAGCAATGACCACGGAAATTTAATTCTGTCTTCTTGGTCGGGAACGATGTTTGAATATTTTATGCCTCATATATTTCTTCCTGCTTATCGCAGAACTTTGAGTGGTGAATCTTTGCGTGGAATTGTCAAGGCGCAAATGAAATATACAGACAGACGGATTCCCTGGGGAATTTCGGAGAGTTGTTATTATAAATTTGATTCTTTGCTGAATTATCAATATCGCGCTTTTGGAATCCCTTCCGCAGCCTTGCGTCGAGACCTGTCATTCCACCAAGTAATTTCTCCGTATTCTACGTTTTTGACCTATCCATGGTTTCCATCGTATGCAGAAAAAAATAAAAAATTGTTGCCGAAAGGAAAATACGGATATTATGAAGCAATCGATTATCGTTCCGGCGTGGATAATCCAAGGGTAGTACAATGTTATATGGCGCACCATATAGGAATGAGCTTTTTGTCCGGAGTCAACATTCTGAAAGATCATATTATGCAAAAGCGATTTATGATTGGAGAAGGGGAAGCCTACTCCAGTCTTTTAACAGAGGGGATTCCGGCATATTCTAAAAACTATTTCCCGGATCATACAAAAGAAAAAGAACGTTGGGAATCCACAGAGATTCGTATCGACCGACCGGATCCGGAGCACCCCAAAGTCCGTTTGTTGACTAATGGGAAACTGACAGAAATTTTAACCGACAGCGGAGCCGGGGTGTTGCGGGCAAAAGATTGTGATGTTACAAAATATTCTAACGATCCGCATTCTCCCTCAGGAATATTTTTATTGGTAAAAAACAAAGGCACGCTTTACGGAACGACTTACGCGCCTTTATATCAAGAAAGAAATTATCGTTCCTATTTTGACGGAAGCGGTGCAACTTCTTACGGTTTTTTCTCTGATTTTGAAACACGTATGACGGTGACAATGGTGTCAGATCAGCCGGTATCCGTGCGGGAATTAACGATTAAAAATAATCAGATGACGGAAAATTCTTTTGAATTTTTCTTTCTTGCCGAACCGATTTTATGCAACCGCAGAGAATATCAAGCACACCCGGAATACAAGGATCTGTTTTTAACGGCAGAATACGATGCGTCGGCACGAACGGTTTCGTTTTGTCGAAAATCTGAGGAATTGTGGTTTTCCGTTACGGTGTCCGAACCCTTTCATTTTGATGTCTGTCGGGATCATTTTCGGGATTATTCCGAAGTTTCCGGAGGGAAAATGGAGGGGGTTTGTCCTTATCCGATTTTTCCTGCATTGACTCTTCGGGGAATTCTGGACATTCGGGGGCGGGGTACCGCGTCGGTACGTTTTTATCTTTCCGTAGGTAAGACAAAACAGGAATCCATTGATCGTATCCGAAGTGTTGTCTCACAAAATTTTGAAACCTTGCAACGGCGTTATACGCAAGCCTTTGATTCTCTTTGTTATTCGACGAATATCCGTTCCGCGGATCGTTTGACGTTTCATCAAGTTGCCCCTCGCATTTTGATGCCAATGAGAAAAAGTGCTTTGGAAGAAAAAGCGGGAAATACCTTACCTCTTAACACGCTTTGGAAATACGGTATTTCCGGTGATTATCCAATTTTAACGGTGCGAATCGCTAAAGACAGTATCTCTCGGGTTTTACCCTTTGTTAAGACGTTGTTTTTGATGAATTATGCAGGAATTTCCGTGGATCTGATTTTATTGTACCGGGAAGCGGAAGGGTACCAGACCCCGATAAAAACGGCTTTGGATTCCTTGTTGACAGAAATTGAAGATTCCGTTCGGGCGCGCATTTTTCCCCTTAATATTAAAACCGTAGACGAATATCTCTTGATTCAAAAATGCAGTCGTCTGTTTATCAATTTGGAGCGGGGGTGGAAATTACGGAATCCCAGTCGGACTTTTCGACCGATTCGGATTGAGGGTACTCCTGGTCCGACAGAAAAACTTTATCTTCCTTTAGGAAGAGGAGGCTTTGGAAAAAATCAGTCTTTTATTATCCCGAAATCAGGAAAGGAATTCCTTCGACCGTGGAGTATTGTGCTTGCAAATCATAAATTCGGCACTGTTTTGACCGAACGAAGCCTTGGATACACGTTTGCAGAAAACGCTTCTGAACATCGAATAACACCAAGAATTTCAGGAGTTGGATACCAGAATTCCAAAGAGCTTTATTATGCTGTGATTCGCGGAAAAAAGTATGATCTTTTAAGAAATGCTTCTGTGGAATTTCTACCGAATCGAGCGATTTATCGTATTGATTTGCTTGGATATAAAATAACTACGGAAGTAATTGTTCCAAATAAATTTGCGGCAAAAATCATTAGCGTTACCGTGGAAAGTGAATTGACAACAATGCCTGAAATCATTTATGAACCTCAGATCATTCTGGGAAAAGAAGATAAAGGAACGGTGATTCGTTATACGGAAGATGATAAAATCTTTTTTTCTAATCCTGCAAATGATCGTTATGGCGATGGATATGCGGTTCTCTTTGGAATCGGTGTTTCCGTTGAGGGAAATCGCTTGTGTTTTCGTCCTCAAAAAGAAACAAAAACCGGAATTTTTGTTTTGTCGTACGGCTCGGGGCCACGAAGTGCCGGAACAAGTGCTCGGATTTTATCCGAACCGAGCAGAATGATAAAAGAGTTGAAAAAATCCAAAGATTGCGTAAAACGCTATTTGAAAATTGAGACTTCGGATCAAGAATTCAACGCATTTTGTAATGGCTTTCTGGTGCAACAAATCCTTTCTTCGAGAATTTTGGGACGAACCGGTCCTTCGCAACCGGGAGGTGCCTACGGATTTCGGGATCAGTTGCAGGATTCACTTTGTCTTGCAACGTATCAACCTGCTTATTTGAAGCGACAAATCCTGCGTTGTTGCTCCCATCAGTTTGAAGAAGGAGACGTTCTTCATTGGTGGCATCCCCGTCGAAACCGTAATGACGATGGAATCCGAACCCGATTTTCCGACGACCCTTTTTGGTTAGCTTACGCCTGTGGGGAATATTTTAAAATAACGGAAAATAAATCATTTTTTCAAAAAAACATCGCTTATCTCAAAGCCTCACCGTTAAATGATTCCGAACAGGATCGATATTTTACACCGGAGCGCTCCGAAAAGCGTGATTCCATCTATTCTCACGTCTTAAAAGCCATACGCTACGGTATGAAAACCGGTCAACATGGGTTGATACTGATGGGGGCAGGGGATTGGAACGATGGAATGAATCGAATTGAAGCAGGCGGTGAGACCATCTGGGGAACGATGTTTGCTATGCTTTGTATTAAAGAATTTCTTCCATTGGCAGAATCGTTCGGTAAAAACGAAGATATAGAAGAACTCAAAAGTGCTTTTAAATCGTTGCATTCTGCTTTAGAGCATTGTTCCTTTTCAAATGGTCGTTATCTTCGAGGGTATCGAAAGGACGGAACGCCCTTTGGAGGAGCAGAATCAATTGATATAATTCCGCAAGCATTCGCAGTTTTTTCTGAATTAAACAAGGAGCATACAGATGCTGCGCTGAATTTAGCGTATCAGAAACTATGGGATCCGGAGCTTCGGTTAATTAAATTATTGGCGCCTCCTTATCAGCCACAGAAAGACGGTTTTCCCGGTTCGATTGCCGATTATCCTCCCGGAGTTCGGGAAAATGGAGGACAATATACCCACGCCGGAATCTGGTTTGCAAGAGCCTTGTTGCAATTCGGAAAAATTGAAGAAGGTTGGGAAATCTTGTCGGGGATTAATCCTGTTGTCCACACAAAAACGCCGGCAGAAATGAATTCTTACGGTGCAGAACCTTATGTCCTTGCGGCAGACATTTATACCTTGCCCGGACGAGAAGGGTTTGGAGGTTGGTCTCATTATACCGGTGCTGCCGGGTGGTATTTGAAGACCGTAACGGAGGATCTTCTGGGAATCCATCGACAGGGGAGACGTGTTATAATTCAGCCTAATTTACCAAAAGATTGGAATGGTTATCGGGGAGAATTTCAGATTGAAGAGGATCTGCTCAAAATTCAGGTGGAGCGCGGAACGCAAATTGGTTGTTTTGAAAACGGGATTAAAGTAGATTTTATTTCGCTGAACGGAACAAAACACGAAATTAATATAATTGTGTAAAACCTTTGATTGTCCTTGACAAATCTGCAGAATAGTGGTATAATGTGATGTAGAATTATACTTTAAATTCTGTGAGGTTTTCTATGGAAAATATGATTGGTTTTGAAGGGATTGGGATCCTGCCTTTTTTAATGGATCGGGTTGCCTTCTCCATCGGAGATTTTGATATTTATTGGTATGCGGTCATCATTACGTTGGGATTGATACTTGCCGTTGGTTTTTGTATGTGGCAAGCTCGTAAGTTTGATCTGACGGTAGATAACGTTCTCGACGTTTTGTTGTGGGGGCTTCCCATTGCGGTGATTTGCGCCCGCGCTTATTACGTTCTTTTTAAGTTGAATCAATACGATTCTTTTGCGGAAATGGTAAATATCCGGGACGGTGGGCTTGCTATTTACGGTGGTGTAATTGGGGCATTTATAACCGGATTTGTATATTGCAGAATAAAAAAAGCCAATGTACTCGCGTTGTTTGATTTGGGTTCTTTTGGATTTTTGATCGGTCAAGCAATCGGTCGCTGGGGAAACTTTGTCAATGCGGAAGCCTATGGCGAACCAACGGATCTCCCTTGGGGTATGACCATCAACGGTTACGGTCCCTATCACCCTACCTTTTTTTATGAATCTCTGTGGAATGTTCTCGGGTTTATTTTGCTGTTTGTCTTTGCTAAGAAATGGTTGAAATACCATGGCGAAGTGTTTTTCCTGTATTTTGCATGGTATGGACTGGGCAGATTCTTTATTGAAGGCTTACGAACCGATAGTCTGTATCTCGGTCCCATTCGCATCTCCCAACTTCTGGCGGCGGTATTCTTTGTCTTCGGCATTGTATGTTTTGTTCTTTCCCGAAAAGGGATTATTATTAAATTTCAGGATAAAATCCTTGACCGATCTGAAAAGAAACAAGCTAAATACAAACCTGTTTATACGCCTTTGTTTGAAGAATCAAAAGAGGCTTTGAGCGAAGGTGCAACGATGGCAGAGTTGACTTCTTCCTCGGAAGACACAGCGGATATTTCCCGGGAAATCACGGAGGATAAAGACAATGGCTAAGATTTTAAGCGGAACAGAACTTGCGGCAACAATTCGCAGTGAATTAAAACAAGAAACAGAAGAATTGAAACGTGATGGTGTTACCCCTGGATTGGCTGTAATTCTCGTTGGGGAAGACCCGGCGTCTAAGATATATGTCCGAAATAAAACCAAGGCTTGTGAAGAAATCGGATTTTATCACGAGCAATACAATCTTCCTGCTAATATTTCGGAATCGGAGATTCTTGATCTTGTCCACGAGCTGAACCGATCGGAAAAAATTCACGGAATTCTGATACAAGCACCCTTGCCGAAGGGATTAGATTTCAAAAATATCATCAATCATATTTCCCCCGATAAGGACGTCGACGCATTTCACCCTTACAACGTAGGACAAATTATGATTGGTGACTTTGAGTTTTTACCTTGCACTCCCGCAGGCGTTATGGAATTGATCCATTCCTCCGGAGTTACAGTAGAAGGGAAAAATTGCGTTGTCGTCGGACGGAGCAATATCGTTGGAAAGCCCCAAGCAATGCTTCTTTTGAAAGAAAACGGAACTGTAACCGTTTGCCATTCCAAAACTCCGAATTTGGCGGATTTTACGAGAAATGCAGATATTCTTGTGGCTGCGGTCGGCAAAGCCGGATTGATTACCGGCGATATGATTAGGCCCGGAGCAGTGGTCGTTGATGTGGGTATGAATCGCAATGCGGAAGGGAAATTGGTCGGTGACGTAGACTTTACTACGGCAGAGCCAGTCGCCGGATATATTACCCCTGTCCCGGGCGGTGTCGGACCCATGACAATTACGATGTTAATGAAAAATACCCTTTCTTCGGCACGTAAGTGGGCGAAGCAAAAAAACTTGTGACGGAATTGCAACAATTCTTATAATGCTCTTGACAAGCCTGCAAAATTTTGCTATAATAGGCAGGTAATCGCTGATGTAGCTCAGTCGGTAGAGTGCGTCCTTGGTAAGGACGAGGTCGTCGGTTCGATCCCGATCATCAGCTCCAAAAAACCCTTGATTTTCAAGGGTTTTTTTGTTATCCATATGGAAAGAGGAGGTTCTTTATGAATCAACAGCAAAAAGCAAAAATTCAACTGTTTTTTGGCGGATTTTCTGAACGTTATCGAACCGGAAGTGAATATTTTGTTGGGGTCGAATTTGATTTTGTTTCCGGAAGAAAATCCTATTCGGGCAAAATCCTTCGTTCCAATGAAACGTTTCAATATTCCTTCTCCGGAAAACAAGATGCATCAGATTTTGTTGAAGCTCTGGAATTTTTATTGGACGATTTGTTAAAATATGATTCCGCCGTAGTTCGCTACAAAGAACGTGGACTTACAACGGAGCTCCATGCTGACGGTAAAAATGTTAAAATCGTGAAAAGGGAAGAGGCGAATGAATCGGTTTCTGCCCCGGTTCCGAAGGGAGAATACCAGATTGACTTGCGCAAAGCTTCTAAATTGATGACCGCCCTCGGATATTGCGACAAAGATGGAAAATTACGCAACGATATGATTCGGAAATACAATCAAACCAATCATATTCTTACGTTGATTTCCGATTTGTTTGAAGGTAAAAATGATATTACCGTGGTTGATTGTGCTTGCGGAAAATCGTACCTTTCTTTTGTTTTGAACTACTATTTATGGGAAGAAAAGCGAATTCGTGCGCACTTTATTGGGATTGATATTTCTCCGAAAGTAATTGAATCCAGTAAAGAAATCGCTCGTCAACTGGGGTATACAAATATGGAATTTATTTGTGAAGATCTCAGAACATACGAAAGTGATTTTCACCCGGACGTGGTTGTATCTCTTCATGCTTGCGATACTGCGACCGATATGGCGTTGGGATATGCGTTGCGTCATCATGCAGAAAGCATCGTTTGTGTTCCTTGTTGTCATAAGGAACTTCTAAAACAATACAAGATTGAATCCTTTGATCCAATCACTTCTCACGGTGTGTTCCGGGCGAGATTGAATGATTTGATTACCGATGGTTTGCGGGCTATGAAATTGGAGTCAGAAGGATATGACGTGCGTTGCGTTGAGTTTTGTTCCCCAATTGACACACCGAAAAATCTTTTGATTTCTGCAAAAAAAGTCGCAAAAGAAAACCGTGCGGTAAAGGAAAAGTACTACAATTTGCTCTCCCAATGGAATGTTCGTCCTTCTATGGAATACTATTCGGCAATTCCTACTGACTTTGAGTAATCGAACGAATTGAAACTTTATTTTGTCTTAAGTGTTTATAAAATGTAAACTTTAAGGGTTTCGATAGTTTTTCTTTTCCTTGCGGTTACATTCATGACACAGATAAATCAAAAGAATATTGTATAATTACTTCGTTATAAATTATGAGTATTTTTTTTGTGTTAATATCGAAGAAAGGATGACTTTGTTTGATAACCGTTCAGGATTTTATCAGTAGCTTTAACTCTCTGGTTTTTATCATATTTATGTTACTTTACGCGTACCAGATGTTTTATATTTTGGTTGCATTTTTCCGGAAACATAAAGGAAAGAATCCAAAGAATATAAAGCAACATAAGTACGGTTTTTTGATTGCAGCTCGCAACGAATCTTCTGTAATTGCTCAGTTGATCGACAGCATTCGTCAGCAGGATTATCCTGCAGAATTGGTCCATATTTTTGTTATTGCTGATAACTGTACCGATGATACTGCTCAGGTAGCTCGCGATGCCGGTGCCGTAGTTTATGAGCGTTTTAATCAAGAACAAGTGGGGAAGGGGTACGCCCTTGATTTCGGTCTGAAATCCATTGAACGAGATTTTGGAGAAGAAAACATTGAAGGATTCTTTGTATTTGATGCGGATAATCTTTTATCGAAAAATTATATTTCTAAGATGAATGCAATCTTTGATGAAGGCTATTCCGTCGTTACCAGTTATCGTAACAGCAAAAATTATGGAACAAACTGGTTAACCGCAGGTTACAGCCTTTGGTTTTTGAGAGAAAGCAAGTATCTTAACAATTCACGAATGCTGATGGATACCAACTGTGCAGTTTCCGGTACTGGATTTTTAGTAAATGCCGATGTGTTTAAAGAAAACGATGGTTGGCACTATACATTGCTTACTGAAGATATTGAATTCTCTGTAGACTGTGCCGTCGCCGGTCGGAAGATTGGATATGTAGAAGCAGAATTTTATGATGAACAACCTATCACATTCAAACAATCTTGGATTCAGCGTATGCGTTGGGCAAAGGGTTTTTATCAAGTTTTTGGGAAATATGGAAAGAAGCTGATCGGTAGTTGGTTGATGAATTTCAGTTTTTCTTGTTATGATCTTACCATGACGATTTTTCCTGCGCTATTCATTACACTGGCCTGTTGTTTGGCAAATTTCGTAGTCTTAATCTATGCGTTGTTTCTCGGTGGAGAAGGGACAAACTTGATTGGGATCACACTTTCATCTTTAGGGACGACCGTTGTAAACTTTTACATTACCGTATTTCTGGTTGGTTTATTGACGACCATTACGGAATGGAAGAAAATCGATTGCTCCACTGGGAAGAAAATTCTCTATATGTTTACGTTCCCATTGTTTATGTTTACCTATGTTCCCATCGCGATTGCGGCTCTTTTCAAGAAAGTTAAATGGGATCCGATCGCTCACAACGTGACTAAAAAGATTGAAGATATAGGAAATCAATAAAATTTAAGTTCAAAGTCGGTGGGAAATCCTACCGGCTTTTGTTGTAATAAATAAATCAATCAATATGGGAGTCTGTTTTTTTGTTAATACATAATTGCGCAAAATGAGGGATTTGCGCTATCCTCAATAAGTGTCTTGTCATAGGAAACCGGAAGAATACATACAATCACCTCAAAGATTTTTATAGTGAACAAGTAGTTCCGCAAAATGAAAAGCAGGGCATTTCACATAAAGCCGTTTCCGACCGTGATAAAAGACCCCAGAATGACAGAAACATGAATAGCGAAGAAATTCAAGAAGTTCATCCATATCGTCCGTCATAAAAACGATTTTTCCAGAAGTAGTAATTACACGATACATTCTTGACAACTCCAAAAAAATGTGTTATAATAGATTAAATAGAATTACCTGTGTTTCCGGGCTTCATTTTCCGGAGAACTCCAACCGTACCACTTTTTCACATAACCGGCTTTTCGTCTTAAGTTATCATTGTGAAAAGCAATATACCGAGTCTTTTGCTGAAAGTAATCAGCAATCGAAAAACAAACCGGATTCAGAAGAACGAAAAAGAACACCGATAAACCGAAAGCAAATTCAATCCACGTCATTATATCGCTCCTTTAGTTTTCATAGTTAAAGGCAACACCTTTAACCCTGTCTATATTATACCACAAACACCTTTAATTGTCAATAGTTAAATCGTGACAAAATAGTGAACTTTAAAGGCGTATATTTTAAGGAGTAAAAGATGGACAAAACATTAGAACGGATAATATCAACCGCGAAAGAAAAAGGAATAACACAGAAAGATATATGCAGAAGTTGCGGAATAACAGAAACAAACTTCACGCAATGGAAAACAGGAAGAACCGACACTTATAAAAAACATCTTAAAGAAATTGCCGACCTATTAGGAACAACCGTAAACTATCTTGTAGACGGAGAAGAAAACGAGGCAGAAGAATTTTACCGAGCATTCAAAGCGCAACCGGAATACATACAGAACGGGATAAAACAAATAATAAAATACAAGCAATAATGTCACAAAAAAGACATCAACACTGACAACAGACAACGGTTGCTATATACTCGTAGTAATAGCAACCGTTGTCTGTAACTATTTCCGCTCTTTCTTCGAACTCTCGTTTCTGTTCCGGAGTGCACGTTACACCCGTAGTAACATTTGATCCGCTGTTTCTTTCTTACGTCGGCGCCGGAATTTCACTTTTCTGTGAAGCTAAAATTTACCACAGTTTACACAGTTCTCGCATTGAAACCGTGCAAATCCATGCAATACCATGCAAACTATGGAAAACGCTTCGCGTTTACCACAGTTTACACAGTATGACACAGATTTACACCGTTCCAACACTCACCCTATGCAAACTATGGAAAATTTCTAACGCCTCACATAAAATTAAAATTCTCTTACTTACGTCGGCGCCGAGAAAGAGACATCAAATCAAACGTTACTACAAAAATATAGTAAGTTTTACGCAAAAAAAATGTAGACAGAAACGAGAGTTCTACAAAAGAACTCACATAGAATCATAATCAATAAAGTGATAAATGGGCAATTTCTTTGGATTATGGGTTGAATAATGTTTACCAACCAAAGGAGCGATATTATAAAGCCTTAAAGAGGGATCTTTTAACCACTCCATAAAAGTCGGGAAACGATAATAAACCTGGGGGAGACCTGATATTTCGGAAATAGCATAGTCCTTAATAAGCATTTCAGCAAGATATAATTTACCAGGAATAACACAAGAGCAGACATACCAACGATTTATAATACCCTCACGAAGCATAACATCAAGGGCATCTTGTCTCTGTGAGGTAAAAACCATAGCATGACCGTACTGACGAATCTTTACAATAAATTCAGTCTTTGCAGGGTCTGAAAAATTCGTCTGATAATCTCTTGCACCAAAACCATCAAGCATTGATTCATCATTACAAATCAATGCCGGCATGGAGAAATCATAATAACCAATATCAGACGAGGATATTACGGCATCGGCTAAGTCGCAATGGGAATACTCCTCATTTGCGACGATTAGCCGATCGCCGCAATTATCTAATGCAATCCGGGTCATAGCCAACGTTTTGCCAGTACCGGGACCGCCATACAAATAAGCAACGTCGCCGTCTTCAAATTTCACCGGAGTAAAAAACAAACGACGAATAATAATAACGGCAACTATCAGCGCAATGGGGAGTAAAACCCACCAAGAATCAAGCAAAACAAAGAGGACGGCAAAAACACCGAGAACAATCAAAAGGGCAGGAAAGACCTTAATTTTAGACCGTTTAAAAAGATTTATTTCAGCCTTTTTCATTAGAACCTCATTTCAAATAGGGCTTTTTACGACGTGTAATATAGATAATCCAGTATAAGGCATACACAATCACAAAAGGTATACCAACAAACTGAAACACCGGACACATAATAAAATCGTAAGAAAACTCAGTCAAACGGATAAAAAATTCAACCATTACAATTTACCTACAAGTGTGCGAATTGCAGAAGCAATTTCAGCCAAGACAACGACAACACCTACACATACAACGATAAGAGACGCCATATAGATATAGGTCTCAACAGAGTGCATAGAAGTCTGATATGAAGTTCCAAGAGTCCAACCAATAAAATCAGAAAACCATTCAACCATTATTTCTTACTCCTTATAGTAATATAAAGTTCAACAAGTTCAATGACAACAAGAAACATTAAAAGAAAATTTTGCATATAGATCACCCAAAAACAGTTTCATAAAGCCAAATGCAAATAGGAATCAACATAAGGGTATAGCCATGTAAACCGTCAAAATCCAAATTCGCAAATTGGACTAACATTTGCAAACAAACGTCACGAATAAAGACATAGCCTGCATTTATATATTCTGACATAAAGAAACCTCTTAAAAAATATCACGGAACAAAGGCAAAATCAAACCTAAGGTCATAGTTATTGCAATTTCCCAAGACTTAACAGAAAAAATATTCCCCGCACCAAAAGAACCAATAAATTCAGTTACGATCAAATGTGCCATATTTAGCGTATCAACAACAACCGCCGGAAGTGTCAATATACTAAATATCGTTTGAAGCAACTGTACAATAGAATCAAAAAAAGAAGTCATTTGCGTACACCTCGAATCAACTGTAACATCATGACGATCATTGAAGTATAAAGTAATAAATCAATATATAATTTAACTGGGTCGAATTCAATACCTAAAATATTTATTACATAGGTATTCGCAATAAAAGGCGACCAAAGAAAAGAAATTTCACTTTTCGCAGATCCTACAAGAGACATGAAAGAAATTAAATTAAATTGAGGAACAGAACCCCAACTATTAACAGGATTTTTATCAAAATAAGCATTCCAATCAGATTTAAAATCTTGCGCCGCCTGATTATTTTGAAGAGAATCTTTGATATTATCTAAATTCTTGTTTACATCGTCAAGTTTTTCATTAGCAACATCGCCGGAGGTTTTGGCGGTATAATCAATATAAAGATAAGCTGAATGAAAATCAATGCTGACAAGATATCCAGTTTCGTTATTATAAGAAAGAGCGGCATTATTACCGATCAGATCAAAGCGGATAAAATCTCCACTGTTCAAAGATAAGCCAGTGGTATCAAAATCAAAAGAAACGGTTACTTCATACGACTCAGGGTTTGTAGAATCCTTAAATATCACAAAATTAGAAACCTCAGAAGAAGAATAATCATACTGCGCCCCTTTAAAATAAAAAACAAAACTTTCAACACCAAAAGACTGGTCATCAAACTGAGAAACGGTAAACAAAAAACTTAATTCAATAGAAAGAACATCCTCAATACCGTAATCAGTAAAAAAGTTTAACTGGGTCTGAAAACAGGATCGAATCAAATACGGGCCGGATGACTCGACGGAATTTTGAAAAGTAGCAACTCCCGAACGATCTGCATTTACAACACCAAAGGAACCATCTGCAAATGAATAGTAAGTTAAGAAAAATTCCGTGGGTTTTACGATATGTGTATAAGATAATCGTTCATAGGCGCATGTAGTCACACCAGCGCCGATAAAAAGCCCGCATGCCAAGATCACGACCATAGAAATAGTTAAAATACGTTTTGTACGTGTCATAAAATCACCTATAAAAACAGGGGAGAGGTGCAACCTCTCCCCAAAACGTCAACGTCTCCGACGCTTACCGCCGATAAAACCGAAAAGCCAGTTCCGACCTTTGGACATGACAGGGAAGATAAGCGCAAACAAGGCAAGAATACCGCCGGAAGCAAGAGCCGTGACAATAGCGGTAATAATGCCAAAAAAGCCGGGAACTGCCGCAGCGACTTCCGTAAACAATTCGCTAATGGTCATACTTTTTTATCCATCTCCTTTCGAATAATATGTTTCTGTATGTCGACAATTCTACCGAAGCGATCAGTAGAAACAGAAAGCGTATCACCCAGAGCAGGATCAGGAATTTGCGTGCCGGAAGCAATACCGGAAAAATAATTTTTTCCTTTGAAATTGGCAGGGGGACAAACGTCCTCAACACAATAACGGACGAAAACTTCTCCCGTTTTTTTAGAAGTAAAAGAATTGAATCCTACAAGATTTGTCTCAAAGATCATAACAAATTTCCTTTCATCTATAACCGATTTTAATACGTTTAATACCGTTTTTTACTAAACTTTGATTATGTTCTCTACATATTTGTGCGTACATAAGATACCCACGGCGAAACACCGCATAACAATCATTTTCGATACACCATTTACAAACCTGAGAAATTGTAACACCAAACTCACAAGAGGAAATATATTCAAGAATTAAAACCGCCAAATCAGTTTCAGAAGTTTTATCAGAAACTTGAATAGCAGAATTAAACTTGGATAATCCGGAAGGCGTTCCGATAACGTCATCGGGTGTATATTGAAATTTACTGGGGTGATCTTTGTGAATCAAATAACGCAAAACAGGAATGCGTGAACCATCAATGACTTGTACATAATTTGAGGGTATACCAAGGGTTACGGCTAATTGGTCAACACACTTTGGATTTTTCAGCATTAAAACACAATGCCAATGTGGTTTTAAGACTTCGCCATGTTCGTCAACGTCTCGATCATGAAGAATATAACAAAAAGAATCATATTCCATCAACTTCGATAACGCTGAAACATGGGACATATCTTCGGGATAAAGAACGAATTTAAAATTCCGGGAAGAAAGATTATTTAGAGGTGACATTATTCACACCTCGATTACGCCGGGCACGTTTTTCTCGCCATTGACGAACTTTATGCTTCAAACCCACAACAGCAAGATACATAATGAAAGTGTAAAGAACGAGATAGAGGATAGTGTATAAAATATTCATCTCAAAAACTCCTTAAAATATAATTGCGCAAAATGAATATTTTGCGCAATAAAGAGGAGAGCAAAAGTTGCAAAGATCTTACGAGGCCTTTGTTTCTTATTTTTTTACGTTTTGATTGATATAATTGATTTCCAAAATATAGTTTCCTCTTTAATTACAGAATGCAATTCTCTAATCCGTTACGCGAGTATTGAGTTACAATTTAGATACAAAAAAATTTAAATTATGAATTTAATTATTGAAATTGTTTGTCATGTTTGTATTTGTTTCGGTAGTAATTTTGTCCTGTATCCGTTTTATCTACATTATTTCAGTAATAAATTCATTCTTTAAATCTTTTTATTTTATTTGAGATCATGCTGACCTTGGTTTAAATTAAATAAAACGAAATGATTTTTTAATATATCTGTTTTTAAATAATTTTTTTTGTATAGCTTATGGCTCTAAAAATAGTTTACCGTTGTTGTCACTTATTTGTGATCCTACTCCATTATTCTTACATACCTAAAGTCGTTTTGATTTTTATAAGACCAATTTTTTTTTCTATTTTTTGAAATGTCTTTCTCTTTTATGTTTTATAACTGTTATTTTAGAATGATTAGTTTACAAAAATGTCACATTTAAAATAAAGCCTTGACAACCTTTTGCAAATATGATAAAATAGACACATATCAGTGATGAGGGGTGGTTATATGGCAAAAAGTGAATATATGAAACAGTCTGAAATGACTGATGTTCCGGACTATTGTGTTCAATATTTGCTTTATCTACAAGTAATTCGATCCCTCTCCCCTTTGACTGTTCGCGAATACTATTTAGATTTGAAGGCATTTTTTCGTTATCTTAAAGTTGGCAACTCCCTTTCTATAGAAGATTTTAACGAAGTAGATGCTTCTGATTATTCCATTAAAGAACTAAAAGTTGTGACATTGGCAAAATTACATGAATATCTGGCATTTCGTCAAGGCGAGTTGGGAAACTCCGCTCGGTCAAGAATGAGGAAAATTTCCAGTCTTCGAGGGCTATACAAGTATCTTACGACTCAAAAATTGATTACGGAAAATCCAACTTTAGATTTGAGGCTGCCTAAGGTAGATAAAAAGCTTCCGTATTATCTTACATTTAAGGAAAGCTTTAATCTTCTTAACTCGATTGATGGAAGATTTAAGGGGCGAAATCTTGCGATTATTACCTTGTTTTTAAATTGTGGAATTCGTCTTTCTGAGTTGGTTGGGCTGGATTTTACAAGTATTTCCGAGCGCCATTTGAAAGTTTTGGGTAAGGGAAATAAGGAACGTGTATTATATTTGAATGATGCTTGCATTGCGGCTCTCCAAGTTTATTATGATGAACGAAAAGCGTATACGTTCAATATTCGGGAGCCGGAAGCGTTGTTTGTGAGTCAAAAAGGAAATCGTATTTCTCAACGCATGGTGCAAACGATGGTTCATGAGTTTATGACGCGGTGTGGAATTGACACAAGGGTGTATTCAGTACATAAACTGCGACATACGGCCGCTTCCTTAATGTATCAAAGTGGTGTGGACGTTCGTGCTTTGCAAGAAATTTTAGGACATTCCAATCTTGGAACAACTCAAATTTATACACATTTAAAAAATGCTCAAATTGATCATGCAATGAGTTCTATTTCGATCTCTGAGAAAGAGGCCGGACCAACCGAATAAAATAACTGTACTTTCTAAATGATATGCACCCCAAAAGTTAAACACTTTTGGAGGTGCATATTTTTTATGGCAAAAAAAGGACAAATTCAGCGAAAGTACTCGACAGAATTCAAAATATCCGTTATAATGGATATGCGAGAACACCGTTTGAGTTATCATGAAACAGTGAGGCGGTATTGGCATACTACTTCACGTACACAGGAATGCAACTATATAAACGTTGTAAAGAGGTGGGAACGCATATTCTTGGAAGAAGGAGCCGAAGGTCTTATGAAAGAAAGACGAGGCAAAATTTGTTCCACAAGTGGAGCAAGGAGAGGTAGACCACCAAAGTTGGAAAAAAAGGTTGAAGAAGATTTAATTGCCGAAAACCAACGTTTGAGAATGGAGATAGAATACTTAAAAAAACTGAGTGCCTTAGTTCTTGCGGAAGAGCAAGAGAACGGCAAAAAGCAAAAATAATCTCTGAACTAAGGCAAAAGTATCCGCTAAAAGATTTATTGAAATTGTCTGGTCTTGCTCGCAGCACATTCTATTACTATCTGAAACATGATGATACAGACAAGTATGAGCACGAAAAACAAGAGATTGTAAATATCTTTAATGCAAATAAAGGCAGATATGGATATCGTAGACTTACTATTGCTATGCGCAACAAAGGTTATATTATTAACCATAAAACCGTACTAAAACTAATGAATTGTCTTGGTTTGAAAGGTAAACAACGCAAAAACGATAAATACCATTCCTACAGGGGTACTGTCGGTAAAGTTGCAGACAATTTGATTAAAAGAGACTTCTATGCAGAAAAGCCATTTGAAAAGATAACAACCGATGTTACACAATTTAATGTTTGCGATGAGAAAGTGTATCTTTCACCCGTTTTAGATTTGTTCAACAACGAAATTATATCTTATTCCATTTCGACAAGTCCTAACTTATGGCAAATACGAGAAATGTTAGATGGTTTGTTTGCAAAATTGCCTGCTGATGCAAAACCAATATTCCACTCTGACCAGGGTTGGCAATACCAACACGCTGAATACCAACGTTTATTAGCAGAGCATAACATTACGCAAAGTATGTCTCGTAAAGGTAACTGTATGGATAACGGAGCTATGGAAAACTTTTTCGGTAGACTTAAAGTCGAAATGTTCTATGGTGAGAAATTTGAAAGCGTTAACACTTTCATTGATGAATTAAAACGTTACATAGATTACTACAACAACGAAAGAATTTCCTTAAAACTAAAAGGAATGAGCCCGGTA
>JAZUMQ010000051.1:0-24496 GCA_045603745.1 Eubacteriales bacterium | reverse complement strand
CCGGAAGCAACCCTTTGAATGAAGATCTCATGATTTTTTTTCAAACTTCAGTCTCACATCATTGACAAATTCACATTTTCGAGGAAAAAGTGCGAAAATTCGGGTAAAAATGCCCTTTCTTGCAGAAAAGAAAGATTATTTACGCTTTTTACTGGGATAGAATCAAAATGCATTCAAGATCAGCATCTTTGACTATTTTGAAAAACCGTGAATATCTACCTTTGCAAGATCTTCTTCTCCGCGGCCTCGTTCTCCTGCGCGTGCAGTTGAAGAATCAAGGGAAACTTTTTATTGGTTTTCTCGCAGAAATATTCCACGAAGGGAAAAATTCTGTTCGATTCTCTGTGCTTAATATTATTTATAATAATTTCCTCCATCATATTGCATACATTATATCATAAAAAGAAAATTTTGGCAAGATTCTGCGCGTTATTTTTTTGGGGGAATATAATAGTATAGAAATAATCCGTCAAACCTTTGAACATTTTGTGAACGCCGTTGACAACGACCGAAAGATGTGGTATAATATTCAAGTCTCAAAAGAGAAAACCAAATATTGGGGAATTGTGTAAGGGTAGCACGACAGACTCTGACTCTGTTTGTTGGGGTTCGAATCCCTATTCCCCAGCCAAAAATCGACAGGTTTCGACCTGTCGATTTTTTTATCTAACCCAAAAGCTTGGCATACTATTTCATAATCCATAAAAACAACTGTCGCAAGATAAACTGCGACAGTTGTGCTTTTATTCTTAAAATTACTCTACCCAGATCGGACTGCTCCATGCATATCTTCCGTCAGTCAACCGGACTCGGATATAATAGTAGTCCACATCCTGCTCTTTGCGATAATCCAAGAAAAGGTACTGGGCTTTTCCCTTGAATCGGAGATAGTCGCGTCCGTTTTTAATCACGGTAACGGTATCTACTTTTCCCTCATCTGGAATGATGTTAAAGTAAACAGCGCGGTCTTCATCACCGCATTTAATCTCTTCTCCCATATAATGACCGTTAATACGAAAATCTACAGAGATTCTTCCTCCCATGGATCCGTAGCAACGGCGAGCTTTTAACGCTTCAAAAATAGATGGGAGGGTATTATCCTTTGCCCAAACACACGTAACTCCGGGGTAATTATGAGGATAAGGTTTTTCAGGAATGATGAGACCGTTGGTACCAAGATGATCATCAGAACCAGCGATACAACCCATTTTTGCACCGCGATTCAATGCATCCTGCCAATGACCTCCCTCGCAATCCGATTGATAGAACAACTCAGGATCATATCGTTCGGAATGATTATATCTTGAATACACCTGAATCAGCGGAGTCATATCCTCAGGCTCCATTGCCATAAAATCGGTTCCGTAGTAGATATTGCAGGTGTCGTGCGGAACGAGCAAAATATCGTCACGGCTCAAATACGAGTGAAGATCTTCCCTGGTACATTCCCCAGGATATTCCCCACGTAATATCTCACCATCATAATTGTTATAATAGGTAATTGCATTGGTATACCAAGGATAAAGTATAATTTCACAACCAAGAATTGTAGTGAATCGGCCAGGATCATTATACTTTTTTACAGCTTCCTTCGTTATCTCCCACTTTTCACCATAAAGCTCCGGTCTGCATAAGCCACCGTGATCGTGGTCAGTCAACGCTGCAAAATCTAATTTTGCAACGTCACGGATGGACGTAAAGTACTGATCTACATCGACTTTTCCGTCCGAGAGGTTCGTGTGTCCATGAAGTTCCCCGACATACAGGTTATACTTGTTCGGCGGTGGATCAAATGCTGCAATGATTTTATTTCTTCGAGCAATCATTTCTTCTCTAGGCTCACTATTCCCACCGTAGACAATGGCTGTGGATTCGCGACATTGGCTGGGAATATCGTAGCGTCGGGCAATCTTTCGATCTTTACTTTCCATAAAATCCTCCTAAATTTGCAAGCATTTTCAGCAATTAGCTTAGGGTTTAAAAAATGAGACTTCTATTTCTTCTTTATGTCAAATAAAAAAAGGATCAAATTGAAAATTCTTCCTTTTGGGGTGTCAGAACAATGCTTCCTCCGGTTGATACGATTTCAAGATCATCACCCCGGGGATTTACTTTTGCTCCATCAACACGCAAGCGATAGTTCACACCGTTATACGAAAAAGACAAACCGTTATCAATGACTTCAACAGCAGCCTTGACACTGTTTCCGTAGAGCAACAATTCCTTTGCTCGAATTTCGATGCGATCTTCAAAAAAAGTTACACATTGGCTTCCAAAAGAAACTTCCAGAACTCCTTCTGAAATTTTCTTCGCGGAAAACGGCTGTCCCGACATATCAATCATAAGACCGCATTGCTTTTTGTCCTCATCGGAACACTTCATCGTATCAACGATGGGCAGGTTTTCATATACGGCATCAAACGTTGTGCAGGTTTCCGTCAAATACCGTTCTTTTATCCGATCGTCGAACAAAAACAGGCTTCTGAAGAATATTTTATCTTCAAACCGGAAAATGTTTGCCGTATAGTTTTTGCAATCATAATACACGGACTGAACGTCAGTCTCATCCCAGTTGTTGTGCGCAACAACCGAAGTGGCAGGGGTTCCGTCCGGGTAGCGGTTTTTGAAAAATATCCCCGTATCACTCATTTTTTGAAAAACGACATCACCACGGGCAAGTAACTGTTCAATCTGAATTCTGGTCCCGTTCAACACCTGCTCGCGCTTTTTGAAAAAGCTGTTTTCCTGTCCAATCTGGGCATAAGCAAATCCGAGAGACTCTTCACCATAATAAGAATCAAACATCCAAGTTATGGTTTTAGGAGTGCTCCCCATATACCAGCAAGGTTCTAACGTAAAGCAGGCAGATTTTCCTCTCAGTTCCTTTACGTAACGTGAACTATACTTATTGTTGTCATAATTGTGAATTGGGCAAGGTCCAAGTAAGCGGAACATAGGAATATTTATTTGCGTTTCTTTGCTTTGTGCTGGAGTAAACATATTGTTCTTCGACGGATAATACGCCTGATTGAAATAACCGCCAAGCAACGTGTACGCATCGGTGTTTGCTTGATCGCGACATATTGCCATCGCTTGAATATCATAATGTTCCGAAAGATAATTTACCGTATGCGTATCGATAAGCCAACTGGCGACAGTCTTGGGGTAATAGCCGAAAACTTCCTTAAATTTCCGCATGGCCTCATCAATCAACCGTTCCCGCTGATCGGGAGTATACGCCATTGAAAATCCAGGAATAATGTGCCAATCCCATTTCCATCCCCTTTCGCTTCGATAGGGGATTCCACAAGCGCTTGCTAAAGGCTCTACAATTTCATACCAAAGCCCCAACTCTGTCTTTTCGGTAGCCTCGTGCTTGAACAGACAGACAAATTTTTCGTCGCACAATGCATCGTATTGAAGTAAAAAGGTGTTATCCACGCCATATTCATTTGCCAGCCGAAGTTGTTCCACCGTCATATCAAATTGGTTTTGCGTGGAATTTTCCTGGCGCTCGTCAATCTGGCGAACGAAATTCATAAGATTGACAACTTTCATGTTGTTCCCTCTTTCTTTTCTCTTTGTAGTCTATCATTTTCCGATTATTTATAACCACATATTGCTTACTTTAATAACATTATATATTTTAAATGTTGCTATTATAATCAATGACACAAGCTGCAATCTATTCCGGATATTGCAGGCATTTACATTATAACATGATCTCTTTTGTTTGTCAATGGATTTAAAAAAAAAGCCATAATCTCAACTGCTAGTTCTAATTCTTTCAATTACAACTATGTGAGAGTTCGAGTCAATACGCAAAAAAACGGTAAAAATATCTTTTTGTAGTCCATAATTAAAAACGGCACGACCGAAATTCGATCGTGCCGTTTTTGGCATGAGGTGAAATTACTTCAGTTCAACCTTAGCGCCGGCAGCTTCGAGAGCTTCCTTAGCGGCATCGGCATCAGCCTTGGAAACCTTTTCCTTGACAGCCTTGGGAGCGCCGTCAACGATTTCCTTGGATTCTTTCAGACCCAGGCCGGTGATTTCACGGACGACTTTGATAACGCCCATCTTGGATTCGCCGACATCGGTCAGGATGACATCGTATTCATCCTTTTCAGCAGCGGCAGCAGCGCCACCTTCTGCGGGAGCAGCGGCAACAACAGTTGCAGCAGCGGCAGAAACGCCGAATTCTTCTTCGATTGCTTTAACGAGTTCAGCAACTTCGATAATAGTAAGGGTCTTGAGTTCTTCAACAATGTTAGTGATCTTTTCGCTAGCCATTTTAAATTTCCTCCTGAATAGTAAGTTTTTTAATTTGCGTGATGATAATTATGCTCACGCTTCTGCGGTTTCGGCAGCGGGTTCTGCCATTTTTTCTGCGTACTGATTCAATACCACAGCCAGGTTGCGGGTAGAAGCCTGGAGAACGTACATAAGGTTGACCAGAGACTGTTCCTTGGAAGGAACTGCTGCCAGGGCCTTAACGCCGTTTTCGTCCATTACTTCGCCTTCACAAAAGCCGGCTTTGATCTTGAAGTTTTCGTGATCCTTTGCGTATTTGCAGAGAATCTTTGCGGGAGCGACCACATCGTCGGTAGAAGTAGCCAATGCGGTGGTGCCCTCCATGTGGACGTCAAGAGCATCGTAGCCGACGTTCTTCAACGCAAATTTCGTCAGAGTGTTCTTGACGACGGTGTACTCAACGCCTGCAGCACGAAGTTCGCGGCGAAGCTGAGTATCGTCGGCGACGTTAATACCGCTGTAATCAACGAACACACCGGCCTTTGCATTTTGAATGCGATCGGTGATCTGATTGACGACCTGCTTCTTGGATTCAAGAATCTTTTCACTTGCCATTATTTTCACCTCCGAGAAAAGACATGACAACAATAAAAAATGCTCTTCTGCACCTATGAGGGCAAAAGAGCACAAAAAGCCATTCGGCTTATGAACTTTGTTTTGCGTCCTCGATAGGCATATTTCAGCATAAAGCACCTATTGTCTTAGGAACTTGGGTATTATACCATAAAATGCGGGGAATGTCAAGGCTTCCTGTCTAAAGTTTGTTTTTTTGTCATAATATCCGCCACAAGGGGTGTTCTGGTAAAGACGAACCGAAGGTCTCCGGAGCACTCGTCTTCCACTTGATGAACCTCATAATAATAGCGATTTTCACCATTCAATTGATTACTGTCACCCAAAGAAACGAAGTCTCCTCTGCCGTCAAAGATCAGATGATCCAACATTCTTCCGCCGCTATCGGCAATGAATACCCGCAAGAAATCGGTGGTTTTATAATCCGCCTCGGAAGGGAGAGCGATTCCGGAGGGGTGATTATGAGCGATAACAAAAAAGCAATTCTTATATTGATTGATTAATCCGGACAATTGAACGGTATTGATGGGTGCAGAAGAAAAATCGCCGACACCGATTTCCAGCTCTGCGACTAAGTCATAGCGGGAATTTAGCACCAATACCCAAACGTGTTCTTCGGTCTTTTCAAAGAACTTGGAGAGACAAACTCCACCCACGTATTCCGGAGTATAGGCTTTCGGAGGATCTTTGGAAAGTTGCTCCCGAAGATAACGGCGATTTAATTCCAATATCACGGGAAACAACTGAGACGACGTTTCTCCCATACCGGGAACCTGAGAAATATTAGTAAGAGTTGCATTCAGAACACCAGAAAGAGAACCGAACCGTTGCAAAAGATCATGGGCGATGGGATTGGTATCCTTTTGAGGAATTGCATAAAAGAGAAGCAATTCCAACAACTCGTGATCTTCCAAACTATCGGGGGTCTTCCGGAAGCGAGCACGCAATCGAGAGCGGTGCCCACCGTGAGAATGTTTCAAAGGCATGATAAATTCCTTATTTTACGTTTTTTAAGAATTGCATAAAATCTTGTCTTCCCTGCTCGGTACATTTATAAACGCCGGCATCTTCCAAGACAAGATTAAACACGACTCCGATTTCGTGGTGAAGGATCGTATCCACGTTTTCGGCGGTGACCTTCGGATAGCGGGGCAAGAATTCTTCCACCCAATCGGCGTGGGTAGCAGTCAAAGGATTGGCGCGAAGATCGGCGCCGGTAAGAATGGCATCGGCAACCGCCGCCATTTCCGTCTTCAGCCGGGAAGGCAGAACCGCAAGGCCCATGACCTCGATCAAGCCGATATTTTCCTTTTTGATGTGATGTAAGGAAGCGTGAGGGTGATAAAGACCGTCGGGGTGTTCGGGGGTGGTAATGTTGTTCCGGAGAACCAGATCCAATTCATAGCGGCCGTCCCGCATACGAGCGATGGGGGTGATGGTATTGTGGGGTTCTCCGTCGGTCATGGCAAAGATCATAGCATTTGCATCGGTATATCCTCTCCAGCAAGTAAGGATCCGATCTGCAAGGTCTACAAGAGTTTCGGAATCTTCACAAGACAAACGAATAACCGACATAGGCCAGCGAAGGATTCCGGCGCGGACGTTATCAAAGCCGGGGAAGGAAAATTCCTTTTCAATAGGAGCTTTTGCCATAGCGAAATCGTAATTTCCCCCTTGGAAGTGTTCGTGGCTCAGAATGGAACCTCCAACGATGGGAAGATCCGCATTGGAGCCGATAAAATAATGAGGGAATTGGGTTACGAAATCAAAAAGTTTGGCAAAAACCGAACGGTCGATCTTCATGGGAGTGTGTTCTCCGTTGAAGACGATACAATGTTCATTATAATACGAATAAGGAGAATACTGGACGAACCAGCGATTTCCGTCAATTTTCAGGGGAATGATGCGGTGATTTTGGCGGGCGGGAGAATTCAAACGACCGGCATATCCTTCGTTTTCCCGACAGAGAAGACACTTGGGGTAAGAAGATTGAGGAGCCTTCTTTGCGGCAGCGATAGCTTTGGGATCCTTTTCCGGTTTGGAAAGGTTTATGGTAATATCCAGGTCTCCGTATTCCGTATGGGTAACCCATTTCAGATCTTTGGAAATCCGATAACGGCGAATATAATCGGTATCTCCGCTGAAGCGGTAATAATTATCGGTGGCGGTTTTAGGAGAAATAGCGTAATCCGCTTGGAATTTGGAAATGACTTGAGAGGGGGGCGGAGTGAGAACTCCCATCAGTTTGGTATCAAATAAATCCCTTTGAACAATGCTGTCTCCGTCGATAATTCCCCGGGCGGCGGCATTTTCGATTAACGCCTCTAAGATTTTTTCCAAGTGTTGGGGCTCGTCGGTCAATTCTACGTCCACATATTCGTCCAACTGCATGACTTCCAAAATACGATTGATCGCCCAAGCTGTATCGCAGGGTTGTATCAACCCCTTACCGACGGCGTATCCAACTAATTCTTTGATGCTTCTGTTGATCATGGTGCTTCATTCCTTATCCTTACAAATACTCCTTCCTTATTTTACTACAGGATCCAAAAAATTGCAATAGGGAAAGAAAGTTGAAAGAAATATTTCACAAAATATTTGCAAAATAATCTCCCCGAATCGAGAAGATCCGGGGAGAAATTCTTCTTACACGCTAAATCAGTCCAAGAAATCGTGATTCAAAGTAATCTTGAAATCTTTTTCGATGGCGAGGAATTGTTCTTTGGTGATGGTCTGCAGAATGGGTTTTCCGGTATGCAGAATGTTCAAGTAGATCTGAGCGGATTTCTCGACGGTATGCATTAGTCCAAAGGTATTGTCGAAATCGGTGCTGGCGGCAAAAATACCGTGGTGAGCCCAGATGGCAACATCGTATTCCTTCATGTATTCGCTGGTGACCTTGGCGATTTCCAAACTTCCGGGCATCATCCAATCAATGACGGCGACACCGTGGGGAAAGATGATGGGGCATTCGGTCATGGTGCTCCACAAAGCGCGAGAGAAGGTTTTATTATCCAAGGGAAGGATAAAGGTCAGGGCGATGACGCCAATGGGGTGACAGTGGTAAATGGTACGGTAATCGGGGTTTGCCGCTTTTTTGACGGAATGGTTCATCAAGTGGCTGGGGAATTCGCTGGTGGGACGGTCTTTCCCTTCGTTCAGCCCCCAAACCAAGCGGTAAGCGTCGCCCGTTTCGTTGATTTCGGCAATGCCGATGGCCAGTTCGGGAGATACGGTAAAGTTCTGGAAGAATTTACCGGTCCCGGTGGTCAGAAAATATTCTCCGCCCAAATTTGCGACGGTAAGTCCCAAAGAAATCCATTCGCCGGGAGCGTAGAAATAGGGACGGCAATCTTCCACTTCTTCCGTCTTCATGCGATAAGTAAGGTTTCCGCCGTTGCGTTCGTGCCAGCCTTGTTTCCAGCCTTCGTTTCCAAGACGGATAAAGCCCTGCATTACTTCGGTATCAAAAATCGTAGCCATAATTCATTTCCTCCAATTTATCAAACACGTTTCAAGAGAACGTTTTTCTCGTATTCACGAACCTGAGCAAGCCACTCGACTCCTTCGGGAACGTTGTTTCTGCGGCAATATTCTGCCCAAACATCGCCAAAGGGCAAGGTCTTTGCTTCTTCCGAGCGAACCAAAATTTCGGTGAAATTACCTTCGTCCTGAGCCACCTTTAAATCGGGCTGCAGCAGGGCAAACAAAAGGGCTTTCTGCATATTGCGAGTACCGACAACCCATGCGGCGATCCGGTTGATGCTGGCATCGAAGAAGTCCAGACCGATAAGAACCTTTTCGGTAGCGTCGTTACGAACGATTTCCTTTGCAATCTCTTTGAGTTCGTCGTCGAAGATGACCACGTGGTCGGAATCCCAACGAACGGGGCGAGAGACATGGAGAGGAATCTTATCAAAGAAAGGCAACAACGCGGGGATCTTATCGCTGACCACTTCCGTAGGGTGGAAGTGACCGTTATCCAAAAGGTAATAAACGCCGGGGTGGGAAGCGGCGTAAGAGACGTAAAATTCTCCAGAACCAACGGTGTAAGATTCCACACCGATACCGAAAACTTTACTTTCTACGCAATCCACAACGCCTTCCAACTTTTCGGAAAAGATCTGATCCAAGCTTTCTTTCAGGCGCATACGAGGACCGAGACGGTCGGCGGGAATATCCTTATAACCGTCGGGGATCCAAACGTTGACCAAACAATGGGTATTCAGTTCTTTGGCAAAGTAGGCGGCAATGCGACGGCAGGCAATTCCATGACGAATCCAGAAATTACGAATTTCTTCCTTGGGGTGGGAGAGGGTTAAACCGTCTGCTGCTAAGGGGTGGGAAAAATAGGTGGGATTAAAGTCCAAACCGACATTATGTTTTTTGGCAAATTCCACCCATTTAGCAAAATGTTTGGGTTCGAGGGCGTCCCGATCGACAGGTTCGCCGTCAAAAATAGCATAAGAAGCGTGAAGATTGAGGCGTTTTTTTCCGGGAATGATTTTATAAGCTTCTTCCAAATCTGCCATCAATTCTTCGGGGGTACGAGCACGTCCGGGATAATTTCCGGTAGTCTGAATCCCTCCGGAAAGTCCGGCGGGGCTATCGAAACCGAGGACGTCATCTCCCTGCCAGCAATGCATACTGACGGGAATGTTTTTCAAGGTTTCCAATGCTTTTTCAGGATCAATGCCAAGGGAAAGGTATTGTTCTTTTGCACTTTCGTAACGGTTCATCTCATTCTCCTTTGTATTCTTTCAATTCAAAACTATCGGCAACTGCCTGGCGGGCAGAAGCGATGTCAGTAAAGACGCCTTCACAGATCATCTGTGCCAAAATATTTCCGGTAGAAGAACATTCGGTAGGTCCGGCAAGGACAGGAACGCCGCAGAATTTTGCGGTCATATGATCCAGATATTCGTCCCGGCTGCCGCCACCGACGATATTAATACAATCCACGGGCTGACCGGTGATTTCCTGAAGCAGGCGGAAATACTTGGCATAAGCGGTGGAAAGTCCGGAATAAATGGCTTGCATGATTTCTCCGACGGTCGAAGGAACGGGCTGACCGGAATCTCGGCAATATTCTTTAATTTCGGTAATCATACTTTCGGGGGCAAGGAAGCGAGGATCGCAAACATCGACTACCGAGGGGAAATCCTTGGCTTCCGCAGCCATATCCGCTAGCTGACCGAAGGAATATTTTTTATCCAATTCTCGGCGAACCGACTGAACGAACCACATTCCGTTGATATTGCGAAGATAACGGATCCGACCTCCGCAAGAACCTTCGTTGGTAAAATCAGCTTCAAAGCCGGCTTTGGACGTGATGGCGCGATCCAATTCCGTCCCGAAGATCGACCAAGTACCGCTGGAAATATACACCACGTTTTCTTTGGTGGTAGGAACTGCCAAAACGGCGGCGGCGGTATCGTGACTTGCTGCCAAGATAACCCGACAGGAGAACCCGACCTTTTCCGCAATTTCGTCTTTTAAAACGCCCACTTCCCGGCAGGGTTGATGGACGGTGCCAAAGGCTTCTTTCGGAAATCCGATCAGATCCAAAACTTTCTCGTCCCAAGTGCCGGTGGTACAGTTGAGCATATTGGTGGTGGAGCAGTTGGTATATTCGTTCATCTTCACCCCGGTCAACAAGAAGTTGAGATATTCGGGGAGCATGAGGAAGGTTTTGGTGCGGGCGGCAATTTCCGGTTCCCGAAGTTTGGTTTCATACAACTGGAACAGCGTGTTGATCGCCTGTGCCTGACAACCGGTGCGTTGATATAATTCTTCTTCCGACATCAGCTCAAAGAATTTTTCCGGAATTCCGACAGTGCGATTATCCCGGTAGGCGTAGGTCTCCCCTAACAGGCGGTCTTTCTCGTCGAGAAGGGCGTAATCCACCCCCCAAGTATCGATTGCCATAGTGGAAGGAATCTTTCCGATGTCCTTACAATGGCGAAGACCGTTAACGATTTGGGTAAAGAGCCGGTCATAATCCCAGCAGAGGTGTCCGTCCCGGCGAACGACGTTGTTTTCAAAGCGGTAGACCTCTTCGAGAACGATTTTGCCGTTTTCCAGGCCGCCTAAGATCAATCGGCCGCTGGAAGCTCCGAGATCGACGGCGAGATGATACTGTTTCAATAAATTCCCTCCATATCCTTCGCTGTTCCACACCGCCGTCCGGTACTGGGCAGGGGACGTTTTCATGACCCGACGAAAGGCGCGGTTAAAGCTGGATTTTGTATTGAATCCGCACTGCATTGCAACGTCCAGCACGGAAACTTTCGTATTTTTTAAAAGCGTTGTAGCATAAGCTACCCGCTTGAGCAAGACGTATTCCCAGGGAGATACGCCGTTTAAGTCCCGAAAAACTTTCATGAAATAACTTTTACTCATACCCGATGCCTCGGCGGCATCGTCTACGGAAAGATTTTCTCGGAAATTGGCATTGATATATCGAAGCCCCCGTTCTACGTCGGAAACGGTACGTTCCCGGTCGGGGCGATTACGATCAGGGTAATCGTAATGGCGAAGCAAAAGGGTCAAAACCTGCATGGTCAACGCCCGGGCTTCCAAATCGGAAAAGGGTTCTTCCTCCGATACGGAGGCGGCGATACGCTCCATCAATCCGCCCACGGTAGCGTTTACAGGGTTGGCACGAGGCAACCGAGCAGAGATGCCGGCGGTGGGGCGAAGAAGAAAAGAAACGCAACGAAAATCGTAAGAACCTTCGGCGCCGTCCCAAATAAAGCGAGGATCAAAGCGGATCTGCAAAAAACGAAATTCCGGTTCCGTTGCTCGAAACGAATGGGCGGCGTGCCCCGGAAACACAAACAAATCCCCCGGAATAGCGTCTGCCTCAGACTTGTCCGAAAGGCAGATTCCGTTCCCGGACTGGATCCGAACCAATTCGATCTCCGATCGGGAAGGGAGAGAAAGATCTTTTTCTTCCGGAGAAAGGGAGTGCTCGCAGACCTTCACCAAAATGTTTCCGTCTGCCGATGCGATGTGGGATTCCCGTAAGATCATAGCAATTCTTCTTTCTGAGATTATTGTATCATACCACAGAATACAATTCAACCGAAATCCTATCAAATAAGGCGCAAATATTATTTTTGAAAAACATCAGAAATATTTTCAAAATAAATTTTTGTGCGATTTTTACGCATTTTTCAAAAGAAGTAAAGAGAGGAAAATCTTCTTTTGTTTTATCATACCATAAAATGAGAAATTTGTCAAGAAAAATCTCCCGAGAAAAAACCCGGGAGATAAAATTTAACTCGTTAATTGGAAATTTCTGTAACGGCGGGGTAAATATAAACCTTTTCATTATTCAGTCGCTTGATGCGATAGACAGAACAGCCGTTACGCCATTGCACGTCATATCCCGCCCGAATCAATTCCGAGACGATGAGATAATGTTTTGCGGAAATGACGAGATATTCGTAGTGCTGAAGCATTTGCACGTCGGTGGCGATTCCATATTCCGGAGATCCGAAATCCAGATCAAAACAGACCCGTGTCTTCAACTCGTACATCATCAAATAATAATACAGATCTCGTCTTCCCCGCTCTCCGTTACACATGGCAACTTTGGAATTCCGCGGAATAATCTCGGCGGCCTCTTGCAAGGGCTTCATAACAAGACCTCGCTCCGTAGATGCGAAATCGGGACGGTGTACCAACTGAGCAGCCTGCCCGGAAACAAGGGAAAAGAGCAACAAAGAAATACACAGCGGTAAAAAGCGAATAGGGAACAATCGACGCTCTAAAATATCGTAGAAAGAAAAGATCAGTGCCTCGGCAAGAATGGCAGTAAAAAGAATGGTGGGAGTCATCATATACCGTTCAAAAGCGGCAAGAACCCGAGCTTCCCCAACCGCCATGATAAATCCATACATAAACATCAGAGCCACAGCGTATCCAATCATCAATCCATTGGCGGCAAGCCAGGTGCGGAAAAGATATTTACTGTTTTTCTTCCGATAGCGGAGAAGCAACAAAGCTCCGATAACCATTAAATTCAGTACCACAAAGAATACCACGTAGATTTTGGAAAAATCGGTGATCTTATCCCAGAACGTCTTTAAAATTCCCACGTAAAAAGACGGCGTACGTTCTTGAAAGGTCTGAACGATTCCATGGAATGCATAAGAATCGGTATCGGCACCGTAGGTAAGATCCCGATAAGATTTCCACAAAAAATGCCACAACCCGACCCCAACAAAGGGCATCAAGAAAAGCCAACGATTCCATTTGGGCAGAACCGCTTTTCGGGAATCATAAAATAAAAATAAGGCAAACAAAACCAAAAGAAGAACGGCATTGCTTTTGACCAAAATCAAGAAGGTCAAAACCGGGGTCATAAACGCCCATGCCAACAACGGACAATTTCTGTATTCTTCCCGAAGGAACCACGCGGAAATGGCAAGAAAGCCCATCAGGGCATCGACCAGCAGATTATAGACCTGTAAGGTGCCGTCGTCATAAACCAACAGACTGATCAAAACCACAGACAAAATGGCGTAAGCAAAGAATCGGAAAGACCGGACTTTGCGAACCCGAAAAAAGAGAGTCGATAACGCAGCGCAGGAAAAGAGCGCTTGCCCCATTAGAGCAACGTCTTCACCCCGTCCGACGACAGAACAAAACCAATATAAAAACGATGCAGTTCCGGGGGCATAATCCCGGAAAACCACCACAGTTTGGGCGGTGGGAAAATCGTTAAAATAGAGCATTTCCGATAAGACCGTTCCCCAATGGGAAAAATTATCGTAGTGATAATAATGAACGCCCCAAAGAATGGGAATAAACATCGCGGAAGCGATAAAGAAAAAGACCATTCCGGGGGAAATTAAAAACGAAAGAGAAAACCGGCGACAAAAGGCTAATATTATATAAAAAATGAAAAGTCCGATTCCCATAAAAAAGAGAATCCACGCGGCAGGTTGCAACCAATGGAGCAAACCAAAAGTAAAAAGGGTAAGGGTAAGGGTGCAGACCGTTACCACGGGGACGAAAGCCGGTTTTAATCTTGTCAAATGCACCGTCAAAGAAAACCAACCGCACAAACCGACGACAAAAACAAGCCACCGCAAGACCGTCAAAAATACCGTCATCGAACCCCTCCCCTTTTATATTATGATAATATTGTACCATAATTTGACAAGGTTGTCAACGGAGAATCCATTAAGAAATAGTTAAGATTTTCTTAAAAGGGGAAATAAGAATCACTCACCAAAGGCGAATATAACTGAAAAGAGAGCAAGTCGTTGACTTGCTCTCTTTTTTGGAGGCACCATCCGGATTCGGACCGGAGCGTGGAAGTTTTGCAGACTTCTGCCTTACCGCTTGGCTATGGTGCCGTATGACGGTTTTTATCGAAAAACCGTTTTTTAAGAAAAATATCATGTTCGTTGGAACATGATATTTTTCGTTTGGAGCGGAATACGGGGCTCGAACCCGCTACCTCAACCTTGGCAAGGTTGCGCTCTACCAGATGAGCTAATTCCGCAAATATCTTGTCGGGTCCGACAAGAGTTTTGGTGCCTCCGGTCGGAATCGAACCAACGACACGAGGATTTTCAGTCCTCTGCTCTACCAACTGAGCTACAGAGGCGTAAATGGCGACTCAGAAGGGACTCGAACCCTCGACCTCCGCCGTGACAGGGCGGCGTTCTAACCAACTGAACTACTGAGCCGTATTTGGTGGGAACTACAGGGCTCGAACCTATGACCCTCTGCTTGTAAGGCAGATGCTCTCCCAGCTGAGCTAAGCTCCCGTGGTTGTGCTGTTTCGTTGTCAGCCTAAATATAATACCACACTTTCCCGAATTTGTCAAGCGGGTTTTTGAAAAAAATTGCCCGATTTTTGATGTTTGTGCATTTTTACCACAAAAACCGTAAAATCAATCGGGTTCTTTATTAAAAAAGAATATTTTCAACGGAAACAACCTAAAAAAATGGCTCTGTGGGGTTGATTTTCGGGGAAAGATATGATATACTGAAACGAGAACGAAATAGGAGATTTAATATGGAAGATATAATATTGGAAGGGGCAATTTCGGTCAAAGCGGCGTTAGAAGCAGGGCGTCGGGAGATTTACGAGATTATCACCGACGGAAGAAAACCCGATCGAAACCAAAATTACATACTGAATCTTGCAAAAAACAGGGAGATTAAAATTACCGTCAAATCCCCAGAAGAGATCTCTGCCCTTGCCGGAGGAACGTCCCACGGGGGATTGTTGGCAATGGTAGGAGAACGGCAATATCAGACACCGGAAGAATTGTTGGAGTCTCCCCTTCCCTTTTTCGCATTGTTGGAGGGAATCGAGGATCCTTTTAACTTTGGCGGTGCACTACGTTCTCTTTACGCCGCAGGAGTCACCGGAGTGTTCGTTCCCCAACGGAACTGGTGCAGTGCGGCTGGGGTGGTAACCAAAGCATCGGCGGGAGCATCGGAATTTTTGAATATCGCCACAGTTTCCGATTGGGACGAGACCTTAACAAAAGTAAAGGAACGTGGCGTGCGGATTCTCTGTGCAGAACGGAAAGACGCCGTTTCATTATATGAAAGTAACCTAACAGGTTCGGTGATGCTGGTATTCGGAGGAGAAATGCGGGGAATTTCCGCAAAGATCATGAAATATTCGGATCAAAACCTGTTTCTGCCCTACGGAAGCAATTTCCGCAACGCTCTTTCCGCAAATTCCGCGGCGGCGGTCTTTGCCTTTGAAGCCTACCGACAGAGAAATCAAAAAGCATAAAAAAATTGCCGAATCAAAAGATTCGGCAGTTTTTCAATTCAAAATTACATCAGATGCCGGTGGAGACGATGATGTTCATTACGAACACGGCAACCACAAAGATCAAACCGAACACGACGGTCAAGCGTCTGAGAAGATTTTCGCGCTTCGCGGACTGACCTTTTCCGCTGGCGTTGTTGTTGCGACCGGTCAAGGCAGTCATTTCACTGCCGCGATTGGATTGAAGAACGACCACGGCAATGAGAGCCACGGAACAGATCAACAGAATAATAGCGAAAATAATCATAGGAATGCTCATAACTTATAATTCCTCCGTTTTTTTGCAAGTTATATCATACTGAGGTATTATACCACATCTTTCCCCTTTTTGCAATACCTAAAAGGGAATTTGTTACGAATTGTTCAATTTTTCATCGGATTTCAGGGTCAAAACCATGATTTCCGGACGAATAAACCGAATGGGAAGAACGAAAAAACCGACGCCCTGGGTAACGGCGAGGGTATGGTTTTCCTTATAATATAACCCTCTGGAATACTTGGGAAAGAAAAATTGCCGTCCAAACCGTTTCCAAAGGGGCAAGCCATTGCCGGGGGCAAAGACCGGACCGATGAAAGGCAACCGCAAAATCCCGCCGTGGACGTGACCGGAGAGCATCAGATCCGACAAACGCTCCAAGCGGTCAAATTGCAACGGATCGTGGCAGACGAGAATCGAGGGCGTATTCGGATCGATCTGAGGGATTTTTCCCTCGATCATTCCCCGCCAGGACTGCCCGTAAAGCAAAAGAAATTTTCCGTTTCGTTCCAGAGAGATTACCGTATCGTTCAAAAAAGTGACACCGGTTTCAGAAAGGCGAGCAAGATATTGAGTGTATTCCTCCTCCGTGACACCATTTCTCCCCGGACGCACGTCGTGATTTCCCTCCGTATAAGTCACGGGAACCAAAGGAGACAATGCGGAAAACAAATCGAAGATCCGATTGGGGGCATGGGGTCCTTCATGCATATCCCCGGCAGTGACCACCAAATCCGGGTGAGTATCCAAAATCGCTTTTACCAGGGGGAAATTCTTTTTTCCGAAGGATCGGTCATGAAGATCGGAGATGAGGGCGATGCGATACCCTTCAAATTCTTTGGGTAACTTCGGAAGATACGCCGTATGGGAAACGACCCGAAAACAACTTCCCCAAAAGATAATAAAAACAAGGGCGAGCAACGCTATTCCGGCGGCAACCCCGAAAAACCAAAGCCAAAACACCCCGATCACTCCTCTCTGATTGGGAAAAACAGAAGCGTTTTTCCATTTAAATTATTATATCATTAAAACATTTTTGTGTCAACCCCCTGAAAATTTAAAAAATCCCTTTACTTTTTTGTTTTTTTCGTGTATAATAATATATATATACTTAATTTCCATGTTTTTCTATTTGAGGAGGATTCCGATCCTATGCTGATCGACTACTTGACCGAACGGTATCTTTTTTCTCAATCGAATATTGCCGTATCGGTGATTCTGTATGCCCTTGCGGGGGCGGTGGCTTTAATCCTGCGCCGCTGGGGACAAGTTCAGTGCAAAAAGAAACAGGGAATCTGCCAAGTCGGTCTTTGGAAAACGATTTTGAACGATCTGCCTTCCGAAATTTGGGCGATTGCCTTTTTCCTGTTGACCGGTTGTTTGAAAGGTTTGATTCGGAAAGAAGATAAAACGGAAGACAAAACGCTGAACCGTAAAATTTTCTTTGCATCAATCTGCTACCCCTTCATTGGAGCAGTTGGATCGTTTTTACTGTATATTTTATTTCAAATCTTGCAAGCCGCGGCGGGCGGTTCCCTGTGGGAAATTTTTCTCCTCGGCACAAAAGCGCTGGTCGGGGCAAATTTGTCTCTGCTTTGGTTTTCAATTCTGCCTCTTCCCGGTTCGGACTCAGAAATACTCCTACGCACAAACCCCCTCGGTATGAAAGAAGAATCTTTCCGTAAAAACGGAACCATTCCCTTCTTTTTGTTCTGCGTATTAGGGTTACTGCTTGCCTGCATTACCGTTCCACTGTCAAACGGAACGGTCTACTCCCTTAGTTCGCTTCTCACCCTATTCCCCCTGCTTCTGATCGGAGGCTGAAACGAATGTTACTTGACTTGATTTTAGAACTGATCGCCGGAGACACCCCTGCCTACATTTTATTGGTTCAGATGTTGTTTTCGGTAGTGGCGTTGCTTTTGGTCTTCCCCGTTCACGAATGTGCTCACGGCTTCATGGCGTTGGCGTTCGGAGATCAAACGGCAAAATATCAGGGACGGCTGACGCTGAATCCCCTGTCGCACATTGATCTGAAAGGGTTTATCTTCTTAATGGTCTTCGGATTTGGTTGGGCAAAACCGGTGCAGATCGACGCGCGTTATTTCAAGAATCGCCGGTTGGGAACGATTATGACCGCGGCGGCAGGGCCGCTGTCCAATATTGTATTCTGTTTTATCACTTATCTGATTTACGGAATCTTATTCCTCTTTGCAGGACAAAATCATATTGCGTGGCTTTCGATTTTCTCCCAATTGTTTTTGTATATGGCAATCTACAACGCAACCTTTGCGGTCTTTAATCTGATTCCCTTCCCGCCTTTGGACGGTTCCAAAATTTTGGGAGAACTGTTGCCGATGAAATTGCGCTTCCAGTATTATAATTTAGAGCGATACTCTTATATTTTCTTCATTGCGCTGATCCTTATTTTAAACCGTACCGGAATCGTCGGGATTCTGTCCCAAGGGCTGATGAATCTGTTCACTCCCCTTGTTAACGCCATTCTCGGAGGTATTTTCGGATGAACGAACCCACCTATCGTCTGGAGGGCTTTGAAGGCCCCTTGGACGTACTTTTGACGTTGATCGAGCGACACAAGATTGATATTTACAACATTGAAATCTCGTTGTTGCTGGAGCAATATCTGAATTGGATGGACGAAGCCCGGGAAAAGAACTTGGAGATCACGGCGGATTTTCTGGAAATGGCGTCCCGGCTGGTTTATATCAAATCCTGTTCTCTGCTTCCGAAAACCGAGGAAGACGAAGAAGATCCAAAGTGGCTGTTGGAGCAGATGCTGATTGAATACGCAAAATACAAGCGGGTCTCTCAGCAGATGCGCCCCAAATATCAAGGGGATAAAATTTGGTTCAAAGAACAACTTCCAAAAGATTTGCCCAAACCGGATTACGAAGCAGGAAAAGAATCTTCCTTATTATTGGAAACTTACGTAAAGTTGATGAAACGGCACAAAGATCGTCTGCACCCGCCGAAGGAATCCTTTGACCGGATCGTCAAGACCCAATTCATCGCAGTGGGAACGAAGATCGTATCTGTGATGCGGGTTTTGGTAAAAAAGACCCGATCTTCTTTTAAATCTCTGTTTCACGGAGCAAAATCTCGCTCCGAAATCGTCGCCACATTCCTTGCTCTTTTGGAATTAATGCGAAGCGGTCGGGTGGAAGTCCGGGATACGGAAGACGAATACAACCCGGAAATACGGCTGATCCGGAACAAGAAACAAACGGAGGAATCTCAATGAAAAATATCACAGCCCTTATTGAGGGTATCCTGTTTGCCTCGGTAGAGCCGGTGAGCTCGGAACAGCTATCCGCATTCCTCGGCATTGAAGAGGAAGAAATTCTGACGGAACTGATCGCTTTACAAAAAACCTATGAAAAAGAACATCACGGCTTTCGGTTGGTGCGACACGACAAAGACTTTCGATTCTCCACAAAACCGGAATACGGTGAAGACGTGGCGCTATTCTTAGCAAAAAAGCGTCCTCAACTGTCCAATGCGGCGCTGGAAGTCCTTTCCATTGCGGCATACAATCAACCGGTGACGAAACCTTATATTTCTCAAATCCGCGGCGTGGCATCGTCGGAAATCGTGGAAGCATTGGAAGAAAAAGGATTGTTGCAGGAAGACGGTCGGTTAGACCTGCCAGGGCGCCCCATGTCTTACGTGACGACGGATAAATTCCTGACCGTATTTGGATTGGATTCCCTTGCGGATATGCCTCCTTTAAATCCGGAAGAGGAAAGTTTTGCTTCTGCGGGCACGGAAATTCTTTTGACCGAAGCGGTTTTGGACGAAAACGAATCGAAAGAAGCAGCGGAAGAATCCGAACCGACGGAAATCTCGGCGGAGGTTGAGGCATGAACCCCTTTTTATGGGTCTTAACCGCTTTGGGGGGAATCGTAGGAATCCTTCTGTTGCTGATTTTGTATTTGATCTTTGGAAAGATTCGACTGATCGTGGATTATCGAAACGGCGAACTGAAACTTTGGTTACAATGGCTGTTTTTGAAGTATCACGTTTATCCCGATCCGGAAAAGAAACAAGCACGGGAAGAACGTCGGGCAGAACGGAAACGAAAAAAAGAAGAGAAAAACACTCCGACCCAAACCCCTTCAGAATCCAAAACCGCCACCACAAAAAAGAAATCCAAAAAGAAAACGGGAATTCGAGCGGCGGCAAAGCGAGAAGTTAAAAAAGCGGTACAATCGGTACCGTTGAAAGATTACGCGAAAACCCTTCAAATCATCGTAACCAAGTTTATCGCAAAGTTTCATTGCAAAAGTTTGGTCCTGCACGCTTCCGTCGGGGGCGGAGAGGCAAGCGATATTGCCATGGAATACGGCACGATAAACGCTCTGTTATATCCGGTTCTGGGCGCTTTTTCAGCGGCAGGACGGCTACACAAATGTGACGTACAGATCACCCCGGATTTTACTTCGGAAGAAACTAAGGCAGAGGGGCGGGCGGTATTTACCTTCCGATTATTCCAAGCCTTGGGTTGCATCTGGGAACTGTCTGAAAATTTATATGATTAAGGTGGTATAAAACAATGGAAGAAAACAAAAACACCAACGCGACCACAACAAAAAAACCGGAGCAGACGCGACGGGTTTCTCCCGTGGAAACGGTAACCGACAACGCCGTGAAAAATATCCGTTCCATGGTTGATTCCAATACCGTCATCGGCGATGCCATCACCACACCCGACGGCACGACGATCATTCCGGTATCCAAAATCTCCATCGGATTCGTTTCCGGAGGTTCCGATTTTGCGGCAAAGAACAATCCCAAACTGTGTTTCGGTGGCGGAAGCGGGGCCGGTCTGACAGTAACCCCCGTATCCTTCCTGGTCATCTCTCCTTCCGGTTCGGTCAATACTCTACCGGTCAACCAGAGCTCCGTTACGGCGGTGGATAAGATCATGGAATTGGCGCCCGGTGTGATTGAAGAGATTCGGGATCTGTTCAAAAAAGAAGACTAAAAATCGTCCAAAACACCCTTTGAAAAGCAAAAAAAGTGCCGTTTTGTGCACAATAACCAAAACAAAACGTTCTTTCATGGCTATTTTCTACAAAGTTTTTGATGAAAAATTTTGGAAAATACTTGCCAATGTCACAATTTTAGTTTATAATATAATCAATAATAAAATCATTAGGAGGAAATTCCAATGTCCGTAAAAGTTGCTATTAACGGTTTCGGTCGCATCGGCCGTCTGGCATTCCGTCAGATGTTCGGCGCTGAAGGCTACGAAGTTGTCGCCATCAATGACCTGACCAGCCCCAAGATGCTCGCTCACCTTCTGAAGTATGACTCTGCTCAGGGTCGCTATGCTCTGGCTGACAAAGTCACCGCTGACGAAGACAGCATCACTGTCGACGGCAAGACCATCAAAATCTACGCTGAAAAAGACGCTAACAACTGCCCCTGGGGTGAACTGGGTGTTGACGTAGTTCTCGAATGCACCGGTTTCTACTGCTCCAAGGAAAAGAGCCAGGCTCACATCAACGCCGGCGCGAAGAAGGTCGTTATCTCTGCTCCCGCGGGCAAGGATCTTCCCACCATCGTATACAGCGTTAACGAAAAGACCCTGACCAAGGAAGACAACATCATCTCTGCTGCTTCCTGCACCACCAACTGCCTTGCTCCCATGGCGAAGGCTCTGAACGATTACGCTCCCATTCAGAGCGGCATCATGACCACCGTTCACGCTTACACCGGCGATCAGATGATCCTGGGCGGTCCCCACAGAAAGGGTGACCTGCGTCGTGCTCGTGCCGGTGCGGAAAACATCGTTCCCAACTCCACCGGTGCTGCGAAAGCCATCGGTCTGGTTATCCCCGAACTGAACGGCAAGCTGATCGGTTCCGCTCAGCGTGTTCCCGTTCCCACCGGTTCTACCACTCTGTTGGTTGCCGTTGTTAAGGGTAAGGACATCACCGTTGAAGGCATCAACGCCGCTATGAAGGCTGCTTCTTCCGATTCCTTCGGTTACACCGAAGAAGAACTGGTCTCCAAAGACATCGTCGGAATCACCTACGGTTCTCTGTTCGATGCTACTCAGACCATGGTCGCTAAGGTTGACGACGATACCTATCAGGTTCAGGTCGTTTCTTGGTACGACAACGAAAACTCCTACACCAGCCAAATGGTTCGCACCATTAAATACTTCGCTGAAATCTGAGTTTTCAAGAATTGAAGACAATGATCCCCACCGATACTCGGTGGGGATTTTGTTCTATTTAGAATGAAAATTTTTTATTAAAATCGTTCTTTTCTGATTGAATTTCTCTGTAAAGTATGATATAATTAAAGAAAAAGTTTGTTCATAAGGGAGAAAATCATGATTCGTATTTTAATCTGGAACGAATTCGTTCACGAACGCACCCACGAAAAGGTTCGCGAAGTTTATCCCAAAGGAATTCATAACTGCATCAAAGAGTTTTTGTCAACGCACGAGGATTTGGAAGTCAAAACCGCAACCCTTGATCAGGAAAACATTGGTCTTTCCGATGAACTTTTGGACAACACCGACGTTCTGATTTGGTGGGGACACATGAAACACAATAAGGTTCCCGATGAGTGGGTCGAAAAAATCAAAGCTCGCGTTCTGTCTGGCATGGGGTTTATTGGGCTTCACTCCGCCCATCACTCTAAGATTTTTAAAGCATTGATGGGAACGACCTGCAACCTGCAGTGGCGGGAATCGGGAGATCACGAGCGGCTTTGGAATATTGCACCGAATCACCCGATTATGAAGGGAATTCCCGAATATTTTGAATTAGACGGAGAAGAAACCTACGGAGAACGGTTTGACATTCCACAACCGGACGAACTTTTGATGATGGGCTGGTATTCCGGCGGAGAGGTATTTCGTTCGGTTTGTACCTTTACCAGAGGATTGGGGCGGATTCTGTATCTTCAACCGGGACACGAAACTTTCCCGACCTTTAAGAATCCCTACATACAGAAATTGATCATCAATGGAGTCCGTTGGACGGCACCTAATTGCACAGTGGAACTAAACTGCCCCCACGCAAAGATTTCGCCGGAAGAACGTCGAAAAACCGGAGATCAGCCTACAGACTTCGTACGATAAATAGATGGATTCGTAATTGTGGTCAAAACAAAAACAGGAAATGAAAACGAAAATCCGTCCTCTCACGGGGGCGGATTTTTTTACACATCTCTCCCCCGCGGCGACCCAATGCTTCGCATTCGGTGCGGGGTTTAAATCAAAATCGCGTTTAATTGGAATTCGGAGATTCGACCTGCTCTGCGGAGCAAACCCTTGAAGTTCGTCGTAAAGCTCCCTTGCTCTCTTTGCGAAAAAGGAGGTTTCATCTTCTCCAAAGTATTCTTCCACCGACTGCCGACGAGCATTAAATTCTTTTTCCAACTCCGCCTTTTCCCATTCCAGTCGCTTGTCGATACGCTGAAGTTTTCGCTCCAAACGTTTCGACCGTTCCTCTTGGGTGTACAATGTTTCAGAACCCTCGGCGACGTCTTTGGAAGTGCTTACGCTCTCCCGCATAGGAAGAGGTTCGTCCAACGCCACGTCCTTCCCCGGAATTCGGTACCCGCGGGTAGGAAGATCTTCATTTTCTGCAGAAAGTGAATTTTGGCTATTGACATTTTGATTGTTTTGTGGTACAATATCGTTGGAAGTGATTTTACCAAGGGGCTTTGACCCCACACCGGCAATTATTTTTGCTGACGGTAAAACACTTCCTTTTACATTGTTTACATTATAAACGGTAGCAACCGTCCCTGAGTGTCCTATAGACAATGTCACCTCATAATATTGACCGTCAAAATCTTGAAAAAAAGCTCTGCGATATGTAAACCCATTCTTTGCAAAAAGATGGCTTTTTTTATCTAATCTTGGCTTCCCTTTCATTTTGGTAGATGTTTCCGCGATTTCGTCAATATGAGATTCAATATTCATTTTTACAGAAAACTCTTTATTGGTCATTTTGACCCGCTTTCCGTTATCGTACTTATAGTTGTCTCTTGCCTTTTTCGCAGTATCTGCCTTTGTGATTGTTAAAACATCACCTTCAATAGTTTTTATATCCAAAGACGGATTGTTTTCTAACAATGCTGAGAAGAAATTTGAAATATCGCTTCGCATTTCATCTACAGTCGTTCCTTTGATAACATTTCGACTTGCATTTACATAGGTATTTCCATTTTCCAATACGGTAATAGAATATCTTGTACTGCCACCCTCGGCGGTATTTTTTTGTGCATCGGTTTCTCGATACACCTTTTCAAAGGTCTTCTTGATCTTCTCCAGCTCCCGGGCTTCTTTACTCCCGGCGGTTGCAACCTTGTAAAGGTATTTGACCTCGTCGAAGATCTTCTCAAAGACATTCTGATGGTTGGTGGAAAGGTTCCGGAGAAAATCCGCGTCGGTAAAGATGTAATCACCCACCAAATCGGCAGTCAATTCGCCGTCGATGTTGGCACCTTCCACGTTTGCATACAGTTTTTCCAAGGTTTCCCGGCGGCTCTGC
>JAZUMQ010000050.1:0-3265 GCA_045603745.1 Eubacteriales bacterium | reverse complement strand
ATGATAACTCAAACGGTGTTCTCGCATATCCATTATAACGGATATTTTGAATTCTGTCGAGTACTTTCGCTGAATTTGTCCTTTTTTTGCCATAAAAAATATGCACCTCCAAAAGTGTCTAACTTTTGGGGTGCATATCATTTTTGGGTACTTTTTTGATAAAACAGAAAGAGTACGCTGAACCATACGATCAAACAGTCCCTCATTCCCCACGTAAAAAACGTCTGCTTTTTCTTTTTCTATCAAATGCACCAAAGTATTCTGCAATTTCGGCTGAACATTTTGCATAGCGTCTCGATGACCGAAAAAAGCAACTGTCATTTTTATCACCTTAATCACTATTTTTATTTATTATAACACGAATTTCTCCATTCGTCAATAGTAATAAATTCAATTTTAGTTATTACTATCTTCATAGTTAAAGCTATTGCTGTTATAATAAACTTGAGGTGATAGTTATGACCGTAGATTACAAACGAATTGGAGCCCGGATAAAAGACGCACGAAAAGGCAAAGGTATGACACAGGAAACTCTCGCGGAATCGCTGGAGGTATCCGTAGGATATGTCAGTCAAGTGGAACGAGGCGTTACGAAAATCAGCCTGGATCTTTTGGGCGCACTTGCTACGATTTTGGAGAAAGACTTATCCTTCTTCGTCTGTGAAACCGGAACGGATTCTCCCAATTATATGGGTGGCGAACTGACGGAGGAATTGAAATTGCTTTCCGATGAAAACCGGAGAATCGTCGACGCCACTATCAAGGCTATGTTAGAAGAACAAAAGTAAAAAATCCCCACTCGATGGCGTTGTGTTCCTAAGGACTCAACGCCAACTCTATTCGCCTGCGGCGAGTTCTATTGCTTCGCAGTGATATTCGGCTTGTGCCGAGTGGTATTCGCTACGCGAGTTTTGGAGGCGAATAGAATATAACTGCTCTGTTTACAGAGCAATATCACTTTTGCGAAGCAAAAATATCACGCTGTTGCAAAGCGATAGCATATCACTAAAAGCTATCAGGAAGAGCGCACTTACTCACCACCGAAAGTGGTAGTGCTATAAAAAAGCGCCGTTACGGAATCAAATCCATATCGGCTTTTTTACTATCCTTTAGCACCCGACGCTATGAGTGGGGAAATTTTTCCATTTTATTCCTGTTCCCGCTTGGCATCTTCCAACATCCAACGTTTGACGCCGGCTGGGGTCAAGGCGATATTCAGGTCGGTGAAATCCAAAATCCGGTCTCCCTCCCGGGAAACGATCTTGCCGTGAAGGTTTGTGATCTCCGCAAAGTCCTGCTCGGTCAGATCACTCAAAATCCTCTGCAGATTTTTTGTTTCCACGCCGTCACGTTCCATTTCGGCTTTCAATTCCGGCAAAGTGGCAATTCCTTCCGCCAACAGATCCAAAACCTTTTCTTCCGGTGTCATAGTAAATCCTCTTTCGGTTTTTTCTTTATTGTATCACGAACAAACAAAAATGTCAAGAGAAAAGACCGTATTTCTCATTGGAAATACGGTCTTTTCGTCGCTTTTGCTTACCGATCCAGCGCGTCGGAGATCTCGTTTCGCATGGGACGAAACAGCAGAGAGATCGCCCAAACGCCGGCGATACCCACCAAGGTGAAGACGATTTTGGTCAGAATCGCATCGGATCCGCCCAAGAGCCAGGAAACGAAATCGAAGCCAAACAGCCCGATACTACCCCAGTTCAACGCCCCCACGGTGACGAGAAGGATGGCAAGTTTATCGAGAAACGACATACTGAAATTCCTCCGTCCGTAGATTAAAAGTAGAAAAGAAGTCTCTTTTCGTCAACAGTTTTCCCATCGAAATTAAATTTATACGATCATGTCGAAATTTTTCCGTTGACAAAGAAACAAAAATGAGGTATAATAAGATTGAAATTACGGAAGGAGGACGTTTCTCTATGCGTCGGATTTTTTGTTGTTTACTTTCTGCTCTGTTGCTTTTGACTTTTGCAGGCTGTTCTTTTCTGCCGATAGAATGGGAAAATACAGGTTCCGTTTCCAAGCCTGGGAATATTGCATCGTCCTCCGGGCAAACGTCGGCGTCAAACACCGACACCGATCACACTTCCGACTCGGAAACAACCCAATCTTCCGACGTATCCAAGCCCCGGGATATTTTGAAAACTCCCATTTCCCAACTTCTGAAAGACGAAGGAAAAGCATTGGCCGATTACTTATTTGAAAAATACATTCCCTGCTCTTTTGGATTTTTCACCGATGCAAAAACCCTTTCCTCTCCCTCGGTCTGGTCTTCCATCGAAGCCCTGAACCGAACGGTAGACGGAGATGAATCGGAAGAATCGCGAAAACTGGAAAACGTAAAAAGGAAAGTAGAAATCTATTATCCCGAAACGCCCTTTGACCCCGAAAAAGTCCGGGTCTACGATGCCGCGACCCAGACCTTTGCCCCATCTCCCGCAGACACCCAACAATACGAAATGATTTCCTATGAAATCCGGGGCGACGAGATCACCGTTTACTATCAGGACAAGCCCGAAGAGGGCGCCTCCGAGGAAGAAGTACAACAATACGCAACAACGTTAAAAAACAGCCCGACGGAAGGTTATTTTTCCTTTGTATCTTCGGTAAAATCCGGATCCGTCGGTTGAAAACGAGGTTATAAAATATGAATCCCATCGAATTTGCAAAAAACTTATTCCTTTTGCGTCGGGCACACCGCATGACCATTGAAGATTTGGCGGCCGCCATGGAAGTAACGCCGGAACTGGTCTGCAAATGGGAATGTGCAAAAATTTCTCCCACCTTGGAACAAATGAACCGTTTAGCGAAGGTCTACGGAATTCCTTTGGCGGACATTATCCGTAGCCCCAAGCCGGTCGACGTCTCCTCCAACACCGAACCCGACCCGAAAGAAGAACCCACTCCCCAACCGAAACCGGAAGAACCGGAACAAATTCCCGCCCCCACACCGAAAAAGAAGCCCTTCTGGTGGGAAATTCTTATCATTGTCCTTTTGGTTCTCATCATTGCCGCGGCAGTGGTCTTTCTCGTCAAGCCGGAATGGTTTCCCTTTCAAAAATTTTTGGGAATGTAACTTTTTTTCATAACAAAACGCCGTCAAAATCTGACGGCGTCAGACTGTCGAAGAACCTGCTGTTTACGAATATGCAACAGCAGGTTCTTCGTTGTTTTTAGTTAAGAATTGGAAAACGTGAATAAAAAACGTTGTATATTGCCCGGAAACCGGGGGCTTTGCCTTCCAGATTGCCAGCTT
>JAZUMQ010000049.1:0-166218 GCA_045603745.1 Eubacteriales bacterium | reverse complement strand
GGCAAAAATAGACAGCCGCACGTGAGCGGCTGCCTGAGATGGTAATGCGGTGCCAAATTTCAGTACCCCTTTCAGGGGTTAGGCCAGTAGTTGCCCCTTCCAGGGGCTGTGCAAACCACCAGTTTACTGGTGGTTATGATTGTGTGAGCCGCTGGATCGAAAGGCGTGTCAACCTTTCGAGACTGCGGAGTCGACAGAACGACGGTTTTGTCGGGTTTCGCTTGCTTTTTACTCTTTCTCTCCGAAATACCGTTGATAGAGCGGAGTTTCCTCCAGGGGTTTATTGACCAGGCTGTAGGCTTCGGGTCGTCTCTGGCTGAAACGGGTCTTGCGCATGGAGTGGGAGGGATAAAAGCGTTGGGAGTTATACTGGGGCTCAGGCTCTCGGGTAATATCCAGGTCTGCCGTCACCACGGCCGTGCCATTCCGCGGGCCTGCGGCTATGATCCTGCCCATATTGTCCACGATACAGCTGGGGTCGCCGTATCCGCTGTATCCGAACTTGCTGCCCGCCATGGCCGCAGCAATGCATACGCTGTTTTCGTAGGCTCTGGACAGACCGTAGATATTCTCCCAGCCCAGCGTCGGACAGCAGATCAGATCCGCGCCTCCCAAAGCTAGCTCCCGTGCCGCCTCGGGAAATTGCATATCCCAGCAGACCAACATCCCAAGGTTGCCAATCTCGGTGTGGAATACCTCAAATTTGTTCCCGTAGGCGACGTTGACTTCCTCCCCTGCGGGCAAGTGTACCTTTTTATGGATCCCGATAATCTCTCCCCTGCTGTTGAACAGCACCGCGCAGTTGTAGGTCTTGCCGTCGATGGTGAGGAAAAGTCCTGCGACAATGTGCATCCTGTGTCGTTTAGCTGCCTCGGAAAAGCGCTTTACCTGGGGGCCGTCCAAGCCCTCAAATATATCGGGGAAGGACAGGCTCGCGTCCCCCAGCCCACCGAAGGAGTTGACCGTCTCGATCGTCACTGCCAAATCGGCGCCGTCGGCCGCCGCCTGCTCCAGCATTCTGAAGCAATTATCCAGGTTTTCCTCGGCAATCTGCTTCATCAGGGTTGGATCGGGCTGTCCTTTCGTGCCCCTCAGAGTTTGTTGTAAAACGGATATACGCATAGATTTAACCTCCATACAGTTTTTCGTGAATGATTGACGTGATGATCTTCCGCAAACGGGGGATTTACACCTTCCCCGACCCCCAGATCGGACTTCTCCGGGTAAACCGACTGTCAGTCAGGCGAACGCAAGGGTTGTAGTAATCGGCTTCCTGCTCCTGTTGGTAATCAAGAATGGCCCTTTCGGGTCTGGATTTGAGCTTAATGCAATCTTTGCCGTTTTTCACGACCGTTACCGTATCCACGGGCGCGTCTGTCTCTACGTATCCCCCATGAACGGTCTGTTGAAATTCCTTGGATCTTGTTACACAATCGTATCGTCGCGCCAGATGGCGCTCCGGGTGTTGGGGTGGCTTTATGTTGCACATCCGAAGATGCATTTTTATTTGATGTGATCGATACCCTTTCCCCCATACAAAAAAGCCATCCGCTTGTACAAAAGGGAGGGTGTCAAGCACGTTTATTATAGCACATTGCTTTGAAAAAGTCAATACTGCTTATGGGGCACCTCTAAAAATTCTTCCCAGAGGATCAACTCTGCGTGCGAAATTTTGTTGTGCGCCTCATGGCGCATGCTGAGAGAAAAATCTTCTCGCCGCTCTCAGCACGCCGAATGTTCAGAGGTCCCCTAAAAAATTCATAAAATATACTTGTTTTTTCTTAAAAAAGGTGTATATTAACTATATAATTAAGCAGTGGGGAGCTTGATATGCCTACGGGCGCAGACAGGCTGAGATAATTATAACATCAAGTCCACAATGAATTTTATGACAGTTTTCTATCGGTATCAGATTTTCCGTAAGAAAGTATAGCACAAAATATCCAATCCAGCCACATTTTTTACCCTTATTTTTCAAGTTGAAATTTCATAGATTTCAACGACCTACAAGGTGGATTTAAACTACCGAAGTCAATTGTTCGGACAGATTTAGTGGTTTAATATCGCTAAGGAAGTTTATATTTGAACCTACGCACATAGCTATATTGTTGAAGATTGGACGAATACCAAAATCGACAAAAATATGAAATCTTGATTTGGCTATATGAATTTTAAAATAAATATGGTATAATCAGTTTGATAAATAAAATCGAAATGATTTATGATGTAAGGGGCAATTGACGGTATTCCGGAAGATTTTGTAGTGGCTCTTTGTTCTGTCGGAGTGTTTATCCCTATTTGTCATATCAACTTGAAAAACTCTGCCGTGTATTCTGTTTTGAAAAGTGCCAGTACCGGGACCTACTTCATTCATATGTACATTTGGACTGTGTATTATTCCATTGTACATCAAGAAAAAAACTTATGGTTTGGATGGTTTTGTGGTTACTTGCATTGTTTCACTGTTGTTTTCTCTATTCTACACGTGGCTTCAGCGGAAAAGGAAAAAACAACGTTCCGTTCCGAAAGAAATTGCGTAATAGGAAAAGCGGTTTGTTGAAACAAGTCGCTTTTCCTTGAGCGCGTATGTGATAAAAATTAAAAAAGTAAACTCGGTTTTTTTGAAGTAAAATAGGGGAATAGTAAATTGTATGACTTCATGAAAAAAGTATATTAAAAGGTAAGGAATCTATGTATTTGGAAGATTTTGTGATCGGCACGGAATATGAAATCCCCGGAGCTGAAATTGAGACGAAGGAGATGCTGGAATTTGCCCGGCGCTACGATCCTTTTGCCATTCATTTGGACACCGAATATGCCAAAACTACCCGGTTCGGCGGGTTGATTTCCCCCGGTCTTTACTCCTTTCTCGTGGTGTGGAAACGGTTTGTGGATCTGGAATTGTTCGGCGATGAATTGGTTGCTGGAAAGTCAACAAAAGTTGAATTTTTAAAACCGGTTTATCCCGGCGACGTTTTGTCCGGAAGCGCTCGGGTGATCAATCTCACTCGACGCAATGAATACAATGGAATTGTCGAAATGGCTATTATTGTCCGCAATCAAGAAGGGGAGATCGTTTTAACCGATGTTACCGAGGCGGTCGTTCGTTGTCGGTAAAAATGTCCTTGAAAAAACCTCAAAAGAATAAAATTTAAATTTCAAAAAAACGGCTGATTGTCAGTCGTTTTTTTATTTTGTTTAAGCCGTGTTCTTGTTTTTAAAGTTCACATTCATGATGTTGAATTTCAGGATCGTATTCGACCATTGTGATTGTGATTGCTTACCTTTGCCGAAAGTTGAATATAAACGCAAAGATGTGCCCCAATCAGTCACAGCGAATGGCACTCGTCCGTTAAAAATATTTTGTTTTTGATGCGTTTTTCTTCTTTTTTGGAACATTTTTATCCCTATTTTGTCATTTTTAGCAAGTTTTCTCCCTTACTATTGACTTTTAGCGTAGTATGTGCTACAATATACTTATATTATTATAGATTGTAAAAGAAATATTTTTCTCCCGTCGTTCCCCTTTTTCGCGCTGTCGAAAAAGCGATTCCATACGACTACAAACGGCACGACGTGAGAGTTTGAGGGCTTAAACAAAATGAGTAAAAAAGTTGCGTATTTGATCAGCTGCTCCGATCACTACGCTCATCGGCTTCATGTGGTCGACGGTTATTTGCACAGCCGTGGATATGATACGGTTTACGTCACGTCGGATTTTGATCACACGTCTAAGCAGACGTTTCAATGCAACGTTCCGGGGTGCGTTCAGATTCACGCTCGTCCGTATCTTAAAAATCTTTCCTTGGATCGGATCCTTTCCCATCGGGAATTTGCCCGGGATACGTTTCGCTATTTGGAAAGACTCCCACAACAACCTGCCGTTGTTGTGGTCTTGATTCCGCCGAACTTCCTTGCCCATTACGCTGCAAAGTATAAGAAGAAGCACACGGAAGTAAAACTGGTCTTCGATATTTTTGATCTGTGGCCGGAGACCTTCCCCTTCGGAAGATTGAAGAAACTTCTTGCCCCGGTGTTCCGGGTTTGGTCGTGGATCCGGGATCATAGTCTGCATGCGGCGGATTTTATCACCACGGAATGTGACCTGTTTCGTGAGAAATTGGAATTGCCAAAGGAAAAATCTGCGACGGTATACCTTTGTGCAAAGCCTCTTGATATTCCGCCTGCTCCCGTAGTCCTTCGGGAAGATGCGCTGGATCTCTGCTATCTGGGAGCAATTAACAATGTCATCGGAATTTCCGATATTTGTCAGTTAATCAAACAATTGGTAAAAACCAAACCGGTAACACTGCATATCATCGGTAAAGGGGAGCGTCAACAGGAATTTATTGATTCCGCAAAGGCGGCAGGTGCTGAAGTTGTTTATTATGGTGTCATTTACGATGATGCCGAAAAACAGAAAATTTTGAGTCGCTGCCACTTCGGATTGAACATTATGAAATCTTCCGTCTGCGTCGGGCTGACAATGAAGTCTATTGAGTATTTCCGCTTCGGACTGCCCATCATTAACAATATCCCGGCGGATACACAGCGGTTGGTGAAAAATGAGGGGATTGGGATTCAACTGGACGAGGCGTGTGCGGACTTTATTGCAGGCTGTTCTGTATCCGATTGTTTTGATTTGCGTGACAACGTGAAAAATATTTTCGTGAAAACGTATGATTTAAAATGTGTTTTTGAATCGCACGGAAAAATTTTTTCATCTATTTTGGAAGACGATTGTTAGGTGTTTTTATGTTAAATTCGTATTCTTTTTCAGAATTTGTGAAAAATTGTTGGAGCTTAATTTGTACAAAATTATTCTTTCGCCCTGCTCGACTGGTTCGTAGGCCTGTCTATGTTCGGGGGAGAAAAGGTATGGTTTTTGGTTCCGGATTCACCACGGGATATCGTTGTCGTTTTGAACTGTTTCATTGGCGGGATGGGGTGAAACTGCATATTGGTGATAATTGCAAGATCGGAGACAATGTTCATATTGCAGCGTCGAAAAATGTCTCCATTGGGGATAATTGTCTAATGGCAAGTTTTGTGTATATCAGTGATACAAATCATGGGGACGGAACAGAGCACCCTATGACGATTCCGGACGAGCGTCCACTGACGATGACTCCTGTCTCGATAGGAAATAATGTTTGGATAGGGGAAGGCGTCGCGGTTCTTCCCGGTGCAAAAATAGGCGATGGTTGTATTATCGGGGCTCATTCAGTTGTAAAAGGGGAAATTCCGCCCTACACCGTTGCGGTCGGCTCTCCGGCAAGACCTGTAAAGAAGTATAATTTTGACACAGAAACATGGGAGCGTTGTTGAATAGTTTTTTGGAGTGCATTATTATGAGTTGTCTTATTGATGTAATCGTTCCAGTGTATAATCGGGCACATAATATTTCAAATTTGATTGCAGTTTTGGAGCATCAAACGTTCCGGGATTTTCGAGCAATTTTTGTAGATGACGGTTCTACCGACGGATCTTCTGATGTTTTGAACAAGTTGCTCCCGAAAGCTTCTTTTGAATACGTCGTTATTCAAAAAGAAAATGGCGGTGCAGGTTCTGCCCGAAACGCCGGACTTCGTGCCGTGACTGCAGATTGGATTAGCTTTGTCGACAGTGATGACGGTCTTCAGCCGCAGTTTTTAGAATATTTTTATGCTGCTGTGATTCAAACAGAGTGTGAGTTGGCGATTTGTGATTTACAAGAAATCCCTGTTGGATCTGAGAAAAAACCGAATTCATTGGGTGAGCTTAAATGTCGGAAAATTTCTGCTTCGGAAGGAATGAAAATCTTTTGCACGCGGTGGATTGGACCGTATTGTCTATTCATGAGTCGCTCTTTCCAACAAGAGAGTAAGTTGTTCTTTGATGAGGAATGTACTTATTGCGAGGATGCCCCTTTTATTACAAATGTGATTGCTTCCGCGAAACGGATCGCTCTTATTGAACAAGAGTTGTATTTATACTACACGCATCAAGGGTCTCTCAGCCGAAGCCCTAGATTAGACAAGTTTTGTTCTGCTATTAAGAGTTTTTCAAAAGTGGAAAACCGACTTTTGAAAGAAAAAACCGATGTTGCTCGGGTGTTTAATGAGATGGGAGGGGTCCGTTACTATATTGCGACTCTCCGTAGAGGTGCGGTGCAAATGGACTATGAGAGTTTCATTGTACTGGCAAAAATGGTGGATATTAAAAGATATCGTAAAAATATCCACTTTTTGCAGCAGAGAAGTCAACGGTTCGCTTGTTATTTAGCATTGGTTTCAAAGACACTTTTTTATTGCACCGTTCGCTTTTTATTTAAGGATTGAGGTTGATTTTTGTGACAGTTGGAGTTGTGATTGCTCTTTTCAATGGAGCACGATTTGTCGAGAAACAATTGGATACCATTCGTTTGCAAAATCGTCGTCCAGATCGAGTCGTGATGTGCGACGATGGGTCTAAGGATGGAACTGTGGAGATCGTTCGAGAGTATATTCGGAAATACGAACTGGGTGATTCTTGGCAATTATATATCAATGAGAAGAATTTAGGGTACATCCGAAACTTCTACAAAACCATGTCACTCTGTAATACCGACTTAATCTATTTGAGCGATCAAGATGATATTTGGGATAAAGATAAGATCCGTAAAATGACGGAAATTATGGAATCTCGGAACGATATTGATCTGTTGAGTTGTCGATATGGGATTATTGATGCAAACGGACAGGTTCAGAAGAGTTTTGTAGAAGGTTCTATTCGTGAAGACGGCGAACTGAAGGCTATAACTGTCAAAGAAATTCTTCGAGCGTATCGTTGGCCCGGAATGATTATGTGCATAAGATCTGATTTTTTCAAAAAGTTGCTTCCATGTATTGAAAACTGCGATGTTGCCCATGATTTTATGTTTTCCGTTTGTTCGGCAGATCGAAATTCTTTTTTTGAATATGGGTATTTGGGCTCCTATCATCGACGCCATGATAGCAATACGGCAAGAGAAGAGCACCGTATTTCAAAATTATTAAATTTGGAACGGAAGTTAACAGAAATTTCAGTTACCAAAACATTGTGGAATAATTTCTTGTCTGTTTCATTGCCGATAAGAGAAGAAACCCGACAGCTTCTTGCTCGACGGTTGGATTCTTTGACTGCAAGGGGCACAGCCTTGAAAGAAAAGAGTCTAAGTAAAATTTTAAATGTTTACAAAAACGATCCGGATCATTTTCTTCGGAAAAAATCTTTGATTTGTGACCTTTGGTTGGTTTTGTTTGGATCTCGAAAAGAAAAAATAATTAAATAGTGGAGGGAGGATTCTTTGTGACAAGTTTGAAAAAAATGATTTTTTATGCTCTTTATATTGCTTTAGGATTCGGTTGTTTCGCGGTGGAGATCATACTCAATCCGTGGAATCCCTTAATTTCCGGGTGTGTAATGATATTTTGTGCCATTGCGTTTTATTTTTATATTGTCTGTGTCATTGCTGACTACAATTGGTTAGATGTGCGTGCGGTGTTTTCTGCTTTCTGGATGGGAACGGTTGGTTTAGCAGCGCTTCGATTGACCGGATATCAGGAAGAATGGCAACCTATGACTTGGGTTCTTCTGGGCTTGGCATTTGTCGTATTTCAAATTGGAGCAGGGGTTGGAGATTTCTTTGGAAAAAAAACGTACTTATCTCTGCAAGCAAAAGTCAGAAATATTCGTTTTGGGAGGGTGCATTTTTTATTTTCGGAATCTAGATTGTTTCCTCTCTGTGTAATTGTTACGTTGATTGGTCTAACTTGTTTTGTTATTAATATAGCGATTAAGGGCTTTATTCCGTGCTTTTCAGATAGCACTACTGCTTATATGGATTTTTATACAAAATTCCATGTTTTTGCTGTTGCATCTACTGCGATTTCTGGGCTTTGTTATTATAGTTTAAGAACGCAACCACTCCGCATATGGCAAAAGATTGTATTGTACGTTTGTATTTTCTATACCGTTTTCATTTTCCCCATTATGGTTGTATCTCGAGGGGTTTTTGTTGTCGCCGCTATTTCGTTAACTGTGAGCGTTTTTTATCTCCATAAAAAGAAACTTATTTCTTTGATTCTTTGTTTCTCCATAATTCTTGGAGTGTATTGGGGTTGTTCCTCTCTTCGTAATTATACTGACGACCAACTTTCAGTTTTGTTTGATCCTATTAAAGTTGAATTGCCAGATAAAATTCAAGACGGAATGGATTCAAATTCTTCCACGAGTCCAGGCGCTACGATAGATACGTCTACGAATACAGATACTACCGTGGATATTTCCACAAATACGGATACTATGAATAAGGACTTTACTTCTGATAGAATTGACGGATCCTCTGGATTTCAACTTTCTCCAAAAGCAGCGTTTTTGTACGGGTACTTGACGGTCAGTCATGATAATTTTAATGAGGCGGTTCAGAATGTAAAAACCTTTGCATTTGGTGTTCGTCAACTTGCTCCTTTTAATGTGATTCTTCGAAGTGAATGGATTTCACAAAAAGCTTCCCAAAGTGAGACTTTTCTTGTTCGACCTCATTTGAATACAACGAACCTTATCGGAGACTTCTACTATGATTTCGGAATTTTCGGAATTGTTTTTTGTACGTTGTTTTGGGCTTTTCTATTTGGTTTGAATCAAGGAATGTACGAAAAGGGGAAAGGACCGTTTGCTTTGTTGCTTTTAGGAAATACGATGGTTCCTATCGCTATGTCCTTTTTCTCTACATGGTTGAGCCTTTTCAATCATTGGTTGCTTTGGGGAACCGTTGTATTAATTGCAATATCGTGTTGTTTACAAAGCGGTTTTAAGAGGAAGAATTCCCAGTAACTCAGACATAGAATTGAAAAGGAGTCTTATTATGAAAGGCATCATTCTTGCCGGTGGTTCCGGCACGCGGTTGTATCCGTTGACAAAGGTCACGTCGAAGCAGTTGCTTCCGATTTATGACAAGCCGATGATCTATTATCCGATGTCGGTGTTGATGAATGCGGGGATTCGCGATATTTTGATCATCTCCACTCCTCAGGACACGCCTCGTTTCCGGGAGCTTTTGGGGGACGGCAAACAATTTGGGGTAAATCTGACCTACGCAGTTCAGCCTTCTCCGGACGGGTTGGCGCAAGCATTTATCATCGGGGCGGATTTTATCGGTTCCGATCCGGTTGCAATGGTTTTGGGAGATAATATTTTTGCCGGTCACGGGCTGAAGAAACGGCTTCGTGCTGCGGTGGATAACGCCGTTTCCGGAAAAGGAGCTACCGTATTCGGTTATTACGTGGACGACCCGGAACGGTTCGGCATTGTGGAATTTGATGCCGACGGTCGTGCCATTTCCATCGAAGAAAAGCCTGCGAAGCCCAAGAGTAATTACTGTGTCACCGGGTTGTATTTCTACGACAATCGGGTCGTGGAATATGCGAAGAATCTGAAACCTTCTCCGCGTGGAGAATTGGAAATTACCGACTTGAACCGCATCTATTTGGAACAGGGCGACTTGAACGTGGAACTGTTGGGACAAGGATTTACTTGGCTTGATACCGGAACCCACGAAAGTCTTGTGGACGCCACGAATTTCGTCAAGACCGTGGAAACTCACCAGCATCGCAAGATCGCTTGCTTGGAAGAAATCGCTTATTTGAACGGCTGGATTTCTAAAGAAGAGGTTTTGGAAGTCTACGAAGTTTTGAAGAAAAATCAATACGGCCAGTATCTGAAAGACGTTCTGGACGGAAAATATATTGACGTACTTCACTGATTTTGGAGGAAAAAGACATGACTATCATTGTGACCGGCGGTGCCGGATTTATCGGTTCTAATTTCGTATTTCATATGCTGGGGAAATATCCCGATTACCGTATTATCTGCTTGGATAAATTGACCTATGCAGGGAATCTTTCTACCCTTGCACCCGTTATGGAAAATCCCAACTTCCGTTTTGTGAAGTTGGATATTTGTGATCGGGAAGGAGTTTACAAACTTTTTGAGGAAGAACACCCCGACATCGTCGTAAACTTTGCTGCGGAGAGTCACGTGGACCGTTCCATCGAAAATCCCGAAGTGTTCCTGCAGACCAATATTCTCGGAACTCAGGTTTTGATGGACGCCTGCCGGAAATACGGCATCACTCGGTATCATCAGGTTTCTACCGACGAAGTATACGGGGACCTTCCTTTGGATCGTCCTGACTTGTTCTTTACTGAGGAAACTCCTATTCATACGTCTTCTCCCTATTCTTCTTCAAAAGCAGGGGCAGACCTGTTGGTTCTTGCCTATCATCGTACCTTCGGGTTGCCGGTCACCATTTCCCGGTGTTCTAACAACTACGGTCCCTACCATTTCCCCGAAAAATTGATTCCTCTGATGATTGCAAACGCTCTCAACGACAAACCACTGCCCGTGTACGGGGAAGGGCTGAACGTCCGGGACTGGCTCTACGTGGAAGACCACTGCAAAGCTATTGATCTGATTATTCACAACGGTCGCGTCGGTGAAGTTTATAACATCGGCGGCCACAACGAAATGAAAAATATTGACATTGTTAAGATCATTTGTAAAGCATTGGGTAAACCCGAAAGTTTGATCACTTACGTTACCGACCGCAAGGGTCACGATATGCGTTACGCTATTGATCCTACCAAGATTCACAACGAATTGGGTTGGTTGCCCGAAACCAAGTTTGTTGACGGAATTCAAAAGACGATTCAGTGGTATCTCGACAATCGGGAATGGTGGGAAACCATTATCTCCGGTGAATATCAGAATTACTACGAGAAAATGTACGGGGATCGCTGATGATGAAACCTAAACGTGTTGTCAATATATATATATATATATTGACGGCGTTATTGATCGTTTCTCTCTGTCTGACAGCGTTTTTTTGCTATAAAACTCACCTTTTGTCGAAGCAATTGCATAACTTTACGGAGAGCAGAAAAGGACTTGCTTTTTCTGTAAATTGCACGGAAAATGGTTATGATTATCTTGCTATCGGGAATAGCATTACATTTCATGACACGTGTGATTATTGGTGGTCAGAATCTGGGATGTGTGCCAGTCGTCCGGATCGAGATTACTTTCACTTGATTAACGAACAATTAGAGAATAGATTTAAGCAATATACCTCTGCTGCTGTAAATTTTTCTATTTGGGAAACCCTGCATACAGACAGATCTGAAATGTTTGTTCACATTGAAGACTATCTTTGTGCGGAATTGGATCTTGTTACGATTCAGTTGGGGGAAAATGTTAACGATTTGACAACGTTTGAGACCGATTTTGGGGAACTTATAACGTACATCCGGAAAAAATCTCCGAATGCAAGCATAATCGTTGTTGGTGATTTTTGGCAAAAAGAGAACCGCGATCAAATTAAGAAAACTGTTGCAGATCAATGTGGGGTTTTCTTCGTTAGTTTAGCCGAAATTTCCGGAGATTCGGAATATATGTCCGCCTTGGGTTCACAAGTATATGATTCAGACGGAAACGTATATACAATACAACACGCTGGAGTTGCGTTGCATCCGAATGATCGAGGTATGGAATATATTTCGGAAGGAATTTTGCAGAAAATTCTTAATTGAGTCAGTAGAAAGGTTTGGACATTTTTATGAAGGTTTTTGTAACCGGTGTCTGCGGGCAACTGGGGCACGACGTTATGCAAGAATTGAACCGTCGGGGATACCATTGTGTCGGCAGTGATATTATGCCGGAATATGCCGGAATTTTGTCTGAAGTAGCAACGTTGCCCTATGTTTCTTTAGACATTACCGATGCCGGTGCTGTGGAGCGTGTTCTAACTGAACTTCGACCTGATGCAGTGGTGCATTGTGCCGCGTGGACAACGGTGGACGCTGCAGAAGATGAAGAAAATAAAGATAAGGTTTACGCTATCAATGTAGATGGAACGCGGAATCTTGCGAAAATCTGCAAAGAAATCGAATCCAAAATGGTATATATCAGCACCGATTACGTTTTTAACGGACAGGGGACAACTCCTTGGACTCCCGACTGTAAGGACTATGCCCCCCTGAGCGTTTACGGAAAAACTAAGTTGGAAGGGGAACTTGCGGTTTCGGAATTGTTGGATCGGTACTTTATCGTTCGCATCGCTTGGGTCTTCGGGTTGAATGGCAAAAATTTCATCAAAACCATGTTGAACGTGGGCAAAAAATACGACACCCTCCGGGTTGTCAATGACCAAATCGGCACTCCCACCTATACGTTGGATTTGGCTCGGCTTTTGGTCGATATGGTCGAATCGGAAAAATACGGTTATTATCACGCCACCAACGAGGGCGGATATATTTCCTGGTATGATTTCACCTGTGAAATTTTCCGGCAAGCCGGTTATACCACGAAGGTTATTCCCGTAACGACGGAAGAATACGGTCTTTCCAAGGCAGCACGCCCCTTTAACAGCCGATTGGATAAATCAAAATTGGTAGAAGCCGGGTTTCAGCCGTTACCCACGTGGCAGGACGCATTGCGTCGCTATTTAAAGGAAATTAAGGAGTAAAATATGGGACAAATTACCGTAGAAAAGAACGTAGGCGGAATTGAAGGGCTTTGTGTCATTCAACCGGCGGTACATGGAGACAATCGAGGCTATTTCATGGAAACCTATAGCCAAAGAGATATGGCGGAAGCCGGATTGGATATTCCTTTTGTGCAGGACAATCAAAGTATGTCCACCAAGGGCGTGTTGCGGGGACTCCATTTTCAAAAGCAATATTCCCAAACCAAACTGGTTCGTGCTATCAAAGGAAGTGTGTTTGACGTCGCCGTCGACCTTCGTTCCGGCTCTGCAACCTATGGTAAATGGTACGGTGTTCTTTTGACCGAAGAAAACAAAAAGCAGTTTTTGATTCCTAAGGGTTTTGCCCACGGATTTTTGGTCCTGACGGATACCGCGGAATTCTGCTATAAATGTGATGATTTCTATCACGCCAATGATGAAGGCGGCCTTGCCTGGAACGATCCCCAAATCGGAATCCAATGGCCGGACTTGGTCGGAACCTACAACGGCTCCGCTTCCGCAGAAGGTTACACCCTCTCCGACGGTACACCCCTTAACCTCAGCGAAAAAGACCAAAAATGGCTTGGGTTCAAGGATACCTTTCAATTTTAAGGAGCAGACAATGGGTAATCCGCTTATTTCGATTATTGTTCCTGTGTATAAGACCGAACCTTATTTGGAACGATGCGTTAACAGTATTCGCAATCAGACCTACCAAAACTTAGAGATTATTTTGGTTGATGACGGTTCTCCCGACCGTTGCGGGGAAATGTGTGATGCTCTTGCAAAAGAAGATTCACGAATCCGTGTAATTCATAAAGAAAACGGCGGATTATCCTCTGCAAGAAATGCCGGTCTGGATGCTATGACAGGAGAATACGTTGGTTTCGTTGATTCGGATGATTGGATTGATCCGGAGATGTACGAAGTGTTATATTGCCATTTGGAGAACTCGCAGTCACAAATTGCGGGATGTGTAATCCGCCTTGATTCTCCTAAAGGTGAGGTGTTGCACTATTTCCTTGATAAAGATCCAGGTAAATTGTCGGTATGTATTTTCGAGATGCTGGATGCCTTAAAAGAGCTGATCCGTTCCAATAGAATTACAAATAGCGTTTGTGATAAATTGTTTTGTAAAGAATGTTTTTCTCAACGACGCTTTACCGTAGGAATTGTAAATGAGGATTTTGAGATGATGCCCAAACTGGTTTCTCAAATCCAAAGGTTTGTATTTGTTCCAAATTCTTTTTACCACTACGTTATGACGAATGAAAGTATTACGCGCGGAGAGTTTAAGGAAAGTCGTTTTACGGAAACCAACATTAGTCGTGCTCATTTAAAATTTTATAGTGAAAATTATCCGAGTTTGTATTTTGAAGCAGTTGCAAAGCATATAGAAATTGCATTGGTGTTAATTTATTTTTCCGGTAAAGATTCCCGTTTTGAATTCGAAAGAGAAAGATTAATACGTGAAATACGTTCGATGTTTTCTTTTTCGGCAATTCGTTGTATGAGTAAAAAAGAAAAAATTAAGTATCTTTCATTTATGATTAGTGTTCGATTATATACACATTTAATGGATTGTTTCAGTACGGGAAATCGAGGTTGAGGTTATGATAAGTGTAATTATCCCTGTGTATAATTCAGAAAACTGTATAAAAAAATGTGTTCAGTCTGTTTTAAGTCAAACCTATCGAAACATAGAGGTTCTTTTAATAGATGACGGCTCATCTGATAATAGTTTTTCCGTATGTAGAGATCTTTCTGATTATGATGAAAGAGTAAAAGTTTTTCATCAGGAAAATTGCGGTGTTAGTATGGCGAGGAATAGAGGGATCGAGCTTGCCGTAGGGGAGTATATTGCATTTGTCGATTCCGATGACTATTTAGATGAGAATTATTTGAAAATTTTGCTGGATAATGCAAAAGAACATAAAGCGGATATCTGTTGCTGTGATTTTTACGAAATTTTGGGCGGTGAAGTCGTTCAAATTGAAACGCCCAAAGTTTTGAATTCCCGCAAGATTGAGAATAGCAATGAATTGTTAAGAGACCTTGTTCTCAGTAAAGAGTGTTATGGAACTTGTGTGTGGGGAAAACTGATTCATAGAAAGCTGGTAGAAAAGGTTCGGTTCCGTCCATTAAAATTCGGCGAAGATCAGATGTTTATGTATGATCTGTTTTCGTTAAATCCTACGGTATATCTAAATTCCTATAAGGGATACTATTACGTCCGAAATGAAAATAGTGCAACGATGCGAGAGGGAAGATATAGTATTCTCCGTTGTTCTGATGAATTTTTGTTTCGGAAAATAATGTTGGAAGAATTGTTTGTTAAAGATTCTTTTTTAGAGAGGATGTTTCTTGAGAAATATGCAATCAGCGTACACTCTCTTGCTACTGCTGTAGAATTGACGGGAACTCAGGATTTAAGGAAGGAATATCGCCAAAAGCTCATTCCGTTGATTTCAGAGATGAATCTAAACGTTCTGTCTAAAAAAATTCGAATCGTGTTGTTTTTATATTGGCATCTTCCATTGCTTTATCGGTGTATTTTTCAACTGAAAAGCAGTAGAATTTGAAAGGATGAGTGCTTAATGCGTTGGTTTGCAATGTATTTACCGCAATTTCATGAAATTGCAGAAAATAATGAATGGTGGGGAAAAGGCTTTACCGAATGGACCCATGTTAAGGGAGGGGTTCCATTGTATCGTGGGCATAAGCAACCTATTGTTCCTATGGGTGATAACTATTATAATTTGATGGACAAGGGAACCGTGCAATGGCAAACCTCTTTAATGAAAGAATACGGCATTGACGGTTTTGTCTATTATCATTACTATTTTCAAGGAAAGAAATTATTGGAAAAACCTGCTGAAAATCTGTTAAAATGGAAGGATATCGATCAACCTTTTTTCTTTTGCTGGGCCAACCACACTTGGTATCAATCCCATAATGGTGTGAAGAAGGTTCTCTTAGAGCAAACTTACGGAACCCCGGAGGATTGGGAAGCGCATTTTCAGTATCTTCTTCCTTTCTTCCGTGACAGCCGGTATGAAAAGAAGGAAAATAAGCCTGTCTTTATGATTTACATTGTCGATTTTCCCGAAAAGCATGCAATGGTGGACTATTTTGAAAAGCGTTGCAAGGAGGAAGGATTTAGCGGAATTCATATTATCGAGAATTTTTTCAATTCCACAAATCCAAACAACTATACCGAATTTCGAAAAAACTTGTGTTCTCAAACGGTAAACGTTGCCGTCCGACAGCCTAATGTTGCACAAAACACTTACAGCACCAGTTTTGAACGGAAATATTCTCCAACGAGAATCGCGCGTGGCATTAAGCGGAGACTTGCAAATCACGGAAAGATTCGGTGGGCGGATATCCTTAGTGGGGAAAAATTGTATGAATATATGATGAAGGGTATGTATTCGGAACCGGATGTGTGCCACGGAGTGTTCTTCTCCTGGGATAATACACCCCGCCACGGTGTTCGCGGTTATGTAATTACCCCGCCCTCCAAAGAGAGTTTTATGCGCTATGCTGACAGCGTGAAGGATGATGAATATGTGTTCATCAATGCCTGGAATGAGTGGGCAGAGGGGATGATTCTTGAGCCTACGGAGCATGAAGGTTGTAAATATCTTTCATGGATTAAGGAATGGAACGATAAGAATCAAGCGAATACGAACAATTAGGAGATGAATCTAAAGTAATAAAGGAAAGTAAGAGATTCGTCCATTGAACTTCTGCGCATATTGACAGCGATTTCAGTTATTTTCCTTTGTTGCAATAATGAAAATATCGGTGGGGGATTTACTATGCACCTATCGGAACTATCAACAGAAGCTATCTGTATTTAATGGAGCATATCTGTGTTTGTGCTAAATAAAAGCACGATGATAAAAAGTTATCTCTTATTTCCGTTCAATTAGAAAGTGAGAATCATGAGCCAATCGAAAAATAATAAAGATTTTTCTGTTACATCGGGTCTCTTCTGGCGATTCGGAGAGCGTATCGCAGCTCAAGTAGTTTCATTTGTTGTTTCAGTCGTTCTTGCCCGGATTTTAATGCCGGAAGATTACGGTGCAATCGCTATTCTTTTGGTGTTTATCGAAATTGCCAATACCCTTGTCGTCAGTGGATTGAGTACTGCTCTGATACAAAAAAAAGAAATCAGTCAATTGGAAATGTCAACGGTATTCTATTGCAATCTTGCTTTGAGCATTGTCTTGTATGCGGCAATGTTTTTTGCTTCGCCGTTGATTGCTCGCGTATATGAACTCCCCGTTTTGATTCCTGCTACACGTGTTTTTGCATTACAACTTCCCATTTTTGCATTGCAGTCTTTACCGAACGTTATTATTTCAAGAGAGTTGAACTTCAGAAAACTGTTCTTTGGGAATATTATTGGTACGATAATTTCTGCCATTGTCGGTATTTTCCTTGCTATTAAGGGCTTTGGAATATGGGCGTTGGTTTTTCAGTCCTTATCACAGGTTGCGGTTTCTACTTTGGTATTAAATCTCATTGTTCGATGGTTTCCCTCACTTTGTTTTTCTTTTAAGAAGACAAAGCCGTTGATTCGATTCGGCTGGAAGGTGATGTTTTCTGATTTGGTAGCATCTGTTTCCAATCAGTTTAGTTCTTTGATTATTGGTGCAAAATATACGGCTTCAGATTTGGCATATTACACAAAAGGGAAACAATTACCTACGCTGATAAGAAGTAATCTATATAATACTTTGATTAGCGTATTGTTTCCGGCTATGTCGAGATTAAATGATGACATAGGTTCTTTAAAAGCTTTTTCCAAGCGTTGTATACGATTGCTCTTTTATATTGCGTGTCCCTTAATGGTTGGACTGACTGCCGTATCACACAACTTGGTGTTGGTTCTGTATACTGAAAAATGGTTGCAGATGACACCTTATATCGCCATTATTTGCGTGGAGTGTTTGCTTGCAATTCCACCGACAATTTTCCTGCAGGCATTGAAAGCCGTGGGAAAAAGCGATATCATGTTGAAATTGGAAATGATAAAAAAACCGTTGTTGATTGTCTCTATTTTAGTAGCGATGCGGTTTGGCGTATTTGCAATTGCTTTAACACTACCTTTGAATACACTGTTTGATTTGTTTTTAACGGGATTTTACAGTAAAAAGATTTTTGGATATGGTTTGTGGGAAGAAATAAAAGATTGTCTTCCAGCAATTGCGATTTCTGCCGCAATGTTTGTTTCCGTAAAAATTGTGGGATGGTTACCTCTCTCTGCTTTTTTACTGCTGGTTCTTCAGTGCTTCGTAGGAATTTTTGTTTATATTGGATTGTCCATACTTTTTAAGAATCAAGAATTCTTATATTTGTGGCATATGTTAAAAAGTCGGTTTGTAAAGAAGTAAAGTAAGCGTATTTTTTCTTAAAAAGAACGATTGTTGAATTATGAAGGACTATAAATTAAATTTTAGTAGGACTTTTACAGACAAAACTCAAATTTTACCCTGAAAATATTGACCGTATTTACGATGTTGTATTGAATTAAGTAAACGTGAGGTGTCTTATGAAAAATAAGTACAGAAACAAGGAATTGTATAAAAAGCTATTACGGTACATTTTTTCTGTGATCCTGATTGCTGCACAAACGGCTTGCTTTGCTCGGGCCTGGTTGTTGGAATACAATCCGAATATTATTGGGCCGTTCTTTGAGAAGGGGAACTGGCTCTTCTGCGCAGTATACGCAATTCTTTTTGTGGTTTTTTTGCTTTGCTTTGATGGATTAAAATACGGCCTTTACCGACAGTTTAATCTGCTTTTGGGACAGTGGTTGGCAACCATCGGGACAACCTTTATCATTTATCTGCAAATCGCACTTCTGTCTCTACGGTTCGTAAATCCGGTTCCGTTGTTGTGGGCGATGGTGGTCAACCTTGCTTCATGTGTGATCTTGACATTGTTGAGTGATTGGTTGATTCATACATTGTTCCCCGCAAAGAAGTTGTTGGTGATTTGCGATAGTTATCCCCCGGACGATTTTTTGAAGAAAATGTCCGGTCGGAGAGATAAATATCGGGTTGCTGAAATTGTCAACGTATCGAAAGGTTTGGACACCATTGAAACGATGATTCAAGAGGCGGAAAACGTTCTTGTTTACGACGTTCACTCTGAAACCCGCAATAAAATCCTGAAGTGGTGTTTTGAGTATAACGTACGCGCCTATTCCACTACGAAGGTGTCGGATATTCTGATCCGCGGTGCGGAACGAATCCATATTTTTGATACCCCGTTGTTGTTGTACCGCAATATCGGGTTGACCATTGAACAACGGTTTTTTAAGCGGTTTATGGATATTGTGGTCTCTCTTTTGTTATTAGTTCTTGCGTCCCCCTTCTTGCTGATTTCCGCCTTGGCGATTAAGTTGTATGACGGCGGCCCCGTGTTCTTTTTGCAAGATCGTTGTACCTTGAACGGAAAAGTATTTAAGATTCATAAATTCCGCAGTATGATCGTAGACGCAGAGAAGGAAGGAATCTCGGTTCCCGCCGGAGAACGGGATCCTCGCATCACGCCGGTCGGACGGGTTTTGCGTGCCACACGCTTAGACGAACTGCCTCAGTTGATTGATATTCTCGTAGGCAATATGAGTCTTGTTGGCCCTCGTCCGGAGCGGGTAGAACACGTGGAAAAATACACGAAGGAAATTCCGGAATTCAAATATCGCCTCAAAGTTCGGGGCGGTCTTACGGGATATGCTCAGTTGTACGGAAAGTATAACACCTCTGCATACGATAAATTGCAATTGGATTTGATGTACATTCAAAACTACTCCTTGCTCCTTGATATTCGGCTTATTCTTATGACCGTCAAAATTATGTTTATGAAAGAGAGTACCGAAGGATTTACGGAAGAGCAACGGAAGGAAGTTCAGGAGCAAACACAAGAAACTTCTGAAAAGTAAAATACAAAAGGAAATTCTCTCGCCTTGTTGCGGGAGAATTTTTCTTGACTTTCGCTCTGATTTATGGTATAATAGAAACGTTGATTAATCAACGTTTCTTATGATAAAATGTTCGGAAAGGAAGAACGCCATGTCTGAATACAAAATGCAACTTACGCCGGAACAGCTCGATATTCTGAATGGAAAGCAGGGCGAAACTGCCGCCAAAGTAATGAAAACTTTAGTGCTTTACGGCGAAACCTTTGGGGCGGAAAAAATGGTTCCCGTTACCGGAGAAAAAGGACACTTGGTTACCAGTTTCGGTTTCGGAGTGATGAAACCGGTTTTTGCCTTGATGGATCAATTGATTGAATCGGGAACGGTTTCCAAGCAGGCTTTTACGGTCGATCCCAAGCCCATGGACAAAAACGTCCCCTCGAATCTGATTGAAGATCTTGTCTTTAAGGCGATCATGTACTCTGCCCAGAAACCCTACGACGAACAACTTCGTAAAATGGGAATTGAAGGCAGCGATGCCTATACTTGCACCTGCTATTTGGACGAAGTGGGTAATACCCCAAAAAAAGGCGACGTTTTGTCTTGGGCGGAATCCAGCGCCGTGGTTTACGCAAACTCCGTTTTGGGCGCTCGTTGCAATCGCAATTCCGGGATCATCGATCTGTTCGGTTCTATTATTGGCTACGTCCCCTATTTCGGACTTCTGACCGATGAAGGCCGCAAAGCCACTTGGGTCATTGATATTCAAACCACCAAAAAGCCCGAGGCGCAACTTTTGGGTTCTGCCATCGGTATGAAAGTTATGGAAGAAGTTCCTTACGTAAAGGGACTCAATCAATGGATTGGCAACGACTTGAACGACGAAGCCAAGGCGTATTTGAAGAATTTCGGTGCCGCCACCGCTTCCAACGGTGCCGTAGGATTGTATCATATTGATGGGCTGACTCCCGAAGCCGTGGAACAAGGAGAAGCTCTGATCTGCGAAAACCCTCAGGTTTACGTAATTGACGATGCGGAGCTGGAACGGGTCAAGGCAAATTATCCGGTAATCTGGAAAGATCCCGAAGCTACTCCCAAACTTTGCTTTATCGGTTGCCCTCATTTGACTATGGCGGAATTAAATTATTGGACGGAGCAGGTTGCCGCCAAACTTGCCGCCAACGGATTGAAAAAAGTCTCCATTCCCACCGTTTTCACCGCAGCTCCCGCCGTGGTGGAACAGTTTAATAGAACTGCCGCCGCCCAAACGCTGAAAGATACCGGCGTGGTTCTCAGTTATATCTGTCCTCTGATGTATATGAATAATCCCCTTTGCGGCAAAAAACCGGTGATTACCAACTCCAACAAATTGCGTACTTATACCACTTCCCGGTATTATACTGATGAAGAAATTCTTGATATTATCACCAAGGAGGCGAAATAAATGAAACAGTTTCAAGGTCGTGTCGTCGTTGCTGGAACTTGCCAAGCGGAAGCGCTGGTTTCCCACGGCGGATTCAACACCCTGGCGTCTTTTCAAAAAAGCCTTCTGTTCGGGGATAAAACCGCAAAATGTGCTGATCAAAACAACCCCGATCTTTACGGTCAGGTGATGGCGGGGAAGGCGTTGTGTCTTCCGATGACCATCGGGTCTACCACCGGAGGATTGGTTCTTTATTGTGCCAATTCCATGGGCAGAAATCCTGCCTGCCTTCTCTTTTCCAAACCCATTGACTCTTTGGCGGCTGCCGGTGCGGTGCTTTCTGCTGTTTGGTCGGAAAACCCCATGCCCACCATCGACAATCTGGGAGACGAATTTTTGGAAGCGGTCAAAACCGGAGATAAAATCACCGTTTCCGCCGACGGTTTGGTAACGGTGGAATAACTTTTTAAATCTTAAAATTTGACAAGTGGTGACGTGAGATGGTCGCCACTTGTTTTTTTAAGATATTGTGGCAACAACGAGAAAGGGACTTGAAATCCCCGGAGAAGTATGCTATAATAAAACGGTGAAAGGGGAGAGGATTGTGAAGAAAAAATCCACGGTTTTGGTGCTGATCGTTTCTTTGGTCTGTTGTGCCGTGATGGCGTTGGTAGACGGAATTTGGCAACCGGGCTACGCTGTAAAGTCCGGGGTAAAAATTGCGCTATTTTTGCTCTTACCTTTTGTCTGTTCCATCTTGGATCGGGAAGTGGAATACCGTTCTCTTTTTAAATCCAATAAAAAAGGACTTGCCGTTGCTTTTGCTTTGGGATTCGGTTTGTTCGGGGGGATTTTAGGCGGTTATTTTCTCCTTTCTTCCTACTTCGATTTTTCAAATATTGCTTCGTCATTGACCGCTTCTACCGGGGTGAACGGTGACAATTTTATCTTCGTCGCTTTATATATTTCTTTTATCAATTCTCTGTTGGAGGAATTTTTCTTCCGAGGATTTGTATTTACTAATTTGAAATATTTTTCCAATCGGACAACGGCGTATCTGTTCAGTTCTTTGTTGTTTTCTTTGTACCATACGGCGATGATGATCGGCTGGTTCTCTCTGCCTCTGTTTTTATTGGTCCTCACCGGGCTTGCGGTGGGCGGTGCAATTTTCAACTTTCTTAATGAGAAATATAACACGGTTTTCGTTTCGTGGATCGTTCATATGTTTACCAATTTCGCCATTAACACCATTGGGTTTATTTTGTTGAAATAAAAAATTTCTTTCCGTCAATCGATCCTGCAGAGCCTTTTGAGGTTTTGCAGGATTTTTCGTTGAAAGAGACGCTTTTTTGCACAAAAAATCCTGTCAAAAAATGTTCAAAACTTTTTTTGAAAAAGGGGTTGAAATTTCTTTTTTTTCGTGCTATACTACAGGCAATTAAAGGTTTCCAGTTTCCCGGCAGGAGGTTCGGGGACTGCGGTGAGACTGATATGCCAACACCGGATTCAAAACGCGCCCCGATCGTCTATCTTCAAAATAATGCAAAAGAAATGAAAAGGAGAAATCCGAAATGGGAACGAAAACGAATCGAAATGCTGCGGCTGATCCGCAAAAACCTCCGGATACCAACCCGGGACGAGGTGTAAATGCCTCTTTCCGGGATCGCCCCCTTTTGGTGAACAAAGTTCTTTCTCCCACGGAGTTGGCTCAATTGGACCGTGTCATTCCGAAGGAAGAAACTTTGTTGTTTGTCATTGTCGGAGATTTGAATTTAAAAAGTAAGTATGCCACCTCTTTTTTAGCGGTGACCGATCATCGAATTTACGGATTTGACCCCTCGCTGAAAGAAGGATATAAAATCCGAGAATACGTCGGAGTAAAACGTGCTTTCGTAAAGCGATATTACGGAAACGCGATGCTCGTTTTTTCTGCCGATGACAGTGGCAAGGAATATATTGATCTCTCTAAAAAATATGAAAATTTTATCCGCTTTTCTTATAAGGTCGCCTCCCTCTACGATGCGGCTGCCCGTTATATTGAAAACGTTGCCGCCGGCAAAGATCCGGGGGAAGAACTGAAATTTGTCGAGGCTGCCTTTGAAAAACAATTCAGTATCTGTCCCAAATGCGGACGAAGGCTGATTCGTCCCGGGGCACCTTGTTTGAATTGTCAGTCAAAAGGACAAATCGTCAAAAAATTGGCGGGGTATATTCTCCCCCAAAAATGGTTGCTTTTGTTCTGCTTGCTTCTGTCTGTGATTACCACGGGGGTATCGTTGATCCCCCCTTATATGACCAAAACTTTGGTGGACGATGTACTTCCCACCGGAAAACGTGAGATGCTTTTGGTGTGCGTCGGTGTGTTGTTGGGAACATATCTGATTCAGTATGGAATCGGTGCGATCCGCTCTTATCTTCTCCGAATCAGCGGAGATAGGATCGTGGCGGAACTGCGCAACGACGTTTATCGGAAAGCACAGCATTTGCCTATGCGCTTTTACGATCGCACCTCCACCGGATCGGTTATCAATCGGATCAGTGGGGATACGTCTACGATACAAGCATTCATGCTACGAATCACCCAAGAAGTCGTGGTTCAATTTTTCCTGTTAATCGGGATTGTGGTCATTATGTTTGTCTTGAATTGGCAACTAACTCTGCTTTCCTTGATTCCTGTACCGTTCGTCGTGATCGGTGCTCGGATCTTCGGGAAAAAGATCGCTCCCTTTTACCGTCGGATCTGGCGACGCTGGTCCGCGGTGTCTTCGATTTTAACGGATACCATTCCGGGAATTCGCGTCATCAAAGCATTTACCAACGAAAAGCGAAGCGTAGACACCTTTTGTGATTATAACGGGGAATGGTTGAAAACCGATATTTCCGCGTCAAAGATCACAACTCTGTTCCCCAATATCGTCAGTTTCGTTATTTCTTGCGGTTCTCTTTTGATTTGGAGCGTCGGAGGGAATTGGACTATTGACGATCCAGGGGTGCTTTCTCCAGGGTTGTTGGTCTCCTTTATTTCCTATACGTCCATGTTTTACGGTCCGGTCAACTTTTTTGCAAACCTCAACGATTCTTATCAAAACGCTCTGAATTCCGCAGAGCGGCTTTTGGATATTTTAGATGCCGAACCGGAAGCGGATTTTGCAAAAGGGAATCACCCCAAGCATTTGAAGGGGAAAATTGAATTTAAAAACGTCAGTTTCTCCTTCGATCGTTCCAAGCGAACCCTTTCCAACGTAAATCTTACCATCGAGCCGGGGGATATTGTGGGAATCGTCGGAACGACCGGTGCGGGAAAATCCACGTTGATCAATCTTCTCATGCGGTACTATGACCATTATGATGGCGAGATTTTGATGGACGGAATCAATATTAAGGATATTGATTTGGAATTTTACCGTTCTGAAATTGGGTACGTTCAGCAAGAACCCATGATGTTCCACGATTCGATCTACAATAATATCGCTTACGGTTGTGATAACGTTCACGTGGAGCAGGTAATCCACGCTGCAGACGTCGCCAATGCCCATGAATTTATTGCCCGGCTTCCCGACGGGTATGATACGCTTTTGGGAGAGCGGGGCACTGGGTTATCCGGTGGCGAACGGCAACGCTTGTCCATCGCCCGGGCGGTGTTGCGAAATCCCAATATTTTGTTCTTGGACGAAGCTACCGCTTCCGTTGACTCCGAAACCGAAAGTCTTATTCAAGACGCCATTGATAATCTGATCCGGGGGAGAACCACGTTAATGATCGCCCACCGTTTGTCCACGTTGCGAAAGGCAAATAAAATTATCGTGGTGGATAAAGGGGAGATTTTGGAAATGGGTTCTCCGGAAGAATTGATGGCAAAAAAGGGAAAATATTATAAGTTGGTTCAGATTCAGACCATGTCCGATCAGATTCGCAAAACCAAGGAAGAAGAGAGGTTTGAGTAATGGAACGGATTTATATTGACCACGATATTGCCCGATTTATCCCCAAAGATATTACCGTTGTGGATTTGGAACTGTACGATGGGCGAAAATTTGAAAATCTTGAACCGCGTCGATTGTTTCCCATGACGGGATTGGAAAAGTATATTACGCTTTTAGACCAGGAAGGGCACGAAGTTGCGGTAATTCGAGATCTTCGCACCCTGCCGGAACGTGAACGGAAGATCATTGAAGGTTGTTTGGAGGAATATTATTTGATTCCCCGCATCACCCGGATTAACGAGTGCAAAGAATCCTTCGGAATGCTTACCCTCAAGGTGGAGACCGATCGAGGAAATGCCACTATTGAGATCCGAAATATTCTGCATGGGCTGAAACTTCTCTACGGAAGCAGAGTTTTGGTGCGTGACAGTAACGATAACCGCTATGAGATTCCCGACCTAAACAAGCTTGATCGAAAAAGCAGAGCCTTGCTTGATTCATTCTTATAATACGGAGGAGTAAAACTATGAAATTAATTCTTGCCATCGTGAATAACGACGACAGTGCCGTTGCGTCTTCCGCATTGACTGATGCCGGATTTTTTGTTACCCGCCTTTCTACCACCGGTGGATTTTTGATGGTTGGGAACACAACCCTTTTGATCGGGACGGAGGATGGGGAAACTGCCACGGCGATCAATATTTTAAAAAAGCATTGTACAACACGAAAGCATTTAAGCGCCCATACGTCTTCCTTTGGTGCCGGAATGAAAAACCATAGCCTGCCCGAAGAGGTCACCGTTGGCGGTGCTACGGTTTTTGTTTTAAACGTGGATCAGATGGAAAAGTTCTAATCTTTTACGAACAATATCTTCAATCCCCTTGACGATTCAAGGGGATTGCGTTATAATAAGAAAGAAAAGTAACTGTAAAGGGAGAATTTATTATGGCTTTGACCACCGAACAAATCAATTCCGTGAAGGGAAGAGGCTTTTTGCGTAACCGGGGAACCGATTGTTTTTCCGGGCGTATGCTTGCTCCCGGAACGGTGTTTACTGTAGAAAATATCCGTGATATGGCGACCCTCGCTGAAACCTACGGCAACGGAAAATTGATCCCCACCAGTCGTCAGTGCATGGAAATTCCCGGCATCGCCTTCGATAGTATTCCAAACGCCGAGGCGTTTGCTTTGGAGCACGGTTTGATCTTCGGCGGAACCGGTCCGAAGGTACGCCCCGTCACCGCTTGCAAGGGAACGACCTGCGTGTTTGGTTGTTACGATACCCAAGCCCTTGCCAAAGAAATTCACGAAACTTTTTACGTGGGCTGGAATTCCGTAAAACTGCCCCATAAATTTAAAATCGGCGTAGGCGGTTGCCCCAACAGTTGCATTAAACCTTCTCTGAATGATTTCGGTGTGGAAGGCCGACGGATTCCGGGACAAAAAGAAGCCGCTTATCAGATCTACGTAGGCGGGACTTGGGGGAAAAACACCCGCATGGGAACGGCGCTTTCTCGATTGGTAACCGCGGACGAAGTATTGCCGATTTTGGAAAAAACCATTCTGTGGTTCCGGGAAAACGCCTACGTGAAAGAACGCCTTGGAAAAGCCGTTGACCGCATCGGAGTGGAAGCGCTGGAAAAATCTCTGTTTTCCGACGATTTATTGAACCGAAAAGAAGAAATTCTTTCCGCGGAATTGAAAGTACAATAAAATGAAGCGATTGCTATCTTTTCTTTTTCTTTTGATATTGTGCCTGTCTTTCGTTGCTTGCGGGGAAACGAAGGTGCCGGATTCCTCCGACGGTTTCGTTCTCACCGACGCCTTGGGGAATACCGTCCGACTTTCTCCCGATGCCCGGGTGGTGTCTTGTTACGGTTCCTTTGCCGATTGCTGGCTTCTTTCCGGAGGCAAATTGACGGGAGTTACTGACGACGCGGTGGAACAAGGGATTTTTTCGGCAGATTCCGTTTCCCTTGTTGGTACGGTGAAAAATATTGATTTGGAGCAGATTGTTGCCCTGAATCCCGACTACGTCATTCTTTCCGCCGATCTTGCGGCACATTTGAAGTTGCAGGACGCTCTGAATACGGCAAAAATTCCCCACGGTTATTTTCGGGTGGATACTTTTGCCGATTACAAGGGAATGATGCAACAATTTTGTGCCGTGAACCGACGGCAAGATCTCTATCAAACCCACGTGATCGACGTGGAAACAAAAATCACCGCTCTGCTAAAGAAAATTCCTGAAAAGACCGACAAAACCGTCCTTCTTTTGCGGGTCTATTCCACCGGAATGAAGGCGAAAACCGACGATAATCTGGCAGGACAAATTTTGAAAGAATTCGGACTTACCAATATTGCTGAAGAAAATGCGTCGTTATTGGAGGATCTAAGCGTAGAAAAGATAATCCAAGAAGACCCGGATTATATTATTGCTCTCGCTATGGGAGAACAGGCCGCGGCAGAGGAATTTTTGCGGCAGAACGTGGAAAATAATCCGGCATGGCGTGGCCTTTCTGCGGTAAAGAATGGGAATTATTTCATGCTTCCCAAGGATTTGTTCCATTATAAACCCAATGAACGGTGGACTGAAAGTTATGAAACCCTTGCAAAAATCATCTACCCAGAACAATTCGCCTCTTAAGCACGGAATTTCTCCTTCCGTGCTTCTCTGTATTTTAATCGTTCTACTGATCCTTTCTTTTGTCGCCGCTCTTTGTTTCGGTTCGGTGTGGATTTTACCGGGAGAGATTGTTTCTGCCCTGAGTTCCGGGGATTTTGATGCCCCTGCCCTTCGGATTTTGTTTCATCTTCGTTTGCCTCGGGTGTGTGGCGCGCTTCTTTCCGGAATGGCGTTGGCGGTTGCCGGGGTTCTGATTCAAGCGGTGTTGCACAATCCTATGGCTGCACCTAACGTCATCGGGGTCAATTCCGGTGCCGGATTGGGGGCGGTTCTGATGCTTGCCGTATTTCCCACGGCGGTTCGGTTTTTGCCTGTGGCGGCGTTTTTTGGAGCGGTGGCGACCTGTCTTTGTATCTATGCCATTTCCTTGAAAACCGGGGCGGATCGCATGACCGTCACCTTAGTGGGAATTGCCGTCAGCTCCATACTCAATGCGGGAATCAATACCGTCAAAATTCTCTATCCCGATAGCGTATACGATGCTGATGCCTTTATGATCGGAGGCCTTTCCGGGGTTACCTTTTCCCGGATCGTTCTTCCTAGTATCCTGATTTGCTTAGGCTTATTTCTTGCAATGTTGTTGGGGCGGGACGTAGATATTCTTGCCCTTGGAGACGATCCCGCCAAAAGTTTGGGAATGAACGTAAAGGCAATGCAATTGTTGTTTTTGTGCCTGGCCAGTGTGCTTGCCGGTGCATCGGTCAGTTTCTCCGGACTTTTGGGCTTCGTGGGGTTGATTGTTCCCCATGTTGCCCGCCGTTTCGTCGGGCAAGCGCACCGATGGTTGATTCCTATAAGTGCTTTAGGGGGCGCCGTTTTAGTTTTGATTTGTGATCTTTTCAGCCGAATTCTATTTGCACCCTACGAATTGCCCGTGGGAATTTTGCTCTCCTTTGTTGGTGGACCCTTCTTTGTCTGTTTAATTTTGATGGGGAGGCAGCGGTATGATTGAATTAAAGTCCATTTCCTTCTCTTACGGCGAAAAACAGGTACTTTCGGAACTTTGCGCAACCTTTCGTCCGGGAACCTTTTACGGGATCGTCGGGCCAAATGGGTGTGGAAAAACGACGCTGATTCGTTTGCTTTGTGGATTAAACAAACCCTCAGCGGGACAACTTCTTTTGAACGGTCGCTCCTATGACGAATTCTCCCGAAAAGAATTGGCGAAACAGTTGTCTCTGTTACCTCAATCCCGGTCGTTGCCTTCCGTTACGGTGGAAGATCTGGTTTCTCGGGGGCGGTATCCCTATTTGGGATTGACCCGCCGCATGACCGATGCCGACCGTGATGCGGTGAAAAAAGCCTTGACCGACGTTGGTGCTGAGGAATTGGCTCATCGGGAAATAAACACTCTTTCCGGTGGAGAACGGCAAAAGGTTTGCCTTGCCTTGTTGTTTGCCCAGCAAACCCCCTACGTTTTATTGGACGAACCTACTACCTATCTTGATATTTCTCATCGCTTTTCCTTGTTGGAACAGATGAAATCTTTGAAAGAACAAGGAAAATGCGTCATTGCGGTATTGCACGATCTTTCCCTGGCGTTACGGTATTGCGATCAGGTGGCGGTGTTGGGAAGCGGTTCGTTTTGTGCCATGGATTCTCCTCAAGCACTGTTGGAACGTGGCATTTTGGAACGGGTTTTTTCCGTCCGTTGTGTGACGGTCGAGGGAGAGGGAGAAAAAGACGTGATCTTTCTTCCCAAAGAATGAAAAAGAGCGACCAATCGGTCGCTCTTTATTGATCTTCAAGGTTACGGATTTACCGTTCGGTTTGTGGCGTTCATGTTTACTTTGCTTTCCACCGTGGTGGGGCAGACGTTGATGGCGGTCTTCCCTCGGTTGATAACGATCGGTTTCCCGGTGGCAGTGTCTGTCAGAGTCAAATTTCCGTCTCGATCGGTTCTGGACCAAGTGATGGCAGTGTATTTTCCTTCGCTGACCAAATATCCAGTTCCGGTTCCGGTGGTGGTGATTTCCAAATGTCCCACGCTATCTGCTACCTTGGTGTCACAGAAAAGCACGATCAGATTCTTAAAGGAAAGTTGCTTGTCGTTGTTTGCATCTACGTGCTTTTGTCCGTTATACTGATACCGCAAATATTCTTTGGATTCCCCGTTGTAAACGTAATCTACGTTCTGATAACCGGAAATGGGCAGATAAACGTGCAAAGCGTCGTTGGTTCCCACTTGGGTGGAAGAACCTTCTTGCGCAAAGGAGAAAGGATAGACATATCCCTCCCGCAGGGCAGTTCTGTAATTTAAGTGTTCAATGCTTTTCACCAGACCTTCGCCGGTGGTCATCATTGTGTGCTCCAACGCCATGATTTTCAGACGTTCCGGATCTCGGTAAAAGATGTTCATGGGGTCTTTGGTTAGGTCGTCCAAATGATCGATCTTCCGGGACGCAATCTCGGAATAGGCTTGCGTGCTTCCGCCCACGTGACAATAAATCGCATCAAAGGCTTGTGCAAAATCCAAATAATAGGGACGAGAAGAACGGATCGATCCCACGGTATCAATGGATTTGTAATCCGAGCAGATTCCCATCAATCGGGTAATGCTTCCTTCTACGAGGCATTCGATGAGAATATCCATATCGCTGACCCCTTCTTGGGGAAGGGATTGTTTGATGTTGTTGATCATGATGGCAATCGGACGGGCGCTAACGGCGGTCTCGTCCGTTTCCAACCCGGTAAGGGGATTTACGTAAACCACAGAAGGCTCTTTATTGACGTTTTCGTCCTGAGAAACAGGGTCGGAAGATCCCAAAACGTCGGAATTTGAATTTTCAGGGGGTTTTTCGTTGTTGCAGGCCGCAAGGCTAAAGCAAAAAACAAGAATCAAAAGAATGAAAAAAAGACGCTTCAGTTTGTTCATGACAAGCCCTCCTGTGGTGGTGAAATTTGTTCGGGATTATGTTGCCTATAATAATATTATAAACGACTTTGCGAAATTTGTCAATCGGTCTGTTTCTGTGTTCAAAAAGGTGTTAAAAATCTCTCCGGGGAATTGGATTCCGGAGAGACTTTTTTGTATTATTGGATTCTTAGGTTTATTTGACGTTCCTTTGCTTTCAACACGACGCGGAAGGCGATGTATTGGACGGCAAAGGTGATGATCCAGGAAATAGGGTAGGAGATATAAAGCATTTCCGGAGTTTTCATTAGGGGTAAGATGGTATAAATCCAAGCAATCCGAAGTCCGCAGACCCCGATAATCGAAACGATCATGGGAAAAACAGAGGACCCGATCCCCTGAAGAAGACCGGTCGTTACTTCCATCATTCCGCAAAGGAAATAGGGTATGACAAAGTACCATAGGCGTATGATTCCGTAACCAATCGATTCAGGCGAATCTTTGATATAGATTTTTAATAACGGTTCTCCGCAAAGGATTACGATGCCTCCAATAAAAATTCCCCCCACCATGACAAGGGTGAGACAGATCCTGGCAATCTTTCGGATATTGTCAAATTTCCTCGCCCCGTAGTTTTGCCCTGTAAAATTCATTGCCGACAGATAGACCGAGTGTAAGGACGTGTAGATGAATCCTTCAAGGCTGTTTGCCGCTGTATTTCCTGCCAAAAAGACTGATCCAAAGGAATTTACGGTGGATTGGATCAATACGTTGGAAATTGCAAATAGGGAAGATTGTATTCCGGAGGGAAGTCCGATGCGAAGGATCTTTTTCAAAGGGGCGGAATGAAAGCGGATTTTGCGAAAATCTAACCGGCAGGCGTCCTTCCGCTTTGTTAGAGAAATCAAAACCAAAGTTGCCGAAAGATACTGAGATAAAACGGTTGCCAACGCCACGCCGTCCACGTTCATCTGAAAAACCGTGACAAAAAAAGTGTTTAACAAAACGTTGGTAATGCCGGCTGTCGTAAGATAGATCAGCGGACTTTTGGTATCGCCTGTCGCACTCAGAATTGCGGCTCCAAAATTGTAAAGCAGTGATGCGATACTGCCGCAAAAGTGAATTTTCATGTAAAGGGAAGACAGGGGCAATTCTTGTTCCGGAGTATCCATCCATTGCAGCATTTTTCCGGAGAATAAGATGCCAAGTACGGTCACTAAAATTCCGCATAACACCGCTAAAGGAATTGCGGTATGGACGGTTTTTTCCGTCGTTCGGTCATCTCCCGTTCCGACGGATTGTGCCACTGCAACCCCTGCACCGACGGAAAGTCCCATAAACAGATTTACGAATAACGTGGTTAACGAAGCCGTTGCTCCGACGGCAGCCACGCACGTGCTTCCACAAAATTGACCGATAATGATCAGATCTGCCGCGTTAAATGTTAGTTGCAGAAGCCCGGTCAGTACGATAGGAATCGTGTACAGAAGGATTTTTTTCAAAAACGGCCCTTCACACATATTTATGGGTGATTTTGCCATGGTATTTGCTCTCCCATTCTTTTCCTTATTTTCTTGACATTATTATACCCCTTTGTTTTTCCAATGTCAACCCCAAGCCCCTTGGTTATGCAAAAGTGTTTGAAAAAATTCACAAACCTTTTTTATTCCTGATGTTATCTGTTTAATACCAAAACGGTATATCAAATTGAAAAAATCAACCCATTCGATTTCTCGAATGGGTTTTGAACAGAAATGGTTAGTTCTCTTGACTTTCTTTTGCTTCGTTGAGTTTGTGATGACGGCGATTTTTGACGTGTTCCGGCATAGGAGTGATCTCTCCGGCGGCTTGCAGGGACATCCTGGTCAGCACCGGGCCTACCAGTTCATAGACCAAAACGGCAAAGAGGGTGATATTTCGGATAATTTCTCCGCTTGCCCCCAATTCCGGCGTTGCGGCGGCAATGGTGCACATTCCCAAGGCAACTCCGGCTTGAGGCAACAAGGTGATGCCTAAGTATTTGCAGATCTGCGGTTCGCATTTAACCATTTTGGAACTTCCAAAGGTTCCCACGTATTTCCCTGCAGAACGAGCGAGAATGTAAACCACACCCGCAACAACGACGTATCCGTTTTTCAAGATATTCAGATCCAATTCTGCTCCGCTGATGACGAAGAACAGAGCAAACAGGGGAGAGGTCCATTTGTCGGCACGTTCCATCAGATCGTGGGACAGAGGACAGATGTTGCAAAATACCGTTCCCAACATCATACAGACCAGCAACGAAGAGAATTGGACATGGACGGCTCCGATGTGGAAGTCGATCATTGCCAAAGAAACGGTGAGGAATACGAATGCAATGGTAAGATTGAGGCGGTTTGTGTTGGAGTTAAACAGTTTTTCCAACTGTGTTAGCACCCACCCCATCAGAGCACCCAAAAGCAGAGATGCCGCAATTTCTATGATAGGATTGACGATAATGGAGATCAAATCCACGTTTCCGCTTGCCATTGCCCGGGCAATCCCGAAAGAAACGGCGAAAACCACAAGCCCCACTGCATCGTCCAATGCAACGATGGGTAAAAGCAATTTTGTTAAGGGGCCGTTTGCTTTATATTGCCGTACGACCATCAGCGTGGCGGCAGGTGCTGTTGCCGTGGCGATTGCCCCCAAGACCAAAACCGTTGGCAAGGGCAAAATTTCCGGTATCAGAAGGTGAATTCCATAGAGGGCGAGGTCTACGAATAAGGTGGAGACCAGCGCTTGCAGGATTCCAATAATCGTCGCTTGTTTTCCGGTTTTTTTCAAATCGGACAATCGAAATTCGTTGCCGATGGAAAAGGCGATGAATCCCAGCGCCACTTCCGAGATCAGTGCAAGCCCTTCCATTCCTTCATGGGAGGTGAATCCTACACCGTCCTGGTGCAGCATTCCCAAGCAATGGGGGCCCACCAAGACGCCGGCAATGAGATATGCCGTCACCGAAGGCAATTTCAGAGGTTTGAACAGGCGGGTCATTAAAAGTCCCGCCAACAGAGCAATGGAGACCGAGAGGAGAATTGTTGCCATAATTGATTCTTCTTTCATATTATAGATTTAGGAAATACAAGTTGATAGACCCTCGTTGGAGAATTTATACTACGTCAGGATTGCGAATAGTGGGAATGCAGATTATTGATTTTCTAACTTTCTGATGCGTTCTTCCAGTTCTTTTAACTTCATTTCGTAGAATTTTGAAAGTTCAAAAATGATCCAAAAAATGAATCCCACGATTATGGAAACCGCAATTTCTAATAGGATCGGATCTCTGGATTCGATCAGTTTCCAACCGCCGAAAAATACCGCCAAGTAGATGAAAAGAAACGAAAGAACGATGGAAATCAGTAAATGAAACAGCATTTTTAATTTTTGATTCTTCATTTCAAATTTTCCTTTGAGGTGTTGATGGAGGAGATGCGCATGATGCAGAAAAGAGTTCTTGCTGCCTTGTTTTATCGATGTAGTTTGTTCTTATCGTGCCGTAAGGCACGCTTCACTCGAAAAAGAACACAGTTATCCATCGGACAACTGTGATCTTTTTCATGGCGTACCCGAAAGGATTCGAACCTTCGACCTTCAGAGTCGGAGTCTGACACTCTATCCAGCTGAGCTACGGGTACACGTATTCAATTTTGAATCGGGATTTTTCCTCAAAACAGTATATCACATTTTTCCCTCAAATGCAAGCGTTTTTTGAGAATGTAATATTTAATTCACAAATGCAATAGAGGAATTGTCCCGGTTATAGGACGAAAATTCCTTGTTTTTCTTTCCGGTGGGGTTTGGATTTCCCAATTTCTTCCGAAAGGTTGCGTTATCAATGGATTGCGCGGGAAAAATATTGACAAAACGAGCGAAAAAATTTATCTATTTGACATTATTTTGTCATACATAGGTGGTACACTTTCCTTGCTTACTTATAAATATAGTTGGAAGAGCCATACTGAGGTTATCAAAGTCAACTCTTGGAAACGCAGCCAAAGGGTATGAATCCAAAATTCAAAACTGCGGCGAAGAAAGGATTGAAAGAAGCAAAATTCTAATCTTGGAGTGGTGAACATGGAAAAAGAAAATGTCATCATTGAGTTGATCGGAGTTACGAAGTCTTATAACGAAACCACCGCGGTGGATAACTTCAACTTCTACGTCAACAAAGGCGAATTTGTTTCGTTTCTTGGTCCGTCCGGGTGCGGCAAGACCACGACCCTGCGCATGATTGCCGGGTTCGAGCGTCCTACATCCGGGAAAATTCTTCTGAATGGGGAAGATATTTCCGACCTTCCCCCTTACGAACGTCCGGTCAATACGGTCTTCCAGAAGTACGCACTGTTCCCCCATCTTGACGTGTATGATAACGTAGCTTTCGGGTTGAAACTCAAGAAAATTCCCTACGAGGCCACCGATCGCAACGGAAACAAAGTCACCAAGTACCGCAAACTGACCAAAGCAGAAATCTCCAAAAAGGTGACGGAAGCTTTGAAGATCGTGGATCTGGAAGAATTTGAGTGGAGAGATATTTCCACCCTTTCCGGCGGTCAGCAACAGCGCATTGCCATTGCCCGCGCCATCGTCAATGAGCCTCAAATTCTGCTTTTGGACGAACCTTTGGGGGCGTTGGATCTGAAAATGCGCAAGGAAATGCAACTGGAACTCAAGGAGATGCACCGTAAATTGGGCATCACTTTCATTTACGTTACCCACGATCAGGAAGAGGCGTTGACTATGTCCGATACCATCGTGGTTATGAAAGACGGTTGCATTCAGCAGATCGGTACCCCCGAAGATATTTACAACGAGCCGAAACACGCCTTCGTCGCCGACTTTATCGGAGAAAGTAACCTTTACGAAGGAACTTACATGGGCAACCGAAAAGTCCGCTTTTTGAATCATATTTTTGATTGCGTGGACGATTTTCCCGCCAACGAAAAGGTCAACGTGGTCGTTCGTCCCGAAGACGTGAAATTCGCCGAACCGGGCAAGGGAATGATCGACGGGATTTTGACCGAAAAAGTCTTCAAAGGTATTCATTATGAATATACCATGATGGTGGGACGCAATGAAGTCACCATTCAATCCACCAAAAATATGGAGACCGGGATCCCCGTTGCCGTTAATATTGCTCCCGACTTGATCCATATCATGAAGAAAGATATGCTTTCCAACGTCTACGACGATGCTTACATTGACAATGATAACCGCGTCGTGATCGCCGGCGGTGTCTTTGATTGCGACGTGACCCAACTGATCCCCGGTTCCAAACTGGACGAGGAAGGATACGTCATTGCCCCCGACGGAAAGAAATACGATTTCAAAGACGCAGACGTTTTTGCCGACGTGGCGTTTTCCGATATTGAAATTATCGACAACGAAGACGGCGGCGTAGTTTGCGGAAAGATCGTTTCCATGATCTATCTGGGCAACCACTACCAAGTCATTATCCGTACGGAAGATGACGAGGATTTCGTTGCCGATACGGAATATACTTGGAATGAGTTTGACCGGGTTTCTGTTCGTATTCCTGCGGAGAAAATCCGCCTCAAACTGCGTGGGGAGGCGTCCAAGTATGTCAAAAATTAAATTTACCCGCAAATGGCTTGCTTTCCCTTACGGCGTGTTTATGGTATTGTTCGTCGTCATTCCTTTGGTTTTGATATTGGGATATGCCTTTACCGACGCGGAGGGGAATTTCACCTTTTCCAATTTGGCGGCATTGTTCGGGAGTGCGTCGAATATTAATACCATTCTCGTGTCCTTTATCATTGGGGCTACCAATACGGTCATCTGCCTTTTGATCGGCTATCCCGTGGCATATTTTCTTGCCCATCGGGAGATTAAAATGCCCACGGCGATCGTATTGTTGTTCGTCATGCCCATGTGGATCAATTTCGTTCTTCGCACCGCCGCAACCCGCGATCTGTTATATTGGATCGGGCTGAACGGCGGGGAACACCCCTACCTTTGCACCATGATCGGCATGGTTTATAACTACCTGCCCTTCGTGATCCTTCCTTTGTATACTACCATGACGAAGTTGGATTACAGTCAGATCGAAGCATCTTCCGATCTGGGGGCCCGCCCCTTGCAGACCTTCGTCAAGGTTATTCTTCCCATGACTGCCCCCGGCATCGTTTCGGCGGCAACCATGGTCTTTATGCCTACCATGTCTTCCTACGTCATCAGTGACGTTATGGGAGAGCGCAAACTGTCTCTTATCGGAAACAGTATTCAGTTGTATTTTGATCAAGGCTTGTGGCACATGGGCAGTATCGTAGCTGTCGTGATGTTGCTTCTGATTGCCGTTGGTATGTTCGCCACCAAGAACGTACAGAAAGAAGACGATGTCAGAGGTACGATGCTGTGAAAAAGTCAACTCGTATCTTTGCCCGCCTCTATGTCGGCATCATGCTCTTTTTGATGTATGCACCAATCTTGGTTTTAATGATCTTTTCTTTTACCGAAGCCAAAGTCATTGGATCTTGGACGGGATTTTCCTTGGAATTGTATCCCGACTTGTTCAAAAATAAAGAGATCGTTACCGCCATCATCAATACGGTCATCGTTGCTCTTTCTTCCGCCGCCGTTTCCACCATTCTCGGCACCGCCGGGGCAATCGGCATTCACTACAGCGGCAAGAAGATGAAATCCGCCTTGGAAGGGGTCTCCCAGATTCCGATCATGAACGCGGAGATCGTCACCGCCCTTTCCTTGACCATTCTGTTCGTTTATTTCGGGATTCATTTTAATTTTATCACCCTCTTGATCGGTCACGTGGTTCTCACGTTGCCCTTCGTAGTCCTGAGTATCAACCCCAAATTGCAACAGATGGATCCCAATATCTACGAAGCCGCCTTGGACTTGGGTTCAAGACCTTCTCAGGCGTTGCGGAAGATCGTTCTTCCGGAGATTATGCCGGGAATCTTCAGCGGATTTCTTCTGTCGGTGACTCTTTCTTTGGACGATTATATCATCACCGCCTTTACCCGGGATACGTCCTTTACCACCTTGTCTACTTACGTCTACGGGGTAACCAGCAAAAAGGGAACGTTGCCCCCCACCTTGCGGGCGTTAACCACGCTGATTTTCGTCTTTGCCTTGGCGCTTCTCATTCTTGTTAATCTCCGAAAAGGGCGCGGCAAAGGGGAGGGAGGCAGACGATGAAAAAGATGTTATCTCTCGGGCTTTGTTTTGCGTTGGTTGTGTCTCTTGTTTCGATGACCGGTATCTCGGTGCACGCCGCGGAAGTAACCTTGCGGGTCTATAACTGGCAGGATTATATCGACGACGGCACCGACGAAAACGGAACGAAAGTCATTCCTTCCGTGATGGAAGATTGGGCGGAAGATTATTATTCCCGCACCGGGGTCAAGGTCAGCGTCCAATACGATACCTTTGAAACCAACGAAACCATGCTCAACACCTTGAAAACCGGAAAGTCTCAGTACGATCTGGTTTGTCCTTCCGATTACGTAATTCAGAAAATGATCGCCGCCACCGAACAGGGAACCGACGATAATATTGCGCTGGAAAAATTCGATTATTCCAAGTTGGAAAATTATACGAAATACGCTTCTCCCTATATTAAGCAAGTGTTTGAAGAAAACGAATTCGACCAATATTCCGTCGGTTATATGTGGGGTACGGTGGGAATCATTTACAATCCCGAAGCCGTAGCGGAAGAAGATACCAAATCTTGGGAAATTCTCTGGAATACGGATTATAAAAACCGCATCACCATCAAGGATTCCGTCCGGGACGCCTACATTCCCGCCGTGGTTGCCGCTTACAAAGAGGAGATCGAATCCTGGAACCGGCGACTGGAAGAGGGAAGCGTTACCTTGCAGGAATACCGCACCGCGTTGGGTGATTTGATGAACCGCACCGATGACGATACCATCGCCGCCGCCGGTGCCGCTTTGAAGTCTATGAAGAATAACATTTACGGACTGGAAGTGGACAGCGGAAAGAGCGACATCGTTTCCGGAAAGATCGACATCAATCAGGCGTGGTCGGGCGATGCCGTCTATTCCATGGACTTAGCGGAGGAGGAAGACGGCGTTCTTCTCAATTTCTCCGTTCCCGAAGACGGCGGTTCGGTCTGGTTTGACGGTTGGGTCATGCCCAAGGGGGCAAATACCGAACTTGCCCACGATTTTGTTAATTACCTTTGTCAACCTTCCGTTGCTGCCCGGAATATGGAATTTATCGGTTACACCAGCGTTATTGCCGGAAATGAAATTTTTGACTTGGTTCAGGATTGGTACGGAGACGACGAGGGCGAATACACCGTGGATCTGACCTATTATTTCCAAGGAACTCTCTCGGAAGATTATCTGTCCGAGGACGGAAAAATCCTTGTTCAGACCGCCGAGATCGGACGGCAATTCTCTGCCCAGTATCCCGAAAAAGAAGTGGTGGATCGCTGCTTTATTATGCGGGATTTCGGAGACCGGAACGACGCAGTTCTGACTATGTGGTCTCAATTCAAAGCCAACGATATCTCTGCAGGACTTTTGATGATGTTCGTTTTGATCCTCGTCGGGGCGTGCCTCGTCCTTCTCTGGTTCACCAAGCCCAAACGGGACTCCGCCCGCCGCCGCAAGGAATGGTTAGCGAAACAGAAGTAAGAAGGGGAGAGGTGGTGCTTTTCCTTTTCGTGAAAGGAAAAAGTACCAAAAAGAAAAGCTGAGTCCGATGCAATTCTTGCATCGGGAGAGTAAAAAATTAAGGTGCATATCACGTTTGTGGTATGCACCTTGTTTAATTTAGGTAATTGTGCAAGAATAAGACATGTTATCTTTTTGGATTGCTTACTTCATAGGATGTGATTTTGGGGTTTCCATAGAGGTCAACTGCCACCTCTATTGTAAAGGTGCAGGTGAGATCGTAATAGAATCCAGCTATAACGTAATAACCACGGAACCTAAATTCTGTGTTAGGAAAAGAGCCGGACTTTATTTTTCTGGTAAATGTAATATCTTTGATATCTGTACGGTCTCCTTGAATATACCGTTCAGCTAAGTTTTCTGCAATGCTCATTTTTTCTTCTTCAGAAGGAAGTACAGATGTCGTATCTTGTTTGCTACTAATTTCTTCTGTATTAGTAGTTATACTTTCTGGTTCAGGGGAACAAGCTGTAAAAAATGCAAGCGCTAAAATGCTGGCTAAAAGAAATACTGCGATTTTTTTCATTCTAAAATCTCCTAATGTTTACCAAATTTTCTTTGCTTTTTCTGTTTTTGTTAAGCGAATTGATCCATTGATGTTGTTTTGGATAAGAATTCCATTTTGAATCAACTCGTTTATTTCGGCAAGAGAACAAATTTTCTTGTTGATTAAATAAGATTGACTACAAGTGGAACCGCCCATGTTCATAAGAATATGATTGATTCGAATTATGTCCATAATACACCTCCTCTACATGATTATACTCTATAAATAGAACATTGTCAATATAAAGAGTGTATTGTTTTAGATTACGTCGCAAAAAGTTTTAATTTTTGACATGTTCGATATATCGATATTGTCGTAAAAGAGAGTATAGGGTATAATATACAGAGGAGGAATGAGATATGATTTCTTATGAACCGCTGTATCGGACAATGAAAGAAAAAAGTGTTTCTACCTATCGATTAGTTGAACAATATGGATTGAGTAGAAGTTTATTGAATCGTTTGAAACATAACAAACCTATCACAACGGAGACTTTGAACGATCTGTGTCAGATTTTAAATTGCCGTGTGGAAGATGTTGTTGTGTATATTCCGAATGAAGAATAAGTAATATTAGAAAAATAGGGAGACCGTCTGTTTTGCGGTCTCCCTTATCAATTTTATATACTTTTTCCCCGACGGATAAAATCCGTCGGATTTCGCTTTTTCTTTCTTTGGTTCTTTCTTTCTTTTTCCCGAAAAAGAAAGAAAGGACACCCTCGTCAAATCAAAATTGTTCCTACCTCCGCCGGAGAATCTGCCAAATACTCCGGTTGTGCTTCGGTCAGTTCTTCCAAACTGCCGTAGCCGTAGGTGACACCGATGGCGTCCATGCCGAAGGTGTGGGCACCCTGAACGTCGAATTTCCGATCTCCCACCATAATGGCGGTTGCGGGGTCGGTGACGTTTGCTTGCTTCAGAACGTACCGAAGAACGTCCTCTTTTTTCGATCTCACTTCGTCCATAGACGCTCCGCCCACGAAATCGAAATAGGGGAGAAGATCAAAGTGTTTTAAGATGGTTAAGACGAATTCTTCCGGCTTGGACGACGCCACCAAGAGAGTTCTTTTCGCAGCTTTCAACGCCTTTAGCATTTCTTTCACACCGGGATAAACTTCGTTTTCAAACAACCCTTTGACCCGGAAATATTCCCGGTACACTTCCACCGCCTCTACCGCTTGTTCCTTGGAAAAATCGTAATATTTCATAAACGAATCAATCAACGGCGGACCGATAAAGGGGTACAGAATCGCCCGATCTTCCACGAAAATGCCGTATCGGTTCAGGGCGTATTCCACGGATTTTGTGATGCCCACCCCCGGATCGGTCAAGGTTCCGTCCAAGTCAAAAAGAACGGTATCGTATTGCTTCATACGTTCTCTCCGTTTGCTCTCAATTTTTCTGCCTGTTCGGCGGTGATCAGCGCGTCGATCAACTCGTCCAGATCTCCGTCCATAATGGCTTGAATTTTATAAAGGGTCAACCCGATCCGGTGATCGGTCACCCGCCCTTGGGGAAAATTATAGGTACGGATTCGTTCACTTCGATCCCCCGAACCAACTTGAGAGCGCCGTGCCGAGGTGATCTCCGATTCCTGCTCCGCCCGTTTTTGTTCCAAAATCCGGGAGCGCAAAATTTTCATGGCTTTGTCTTTATTTTTGTATTGACTGCGCTCGTCTTGGCAATCTACCGCAATTCCCGTGGGAATATGGATAATGCGAATCGCAGATTCGGTCTTGTTTACGTGCTGACCGCCTGCTCCGCCGGAACGGTGGGATTCAATCAAAAGATCCTTCGGGTCGATCTCCACGTCCACTTCTTCCGCTTCGGGCAGCACCGCCACCGTCGCCGCCGAGGTCTGAATCCGTCCTTGGGATTCAGTCTCCGGTACTCGTTGAACCCGATGCACGCCGCTTTCAAATTTTACCCGACCGAAGGCTCCGTTTCCTTCCAAAGAGACTACCGCTTCTTTGATGCCTCCCAAGGTGGTTTCATTGACCGACAATACTTCAACCTTAAATCCTTTTTTTTCGGCGTACATGGTATACATACGCAACAAAGAGCCAGCAAACAACGCCGCTTCTTCGCCTCCGGTTCCGGCACGAAGTTCCAGAATAACGCTCTTTTCATCGTCCGGGTCTTTGGGGATCAGCAAAATTTTTAATCTTTCTTCGGCAATACGCATCTGTTCTTTTGCTGCTAGCAATTCTTCTTTTGCCAGTGCCCTCAATTCTCCGTCGTCGCCGTTCAGCAATTCTTCCGCTTCTTCCGCTTGTTGCTTCCATACCTTCCATTGACGGTATTGTTCCACCAATTCCTCCGTTTGCTTTTGCTTTTTGGTCAATTCCCGCAGACGATTGGGGTCGGACAATACCGAAACGTCGCAGAGCAATGCCTCGTTTTGGATATAGTTTTGTTCGATCTCCTGTAATTTTTCAAACATAAATATCGTTCCTTAAAAATAGGTTTTAAAAATCATTTTCGGGTGGTGAATTTTTTGACCGTCACGAAGATTCTGTCTTTTCGACTGTGTCCACCGATTTCGGAGACCACAAGCCGTCCGTGTCCCCGAAGGGAGATGGTGTCTCCCTGTTGAACCGATGCGGAAGGGGAGTCGGTTTCAACCCAGTTTAGGGAAGCCCCGCCCTTTTTGATTAGTTCTGCCATTTTCGTCCGTGCCATGCCAAAGCCGTCCGCCGCTACGCAATCCAGACGGAGAGATGGTACGGTGAAGGTTTTGATCTCGTGTTCCGCTTCCGGTACTTTTCCGATCTCACATTCTTCCGGGTGAAAGGCCTTTCGCCCCGCTTTTGTAAAGTTTTCAATCAAAAACGGTGCGATGGAAGAATCGCAAATCAATTTCGGCGGTTCCGTTCCGGTCAGAATATCTCCAATTTTTTCTCGCCGGATTCCAAGACCGGTCAAAGCCCCTAAAATCTCCGGGTGTGCCGGATATTCGCCTCGGGTCTTTAACGCCAATACAGTGATGGGATATTCCGGTTCTTCAAACCGTTTTGGTATAAATGCACCCATTTTTCGCTCGGCGTTTTCGTACCCACCCCAAAGTTGAAAGTCCAAAAAACTCAAGGATTGTGCGGTTTTTAATGCCAATACCTGTTGGGCAGGGGAAAGAAAATCTGTATAAATTGGGCAGTTTCGTTTTTCGCAGAGCCGTGCCGCATCTAAAATCCGGGCGACGAGGATTTTTTCTTCTTCGCCTGCAGCGTTGTTGTTTTTCAATGCCATGGCGTTTCTTCCGTTTCTGTGTTCAAGTGTTACAATATATCCCATTATAACATATTCTTCCCAAAAAGGCAAGAGGAGAGTTCGGAAAAGAAAAAATTCTTCCCGCTTTTTCCGTTTGAATGGAACGAAAAATTTAATTTTCTGTGTAAATTGAAAAAAATACCAATTTTCCCATTGAAAACCGGGAAAAAATATGATATGATAGTACCTACTTAAGGAAAATAGAATTGTTTCTCTCTTTAGAAAGGTTGATTCGTATGTTACGGTTGACAAACATTGTCAAAGAGTATCCTGCCGGCGGAGAAAAAGTTGCCGCGTTGCGAGGGGTGTCCGTAGAATTCCGGAAAAATGAATTCGTCGCAATCTTAGGTCCTTCCGGGTGTGGAAAGACCACCCTTTTGAACATTATCGGCGGATTGGATCAGTATACCGACGGAGACCTGTCCATCAACGGTGTTTCCACCAAGAAATACAAAGATGCGGATTGGGACGCTTACCGAAACCACTCCATCGGATTCGTATTTCAAAGTTATAATCTGATTCCCCATCAATCGGTCTTGAACAACGTCGAGTTGGCGTTGACCATTTCCGGGGTCTCCAAAAAAGAACGCCGTGCCAAAGCCGTGGAAGCCTTGAAAAAGGTAGGGTTGGGAGATCAACTGAAAAAACGTCCCAATCAGATGTCCGGTGGTCAAATGCAACGGGTTGCCATTGCGCGGGCATTGGTTAACGATCCCGAAATTCTTTTGGCAGACGAGCCGACCGGGGCATTGGATTCGGAAACCAGCGTTCAGGTTATGGATCTGCTGAAAGAGATCGCCCACGATCGGCTCGTCATTATGGTAACCCATAACCCGGAACTTGCGGAACAATACGCCACCCGTACCGTTCGGTTGTTGGACGGCAAGATCATCGACGATTCTGCTCCTTATACGGCAGAAGAAATTCCGGATTTTGTTCCGGAGAAAAAGGAAAAGAAAAAGAAGACCAAAAAGCCTTCCATGTCGTTCTTTACCGCCCTGTCTCTCTCTCTGAAAAACCTGTTAACCAAAAAAGGGCGTACGGTGTTGACGTCCTTTGCCGGGTCGATCGGGATCATCGGAATTGCCTTGATTTACGCCGTTTCTCAAGGTATGACCGCCTATATCAACGCGGTGCAGGAAGATACCCTTTCTTCCTATCCTTTGACCATTGAAGCCACCAACGTGGACCTGACCACGCTGATGGAGACTTTTATGGGTATGGCAAGTAATACCGGCGACGATCACGACAAAAACGCCGTCTATTCTCAGTCGGTTCTCTTTGAAATGATCAATGCCATGAACAATCTGGAAACCACCGAAAACGATTTGAAGTCTTTCAAGGAGTTTATTGATACGCAATTGAAATCGGAAGATTCCCGGTTAAACGAAGCCCTTTCCGGCGTTCAGTATACCTACGATCTGAATTTGTTGGTCTATACGAAAAACGTGAACGGCAATATCATTTATTCCGATACCCGGGAATTGCTCTCCAAAGCCATGGCGGAAAATTTCGGCATGGATATGTCGCCCATGATGGGAATGGGAGGGGCTTCTTCTCCCATGTCGTCCATGACGACCCTTTCTCCCGCCGCTTCTTCTATGAATCTGTGGACGGAAATTTTGTCTGCCAAGGACGGCGGATTGATCAGCCCCGTGGTGAAAAATCAATATGAGATCATTGACGGCGGATCTTGGCCCGACGAAGCAAACGAGATCGTTCTTGTGGTAGATGAAAACAACGAGTTGGACGATTTGACTCTGTATGCGTTAGGTTTGGAATCGGAAGAGACGATCAACGCGTTGTTCGACGCGGTTCTCGACGGGGAGGAGTTGAATATTCAACAAAAATCCTGGTCTTACGAAGAATTGCGGGAGATGGAATTCCGGGTCATTCTGAATTCCGATTGTTACACGTTTGATCCCAAAACCGGTTATTATACCGATTTGCGGGACACCGAAGCCGGGCTTCGCTATCTTTACGATAACGCCATGACCTTGAAAGTTTCCGGCATTGTGCGGCCTCGGGAAGAGGCAACCTCTGCCATGCTCACCGGTTCCATTGGATATACCAAAGCCTTGACGGAGCTGATTATTGAACACTCTAAAGACTCCGCCGCCATTCAGGCGCAACAGAAGGATCTTCATACCGATATTTTCACCGGACTTCCCTTTAAAGAAACCACCGGGAATCTGACCGATGAGGAAAAAGAGGCGGAATTCCGCGCGTATGTGTCAGGTCTTTCCGAAAGCGGAAAAGCGGAAGCTTACGTGAAGATTATGTCTATTCCCTCGGAAGAATATTTGACAAATGCCCTTTCTCAAGCCATGGCAAACGTCACCCGCCAAACTATGGAAACCTCTCTGTTGCAAACATTGACACAACAGATGGGCGTGAACGAAGAGGAAGTTTCCGATTATATCTCCTCTATGTCCGATGAAGATCTGACAGAGTTGTATGAACAGATGGTGACCGAAGGAATTAAAATGCAGTACGCCGCCGGAGTTCAAAAGCAGATGGCGACCATGGAACCTGCTATGAAAGTTGCCGCTTTGGAGATAGCGCTTCCCACCTACACCACCACCCAGTGCGCCATCTATTACGAAGAAGTTTTGGTTTTTTCCGAATCTTCTTACGAAGCGAATCTGATCGAACTTGGCTGTTTGGATTTGGAAGATCCCGCTACCGTCAATCTTTACGCTTCTACCTTTGAAAACAAAGACGTTATCGAAGAAGTCATTGCCGAATATAACGGGACGGTAGACGAATTGTCTCAGATTCGTTATACCGACTATATCGGTATTATGATGTCGTCTATCACCACTATCATCAACGCCATCACTTACGTTCTGATTGCGTTCGTCGCCATTTCCCTTATTGTTTCGTCCATTATGATCGGAGTTATTACTTTGATCTCCGTTCAGGAACGGACGAAGGAAATCGGAATTTTGCGCGCCATCGGGGCATCGAAGCGAAACGTTTCCAGTATGTTCAATGCTGAAACCATGATCATCGGTTTTGCGTCGGGGCTGATTGGCGTGGGGGTCACCTATCTTCTCTGTATTCCCATCAACCTGATTCTCAACGCGCTGACCGGTATTTCCAATTTGAAGGCGATCTTGCCCTTGCCCACCGCCGTGATTTTGGTGGTTATCAGTGTGTTGTTAACCTTGATTTCCGGCATCATTCCTTCCCGCTCCGCCGCGAAGAAAGATCCCGTGGTAGCTCTTAGAACGGAATAAACAACATGAAGTAAGCACCCTGCGAATCATTTCGCAGGGTGCGTCGTTTTAAGTGTTTTTTCACCGATCTTTGTACTTATTTTTCTCATTACAAAATAAAAAAAGTGTGCGACACAATCTCTTTTTTTTAAAAAAAGATTGCTTTTTTCGTCATATTATGATATAATGGAAAAAATGGCTTGACGGTATGTTGTGAATTTTACTTTCGTGACGTTTCCGAAAGAATTTTATCTTCTTCTTTTTTGCCTGTACAAAAAGAAATTTAAGGTTTCACTTTCCGAAAGAGGGAAGATCGACGGTGACAAGAAAGGAATTTTTGTATGATTAAATATAACTACCACACCCACACGAATTTCAGTGATGGTAAAAACACCCCTGAAGAAATGATTGAAGCTGCTATCGCCCTCGGGTTTCATTCCATTGGATTTTCCGACCATGCCTATACGGATTTTTGCACCCATTGGGTCACCCCTCGGTCGCGAATGGACGAATATAAAGAAACCCTTTATGAATTAAAAAAGAAATACGCCGGGAAGATCAACGTTTACGTCGGATTGGAGCAAGATGCCCTTGCCGAACCGGTTCCCGACGGATTTGAGTACGTCATCGGTTCGGTTCATTGGCTGAAAAAGGACGGTTGCTACCTGCCGCTGGACGAATCTCGCCAGGCGTTACAAGATGCAATCCGAGATCATTACGACAACGATGCGGACGCTTTGGCGGAGGAGTATTATGCTTTGGTTTCCTCTTACGCAGAAGATCCCGCTATTCCCGTTGTGGGACATTTTGATCTGATTACGAAATTTGATGAGATGGATTCCCCTTTGTTTCTTCCTACTCCGCGTTACACCGCTGCTTGGCAATTCGCCGCAAAGAAGTTGATTGATGCCGGAAAGATTTTTGAAATCAATACCGGTGCCATCTCTCGAAAAAAACGCATGACACCCTATCCTTCTGAGGAGATTTTGAAATTTTTGAGCCAAAATAAGGCGAAGGTGATGATTGGTTCTGACTGCCATTCCGCAGATGCCCTGAACTGCGCCTTTGACCGGGCAGAGCAGTTGGCTGAAAAATATCAGCTGAATTTAGTCGATCTGTTTTAACTCTATCTTTCAAACCGAATTGGTTTAATTATAGTACAAAAAATCCACCAAAATTGGTGGATTTTTTGCTTATCTTCAATGGTTTTCTCAAATCAAAGGTTTAATGTATTCTGCATAAAGATTTCCGATGAACTTTGCACCCTTTTCCGTGGGGTGCGTCGTTGATTCCGATCATAATGGAAATTACGTCAGGCTGAATTTCAATGAAATCTTTTGTAACCGAGCTACCAGGTCTTTCGTTTGGTTTCCGCTGATACCCAGATTGATAAATTCAAAAGTCACGTCAGGATATTGTTTGGTCAAAATTTCTGCACATATTTGGGATAGCTCATTCCTAAATCGTGGTAATCTTCCCGATTTCGACCGGCGTCGGTAATGCTATCTCCTTGGAATAAAAGTTTAATTTTTTCATAATACAAATTTTCTTTTAAGAGTATTTTTTCATGATAATGGTAATTTCGTTTCCCACGGTGATAACTTCATACTGATAGCCGTTCAAACCGAATTCTTTTGCCAAAGAAGAGGCGTTGTTTTCGATCCATTCATAGGGATCGGTTTTGGAGGTGAGATACCCTTGGAAGAAAAATGTATTTCCGCGTTTTTGAGCTTTTTCCGTTATATTTTTGACGGTCAGTTCGGAGATCGTTCCCTTGGTCTTCACAAAATAGTTTTCTTTCGTTTCGGTACAAGTCGGATAAGAATATCCTTCTTGCAGTAAAACGTGATCTTCGGTCAGCCATTGGTCGGAGAGGTTGAACCACGCGTAGTGAATCTGATCCTTTTTCGGTTCTCCCGCATTGTCCCAGGTGACGTCCACGTGATAATAGTTTTCGTCAATTTTGACAATGTTCCAAGCGTGTCCTTCACTGTTTCCGGAGTCAGGATTGTCGGATCTCCCAACGACGAACAACGTCTCGATCCCCACCGAACGGCAGAGATGCTGAAATGCTTTTGAAATGCCTTCGCATACCGCAACTCCATCTACCAAAGCTCCATATGAGGTATGGGCGTTCGAGGATTCTTCGTATTTGCACTGAAGAATCAAGCGGTCGTGAAGGGTCTTCTCGATCTCATATTGAGACATGGAAGAAGTAATATTTTTGAGTAGCTCTTGTACGCTTCGGTCAAATTGCGCCTGCGCTTTGGACAGGTCTTTTCCCGTTATGGTGTACTCGGGTGCAATTTTTGTTACTTTATTGTTAATATGATAATATTGGTATCTCAAGCCTACCCAAAAATATTGGGGATAGTCTGCCAGACAACAATTCCATACCGTCGCCAGTTCTTTGATTGAAATTCCGGCAGAGAGGGGGATTGTTTCGCGCTGTTCTTTAAGCCCGCTAACCAATTCCCGATAGGTTTTTACTAAGTTTTCACCGTTAGGCTGGGCGGAAAGCCAACGAATTCCGTAATAATTTTCGGGAGATACGGGAGTGATGTTGGTATTGACAGGTTTGGAGGGACGATCTTCCGGTTCTGTGTCGGGATTGACCGTATCAGAGGGCTCAGACGCGGTTGAGGAGGTCACCGTTGAAGTGCTGACGGAAGACGACGTGGTGCTGGAGGAATCTGTGACCTTATCGGTATTGGTAGCAGTTTCGCTTGTCGTATTTTGATCCAAAGTAGGAGTATCTTCTTCAGAATTCGCAATCTTATCGGTTCCTGTCTCGGTCTGAGAAGAAGTGTCCGTGACCTTATCTTCTTCAGAAACGTCGACGTCTTCTTTTGAGTTTGTGACAGTCTCTGTTTCAGAATCGGATTCGGAAGATTGATCGACTTCGGAATTTATATCGTTCGTGTTTGTATCGAGGGGTGAGCCAAAAACAGTTGATGTGTCCGTGTCCGAAGTGTTCCGGGGTGGCAACTGCTCTTCCTTGCAGGCGGAAAAGCAGAAAGTGATGAAAACAATCAGCAAAAAACAAGAAAACCCTTGAATGATACGGCGATTCATTCTAACCTCTCCTGATTCCAATGTTATTTTAATAAAAAAAGACGATTCCGTAGAATCGTCTTTTTTCTTGGTGCCGGTGGTGGGGGTCGAACCCACACGGTATCGCTACCACGGGATTTTGAGTCCCGCGCGTCTGCCAGTTCCACCACACCGGCGAATCAACGTTGTAAGTATATCACATTTTTTTCGTTTTGTCAAGAGTTTTTTTCTTCTTTTTTACTTTATTTCACTTTTTTGTGAAAGTTGTTTTTAAGGAAGGGGGAAAAGAAACGGTTTTCTTGTCTATCTGCATATTTCACGAAGCAGGTTCATATCTTTTTTCAGGGATGTCCACGCGTGTTTGGATCTGAAAAAAGAAAGGAAGATGGATCATGGGATCAAACAAAACATTTCTCGCAGCGGCGGTGACGGTTTTTGCCGGGTACCTCTCCGGCGTTTTGACGGTACTCCTTCGGGGAGGCGCGGATACGTCGTTGGTGCTGCAATATCTGAATTCCGAGACGGAAACGAACTGGTTGCGCGCCTTTGGATCGGGGCCGTTCTACGTATTAATCGTGTTTTGTTGCGGTGTGTTTCTTTTCGGGTGGCTGATTGCCCTGCCTTTGGTATTTTATAAGACCTACGGATTGGGGTATACTGCTGGATTGTTTCTTGCTGCCTATGGAACGAAAGGCTTTTTGCCTTTGGGATTGTGTTTGTTTCCCTCTGCCGCCGCAGAATGCTTGTTGTTGATTCGGGCGACTCGGGACGCGTTGCCCCAATCTTTTTCTCTGTTTCGGGGATTAAAGGGAGATGCCACTCCCTTTTTTCAGAGCATAAAATCCTATTTTCTTCGTTCTCTGGTGATTTTTCAATGTTCCGCCTTCGTATTGCTTTGGGATCTGTTTCTGTCTCCTTTGATTTTATCGGAGATTCGGGATTTGTTATAAAAAATCGGGAAATTCCGAAAAAATCCGTGTTTTCTCTTGACAGTTCTCTCCGAATTTGTTATAATAGACCTATGATAAAATCGGAGGGATCATTTTGAATCTGTTTCCTAATTATAACAAAGAAGGCAGGGGTGTTACCAAGGCCGAAGTCTCTGCCGAAACACCGTTGAAACGGTTTTTTACCGAGTTCTTGCATCGATTTTGGCAGTTGATCTTGTTAAACCTGCTCTACCTTCTTTCTTGTGTTCCCATCATTACCATCGGACCTGCCACAGCGGCGATGAACTACGTTTGTCGCAATTTTTCCCAGGCAAAACCCGTGTTTTTCTTTTCGGATTTCATCGAAAAATGCAAAGAACACTTTAAACAGGGAATCATCGTTTGGTTGATCCAGTTGGTTTCCGGGGCACTGCTGGTCGGGTCGTTTTTCAGTTGGACCGATGAATCTCTTAACGTGTCGGGCGGATTTCGTACCGTTGCCGTTGTGGTTCTGTTTGTGTTTGCCTACCTTTTGTTGTTTGCCTCCTTCTATATTTATCCCATGATGGTTTCCTTTGATCTTTCGCTCAAGCAATTGATCCGCAACAGCGTCATTCTTGCCATGACGCAACTTTGGCGAAATATCGTCATGCTTTTGGTCTTGGCATTGCTGGGAATATTGACGTTCTTGTTCTGGCCTCTGACTTTTCCCATTCCGTTGTTTCTCGCCTTTGCGGTGATGACCTTCGTCTCCAATTCCTTGATCTTTCCTGTGTTGAAGCGGTACGTTGCCGTTTCTCAAACACCTGAATCGGAAGCCCCCGAAACGGAAGCGTCCGAATCTGTAGAAGAAGAACAAGCCGAATAAGCCTGAATAAAACAAGTCCTCAACTCATATTTATGGGTTGAGGATATTTTTTTTAAAGTGAGGAATATGGTATGATGAAACGGATTCTTTCTTTGATTTTGTTTGGAGTGCTGGCGGTTGCTTTTGCCTTGCCCTTGTCTGCGTCAGGAACGGGCGCCGTTGGCGGGAGCGTTGCGGCATCGGGGGAATTGAACTTAGACGCAAAGGGTGCGATTCTCATGGAGGCGGAAACCGGAACGGTGTTGTATGAATCCGAATCAAAAGCGAAATTATATCCCGCAAGTGTCACCAAGGTGATGACCATGCTTTTGGTGATGGAGGCGTTGGATTCCGGTGCCGTGACGGAGGACGACTCCGTTTCCGCCTCGGAGAATGCCTGTTCCTACGGTGGTACCCAGATCTATTTAGAAGTAGGGGAGACCATGTCTCTACGGGATCTTCTCAAATCGGTTGCCGTCAATTCTGCCAACGATGCGGCAGTTGCGTTGGGAGAATATCTTGCGGGCAGTGAATCCGCCTTTGTTGAGCGTATGAATCAGCGCGCCAAAGAGTTGGGGGCGGAAAATACCAACTTCGTTAACCCCTGCGGGCTTCCCGATGAAAATCATTATACTTGTGCCTACGATGTGGCACTTTTTACAAAAGAATTGTTGACTCACCCCCACATTCTCGACTATACCGGAATCTGGATGGATTCTCTGCGCAACGGGGGATTCGGTCTTGCCAATACCAATAAACTGCTGAAAACCTATGATGGGATTACCGGCATGAAAACCGGTTATACCGAAGCTGCCGGGCATTGCCTTGCCGCTACCGCCACCCGGGACGGAATGTCTTTAATTGCCGTTGTATTGGGAGGTGAGACCAGCAAAGGGCGATTTGCCTCCGCCGCATCGCTTCTCGATTACGGCTTTGCCGGATATGCCGTCGTTCGCCGTTCTGTCGGAGAAATCCCAAAAGTTCCGGTTAATCGTGGGAAAGCCGATTCGGTCTCCGTTGCCGCCGAGGGAGATCTCTGTATCGTGGTGAAAAAGTCGGAAGTCTCCCGGATCGCCTTGGAAATTACCGTGGAAGAAGTTTTGAATGCTCCGGTTGCTTCCGGGCAGGTGGTGGGCACCGCAAAATTTATGTACGAGGGCGAGGAGGTTTTGTCCGTTCCCGTCGTCGCCTGTGAATCGGTAGAAAAAGCCGGATTTTTTGATTATTTCGGGTATTTGCTCGACCGCTTAATCTAATAAATGTCCGCCGCAAATCATTTATTGTTTGCGGCGGGCATTTTTTCTTTTGTTCCTTTGTCTGCATAAATTTGAGCCGCGGTGCGCAACAACGTTGCCCCGATCATCGAAATCCCCATGGTTAAAAATGCCGGAATGTGTGCCAGAAAAAATGAAATCATAAAATTCACTCCTACACATATTCTTCCCTATGAACGTAAAAATATGACCAAACAAAAAATGTAAATATATGATAAAAACGCGACGGATTTTGTTCTGTCGCGTTTTTACGTTTTGTTGAATTTTAATAACAGGATTTATAGATTTCCACTACGTCGGCAGGCGTCAGTTTTACGAAGTTGCCCAGCGTTCCGTCCGCTTTTAGCAATAACCGATTTGCCATATATTCAAAGTCTTCTTCCTTGACCCCCAACGCCCGGAGATTGTCGGGCATTCCGATGGAGATGAAAAAGTCTCTCCACGCCTGAATTCCAAGTTTCCCCGTTTCGGTATCGTCCCCGGTGTTTTGGATTCCGAAAATTCGGGTCGCCATGGTTGCGAAACGCTTGGGGTTATGGGATAAAGTCTTTTCCATATATGCGGGGAAAAGCACCGCAAGCCCCGCGCCGTGGGTCACGTCGTACAGGGCGGAAAGCTCATGCTCGATGGCGTGGGTTGCCCAGTCTTGTTCTCTTCCTACACCCACTACGTTATTGTGGGCCAATACCCCTGCCCACATGATGTTTGCCCTGGCTTCATAGCACTGCGGGTCGGCAATGACCCGGGGTGTTTCTTTTACCATCGTCAGCAATAATGCTTCGCAAAGACGGTCGGTTACTTCCACGTCTTTCGTATTGGTGAAATAACGCTCCAGCACGTGGGCAATAATGTCGGAAGCACCGCTTGCCGTCTGCCATGCCGGAAGGGTAAAAGTTAATTCCGGATTGAGAATGGAGAACCGAGGCCGCAAAACGTCACCTGCACACCCTCGCTTGACCATGGTTTCTTCGTGGGTGATGACGCTGTTTGCGGAGGCCTCGCTTCCCGCCGCCGGAATGGTCAAGACCGTTCCGATGGGCAATGCTTCCGTGATGGTTTTTTTGATTTTCCAATAATCCCAAAAATCGCAATCCATCAAAACGCCTGCGGCAATGGCTTTCGATGAATCAATCACCGAACCTCCTCCTACCGCCAGAATAAAATCCACCTGTTCTTTTCGGCAAAGGTCGATTCCTTGGTAGACTAAGCCGCTTCGGGGATTTGGTTGAACTCCTCCCAATTCCAAAAACTCAATGGACTCTTTTTGGAGAGAATCTTTCACTCTTTCCAGAAGTCCGCTACGGACGACGGAACCGCCGCCATAATGGATCAATACTTTTGTGCCGCCGCATTTTTTTATCATTTCTCCGGCTTTTTCTTCGGTTCCTTTTCCGAAAAGAAACCGGGTAGGACTGCAAAATTCAAAATTCAGCATGCTCTTTTTCCTTTTCAATTGTCATATTTTAGTTCTGCCTTGGGATTTTGTCCCGGTTTGAGGGTCAACAAGGCATAGGTTCCGCCATAGGTGACCGATCCCGGATTCAAAAGCAAAACCCCATCTCGTTCTTCCAAATAGGGGGAGTGAGTATGGCCAAACAGAGAAACGGTGCAATTCTGTCGGAGTGCCTTGGCGATTTGTACGTCCAGTCCGCTTTTTACCCCGGTGGTATGCCCGTGGCATAAAAAGATTTTTATCCCACCCAGTGCGATGACTTTTTCTTTCCCGTCATCGGCAAACCAGTCATTATTTCCCGGAACTTTGCATATTGGTAGGGTAGGGAAACGGTTCGCGATTTCTTCCGCATCACGAATGCAATCTCCCAGGTGAATAACGTGATCCGGTCGTTCTTTTATAAGTAACCGCTCTGCCCCGGAAGTATCTCCGTGAGTATCGGAGATAATTAAGATTTTCAAGCCCATTCCTCCGTAATTTTTCTTTTATTATACCTCGGATTGGCAAAAAAGTCAATGGCTTCATAGAATGAAATTGAAATAACTTGGAAAGGTGTGACGATCATGTCCGATTTTCCCAACGATGCCGCCGTCTCCCGCGCCGTAGCCGCCGCCCGGGGATCTCTTTCGGCGGAGGATACCGCGAAACTGGAACGCCTTGCCCGAAATAAAGATTCTCTAAAAGGACTTACGTCCAAACTCAGTGAAAAAGATTGGGCAAACGTAATGCGGGTCATCAACGATCCCGATCTTCTCAAGCGAGTGCTTTCTTCTTCCCAAGGAAAGAATATGCTTCACGAGTTTCTGAAGCGGATCAACTGATCGGAAAGGAGAGACTTATGCCGGATTTATTTTCCAAAATTTCCGAGATTTTAAGCAACCCTGAAGCTGCGCAAAAAATTCGGGAGATCGCCTCGACCCTTTCGTCCTCGGAGAGTTCCCCTCTCCCCACGGAAGATTTCCCGGAATCGGTTTCTGTCGACGCTCCGGTGTTGCCCGCGTCCGGTTCCCTTGATTCCATGGATCTGTTTTCCGGATTTTCCGGTTCCGGCGCCCACAGTCGGGATCTGGCGCTTCTCAACGCCGTGCGCCCCTATCTTCGGGCGTCCCGAGCAGGAAAGATCGACAACGCCATCAAAGCCATTCGGGTCATCGACCTGCTTTCTGCGTTGAGATAAATACTTCGGCCGTTCAAATTTTTGAACGGTCGTCGTTTTTTTGAAAGGAGTTTTGTGATGTATTCTTCTGTTTCCGAAGCCGAATATCAATTTCGCCGCGCCAAAGCCGAGGAAGATGCCCGAAAAGCATACGACCGTTCCAAACCTTCCTCTGAGACTGTAAAACCGGATCTTCCGGCTCAGCCCGCCTCTTCCGGTGACATTTTGTCCTCGCCTTCCCGTGGCGGATTGGGAGGAATTCTCTCCCGGATCAAGGACGATGACATTCTTCTTCTCGCCGTTTTATTTTTGCTTTTCAATGAAAATAAAGACGACGATCCGTTGATTGTTATTATTCTTGCAATCCTTCTTTTGAACTAATTTTGGCTGAAAATGGTACAAAAGTGGAACATTTCGGTAACGAAAAAGGAAAAGCACTTGTAAATTCTCCGTTTATAGTGTATTATAATATAGTATAATACTTGTCCTGCCTTTTTGGGCAAGACGAACTATTACGGAGGTTTGATATGCTGAAATTGAAAAACGAACACGGAAACATTATCATCGACGATAACGTTATCGCCGGGATCACTTCCATTGTCGCTTCGGATTGTTTCGGGATCGCCGAGATGAAGGCGAAGAACGTCTCGGAACAGATCTGGGCTTTCTTGAAGAAAGATCGTAAAGACAAGGGTGTGCACGTGTATTGCGAGAACAACCGTGTCTGCATTGACATTCATATTGCCGTCATCTACGGCGTGAATATTCCCGCCATCACCGAAAGTATTGCCCATAAAATCACCTATTCCGTTTCCGATTATATTGGATTCCCCGTGGATAAGGTGAACGTATTCGTGGACTCTGTCATCACGAAGTAACCTTGAAAACGACGAAAAGGAATTTAATGAATTATGATTTTAAACGGAACATCTTACCGCGATATGGTGATCTCCGGGGCAAATAATCTTGCCAACGAACGTGAGAATATCAATCGCCTTAACGTTTTCCCCGTCCCTGACGGAGATACCGGCATCAATATGAGTCTGACGATGGGTGCCGTTCGCAGTGATCTTCCTTCTTTTGAAGGAGACGTCAGCCAGGTTGCCGACAAGGTCGCCAATATGTTACTTCGGGGCGCCCGGGGAAATTCCGGCGTTATTCTTTCCCTGTTCTTCCGCGGGATTGCTAAGGAATGCAAAGGAAAGCAAACCGTCGATACTCCCGATCTCGCCGCCGCCTTCAAGCGGGGCGTGGACGCCGCCTATAAGTCGGTTATGAAACCCACGGAAGGTACGATCCTTACCGTTATGCGGGTTTCTGCCGAAAAAGCATTGGAAAAAGCGGACGAATACAAGGGCAGAGTGGAAGATTTCATGCCCTACGTTCTTTCCGTTGCGGAAGAGACCCTCCAGCAAACCCCGGAAATGCTCCCCGTGTTGAAGCAAGCAGGTCTCGTGGACGCCGGCGGTCGGGGTCTTGTGGTGATCTTTGAAGGTATGGTTGGGTATCTGACCGGCAATCCCGTTGTCCTCCTCGATGCCGATGAGTCGGAATCCGAAGAAGAACCTGCATCGGCTTTCGATCAGTTTAATACCGAAGATATTGTCTATCCTTATTGCACCGAATGTATCGTAGGAAAGTCCGAAGCATACCTCGGCGAAGGAAAAGCGGAAAAGCTCCATAAATTCGTTCTCGGTGCCGGCGATAGTGCCGTCTTTGTAGATGATACCGACATTATCAAATTGCACGTTCATACGTCCGATCCCGGAAAGGTTCTGTCCGAAGCGTTGAAGTTCGGTTCCCTTTTGACGGTAAAAATTGAAAATATGAAGGAACAGCATTCCGCCCTGTCTTCCGGTGCGGCAAAAGACGTTCCCACCGGAGCTCCTGCCGTAGAACCCGCCGTGGAAGAAGTGACCGATGCCGCCCCCGAAAAGAAATACGGCTTTGTTGCCGTCGCTTCCGGAGAAGGAATGGTTTCTGTTTTCCGTGATTTGGGTGCGGATCAGATGGTCATCGGCGGTCAGACCATGAACCCCTCTACGGAAGATATGCTTAAGGCAATTCGCATGACTCCCGCCGAAAACGTCATTGTTTTGCCCAATAACAGCAATATTTATATGGTTGCTGCCCAAGCCGCCCTTTTGGTGGAAGACAAACACGTAGAAGTGCTCCGTTCCGTTTCTTTGCCGCAGGGAATCAGCGCTATGTTGGCGTTTAATCCCGACGCTGAAGTGGAAGAAAACGTCAGTGCAATGAAAGAAGCCATGGCTGCCGTATCTTCTCTGTCGATGACTTTCGCGGCTCACGATTCCACCTTTGACAACCGGGAGATCAAGGAAAATCAGATCCTCGGCCTGGTGGAAAACAAAGTTCGCTATGTCACCGATACCCGGGAAGAATGTATGGCAAATCTGTGCGACGACATCAAAGACGCCTGCGTCATTACCTTGTTCTACGGTGAGGGTGTCAGCGAAGCCGAGGCGGAAGCCATGCAAGGCATCATGCAGGAAAAACTGGGTAACGACGTTGATATTATGTTGGTCAACGGCGGTCAGCCGGTTTATTACTTCATTATTTCTGCCGAATAAGGCAAGAGGAATCAAAATGTTTCAACGCCGTTATGCCGCTGTGGGCGGACAGGCCGTGATGGAAGGGATTATGATGAAATCCCCGCTCCGTTCCGTCCTTGCCGTCCGCAAGCCCGACGGAGAGATCGTCACCGAAGAAATGGCGACCACTTCCGTGCGGGATAAATATAAAATTTTGCGCATCCCCGTTCTTCGGGGGTGTGTAGCTTTTGTGGAGAGCATGATTGTGGGATACAAATCCCTCATGCGCTCTGCGGAATTAGCCGGGTTGGAGGAAGAAACCAACGGAAATAAATGGGTTTCCGGATTGGTCATGGCTCTGTCTTTGATTCTTGGAGTGGGGCTTGCCGTCGGGTTGTTCCTGCTTTTGCCTCAGCTTGCGGGAAAACTCATTACCACCTGGTTGCCCGGTGCTCGGGCACTGCGGATTTTGATCGAAGGCATCATTCGTATCATTATCTTCGTCTGCTACATTCTCGCCACGTCTTTGATGAAAGAAATGAAGGACATTTACCGCTACCACGGTGCCGAACATAAAACCATTTTTGCCGTGGAATCCGGCGCCGAACTGACGGTGGAAAATATTCGCCGTATGCCCCGATGCCACCCTCGGTGCGGTACCAGTTTTATTTTTCTGGTGCTGTTGTTCTCCATTTTGTTCTTTACGTTGCTTCACGCCTTCGTTCTGCCTGAAAATATTGAAGGGCTTCCTCGATTGTTAGTGCATCTGGCGTGCCTTCCCGTGGTTGCCGGTTTTACCTTTGAAATTCAGCAATGGACCGGTCGCCATGACAATCTTTTTACAAAGATCGTTTCTGCCCCGGGAAAGGGTCTTCAACGCATCACCACCGCCGAACCCACCGACGCACAGATCGAAGTTGCTATCGTTGCCGTAAACGCTTCTCTTACCAATGAAAACGGTGAGGTGGATTATTCCCTCGCCTTCCCCAAAAAGAAGCAATGAGTTTCTGGTCAGAATTGGAATCCCGGTTGACTTCCGTCTCGTCCGACGCTCCCCGGGAACTGTCTCTGATGGCAGAAAAGGTGTGTGGAATCCCGTCGCATCAATTTTTGCTTCGACGATTAATTCGATCGTTGGAAGAACCTGCATCGGAACAAAAACAAATCATTTGTGATTTTGTTTCCCGGCGGCTCGCGGGGGAACCCTTGCAATATCTTTTGGGGTTTGCCGATTTTTACGGACGTTCCTTTGCCGTCGCCCCCGGCGTTCTGATTCCGCGATTTGACACGGAAATTTTGGTGGATACCGCCCTGTCTTACTTAAAAGAGGGAGACTCCGTTCTCGATCTTTGTGCCGGAACCGGTTGTATCGGTCTTACTTTGGGTGCAGAGAAAGGCGTTGCGGTCACCGAAGTGGAAAAATTTGACGAAGCCTTTGCTTTGTTGCAAAAAAATGCCCAACGGATCTATCCTTCTGCCCGCTTGATACAAGGAGATATTCTTACCGACGAGGTGGAAGGAACATACGATCTGATTCTGTCCAACCCCCCTTATATTCCTACGGGGGATCTGCAGACCCTTTCTCCCGAAGTGAAGAAAGAGCCTGTTACCGCCTTAGATGGGGGAGACGACGGACTTCTTTTTTACCGTGCCATCATTCGGCGTTTTTCTTCCCGGTTGAAATCCGGAGGAATGTTGTTGTTTGAATGTGGTATCGGTCAGGCTTTTGCCATCGAGGAATTGCTTCTTTCCTCCGGTTTTTCCGACGTGATTCAGGTGCGGGATTATGGAGGAGTAATTCGGGTGGTCGGAGCAAAAAAATTAAGGGAGGAGACCCATGTCTGAATTGCAAATCGGCGTTTTTGATTCGGGGCTCGGAGGGCTTACCGCCGTTCGGGAACTGATACAGATCTTACCCGGAGAGAATATCGTCTATTTCGGCGACACCGCACGGGTGCCTTACGGAACTCGTTCCCGGGATACCATTCGCACTTTTGCCGTTCAGGACCTTCGCTTTTTGCTGGAGCAGGATCTGAAAGCGGTTTTGGTTGCTTGCGGTACGGTCTCGTCCGTTGCCCTTCCCGAATTACAACAGATGACCGAAATCCCGGTTATCGGCGTGGTTCAACCTACGGCTTCTGCCGCCTGTAACGCCACGAAGAATAAAAAAATCGGAATTCTCGGGACATCCGCCACCGTTAAAAGCGGCTCTTATCAATCTGCGATTGCAGCCATTGACCCGGAAATTACCGTTACCGCTACCCCTTGTCCTTTGTTCGTTCCTTTGGTGGAAAACGGTTATCTTGAAGGACCGATCACGAAACTGGCGGCGCAGGAATATATTAAACCTTTGCAGGACGCCGGGGTGGATACCGTTATTCTCGGTTGCACTCACTACCCCTTGCTCAAGCCGGTATTAAGCAAACTTTTCGGCGACAGCGTAACTTTGATCGATTCCGGTCGGGAAGCGGCGTTGGCACTGGCTCAAGTATTGCGGGAAACCGGGCAGTTGTCCGAAAAGCCCGAGGGGAAACGCCGCTATTTTGTCAGCGACGAAGTCAGCAATTTTTCGCATATCGCCGGAATGTTCCTTGATCGGAATCTTGACGGACAGGTGGAAAAAGTCACCATTCGTACCGACGATTGAAAGGAAATTATGAAAACAGCCATTATTCGCATGGACACTATGCGAGACGGAAAACCTTTTTCCGACCTTTTCACCTACGGCACGATTCGTCGGGAACGAGAAGGGTACGTCGTGGAATTCGACGGAGAAAAAATTCTGTCCGAGATCGGTGATCACGTGCAATTCTACATCAAAAATAAAGATCACGTCCGTCTTCAGGCGGACAACGGGCAGGATTCAGTGTTGTTCGATTTCCGAAAAGGTCCCACGGTGGAATGCCTTTCGGATAACCGTATGATGAATATCCACGTCACCACCCGGGAAATTTCTTCTACCATGGACGAAAACGGGGGAGAGCTGGATTTGAAATATACCATGTCTTTCCATCACATGCTTTCCAGTGAAACCGATATTCATTTGGAAGCCCGGGTCGTTTCCGAATGAGCCACGAAATTTTTATGCGCCGTGCCCTTGCCTGCGCCGAAAAAGCGAAGGCTTTAGGGGAAGTCCCTGTGGGTGCGGTCATCGTCAAAGGCGGCAAGGTCATCGCCACCGGCTATAATCGGCGGGAAACCGGAAAAAACGCCCTGCTCCATGCAGAGATTGTCGCTCTGCACCGCGCCTGCAAAAAGGTGGGCGGTTGGCGGCTTTCCGATTGCGATCTTTACGTAACCCTCGAACCATGCCCCATGTGTGCCGGTGCGATCATCAACGCCCGGATCCGTCGGGTGTATATCGGAGCCATGGACCCAAAAGCCGGCTGTATGGGAAGTCTTTGCGATTTGACCCAACTGCCTTTTAATCATCAGCCGGAAGTAATCTCCGGGATTTTGGAAACGGAATGTTCCCGACAGCTAACGGACTTTTTTCGGGAAATGCGGAATTTAAAAAAACCGGAACAAAAAGAAATTTCTCTTCGCTCTTTTTCCAAAAACGACCTTCCGGTCTTGAAACGGTATTTGTATTCCAATCGGTCAAATCAGAGCATCTCTGCTATCATCGACCAATGGAATACAAAGGTGTTTGAGGGGCGTTATTTTGAATCTTTCGCCGTCACCGTGGACGAGCAAGCGGTAGGATACCTTCAATTGACAGAAGATGCGGACGGCAATGTGGATCTCGAAGTTCATATTTTTTCCGATTATCGGGGAAAAACTTACGGTACTCAAGCCCTTTGTAAAGCACTGGATCTTGCCAAAGAAAAAGGCTATTCTACTGCCACTGCAACGATTCGGAAAAATAGTATTCCTTCCCGTCGTCTCTGTGAATCGGTCGGATTTGTTCACACAGGAGAAGGGGTGACGGCAAAAGGACAGGAAGTTTGGTATCTGATCTATTTTCTTATCAGTTAAACAAGAGCAACCGTGGTTGCTCTTTCTTCTTGAGCAAGGGATTTATTTATGAATACCAAGGAAAAACGCATTAAATACGCTTGTTATACCGTGAATATCACCATGTCCGTAGTGGGGAATTTATCACCGGTTTTATTTCTGACTTTTCGGACACTTTACGGTATTTCTTATTCTCTTTTAGGACTTTTGGTCTTGATCAATTTTTGTACTCAGTTGGGCATTGATCTGATTTTTTCCTTCTTTTCCCATCGGTTTAATATTCCGAAAGTGGTCAAAACAATTCCCTATATTGCCGTGGCGGGATTGTGGATCTATGCTCTGTTACCCCTTGCTTTTCCCCAATGGGCATACGCAGGACTTGTGATAGGTACGGTGATTTTTTCTGCCGCCTCAGGACTTGCGGAGGTCTTGATCAGTCCCACCATTGCCGCCCTTCCCTCAAAAGATCCGGATCGGGAAATGAGCCGGTTACACTCGGTCTATGCCTGGGGTGTGGTTGGGGTAATTATTGTAAGTACCCTCTTTTTGCTTCTTTTCGGGGGAGAAAACTGGCATTGGCTTGCCTTGATCTTCTCTTTGATTCCCTTGGTTTCTGCCCTTCTTTTTTCCGGAACGCAACTTCCTCCCATGCAGACCCCGGAAAAGGTCTCCGGAGCGTTACATCTTCTGAAAAGCAAAGGGGTTTGGCTTTCGGTTTCTGCCATCTTTTTAGGTGGAGCTGCCGAATGTACGATGGCGCAGTGGGCTTCCGGATATTTGGAACAAGCCCTTGAAATTCCTAAAGTTTGGGGCGATATTTTCGGTGTTGCTATGTTTGCGATGTTCCTTGGAATTGGTCGGACGCTATACGGAAAATTCGGAAAACATATCGAAAAAGTTTTGCTTCTGTGCGGAATCGGTGCCACCTTGTGTTATGCCGTCGCCGCCCTATCGCCTATTCCGATTTTAGGATTGTTTGCTTGCGCTTTTACCGGATTTGCCACATCAATGCTTTGGCCGGGAAACCTGATCGTCGCTTCCGATCGATTCCCCGACGGCGGTGTGTTTATCTATGCTATGATGGCTGCCGGGGGCGATTTCGGAGCGTCGGTTGCGCCTCAGCTGGTGGGTGTGATCACAGACATTGCCACCGCTAATCCCACCTTGATTTCCCTTTCTCAAAAATTATCCTTGACTCCGGATCAGTTTGGTATGAAACTGGGAATTTTAGCCGGTATGCTTTTCCCCCTGTTAGGTATTTTCGTTTATGCACATCTTTATAAAACACGAAAAAAATAAAAAAAGATCGCTGATTTTCAGCGATCTTTTTTATGTAGAAAAACTATTTTAAAAACTCTTCCAAGAATACCGTAACTCCATCTTCTTTTGCTGACTTTGTCACGTATTTTGCGTGAGATTTCACTTCCTCAGATGCCGTTGACATGGCAACGGAGATGGGAGCCGCGTCTAACATGGCAATATCGTTCCCCGAATCTCCCATGGCAATCACTTTTTCGGGATCCAAATCCAAATAATCGATGACCGCGTTCATGACATAGGCTTTATCGTGGCCGAACGGAGTGATTTCGGTACAGTTGGCTTCTATCCGCAAAATGTGGGCAAATTGTTGGACGAAAGCAACGTCTTTTTCGGACAATTTCTTCCAAATGCTTATTTTTGAGATGGGTTCCAATTCACAGACTTTGAAGATCTCGCTCATATCGTTGAGGGGAATGTAACCGTATTTTTCAGTGCTGTTTTCTTTGTCGTATGCTGCATAGACCGCCAGCTCTCCTTCCAGAAGAACGATGGTGTCCCGATTGTAAAAATGTGCCACAATGGGCTGAGATTCGTCGGCAGAAAGATGGTCTGCCATGATCAGCTTTCCCCCGACAGTGACGTAGGTGCAGCCGCACAGATAACCGTCGAACTTAAATCCTCGAAAGGAATCTACAGGCAGATTGGAAGCTGGACGTCCGGTGTTCAGAAAAATCTTGTGTCCTGCGGCTTGAGTTTCGGTCAAAGCTTTTAGGGTTTTATCGGAAAACTGTCGTTCTCCCCCGGGTAAAAGAGTGCCGTCAAGGTCGAGAAAAATGGAATAGGGCATAGCAAAAAAACCTCTTAAACTTTGTTTAAAACATCTTTAATGGAGTACGCCGGTAAGATTTCCAGATTGAAAGTTCCTTTGGGGCGGTTTCGTGCCGGAATCACAGCACGGGTAAAGCCCAACGAAGCCGCTTCGTGCAATCTTTTTTCGATTCCCGAAACGGCACGTAATTCTCCCGCAAGACCGATTTCTCCGATAAAGATGGTCTTTTCCGGCAATACGAAGTCTTTTGCCGCCGAGATAATTGCCATGGCAACTCCCAGATCCGCTGCTGGTTCGTCCAATCGCAATCCTCCGATGACGTTGACGTATACGTCGCTGGTTCCGAAGAATAACCCGCATCGCCGTTCCAACACGGCTAAGATCAGATTCAATCGTTGATAGTCGAATCCAACTGCCGTTCTTCTGGGAGAGGGAAAGGGCGTTTTGGAAACCAACGTCTGTACTTCTGCAATGATGGGTCTCGTTCCTTCCATGACGCAAAGGGTGGCAATCCCCGATACGTTTTCCGGTTTGTCTAACAAAAACAGTTCCGAAGGATTGGGGATTTCTTTCAATCCCTCTTCGGTCATTTCAAAAACACCGATTTCATTGGTCGACCCAAAACGGTTTTTGATGGCACGCAAAATTCGATGGTCGCTGGAGCGTTCTCCTTCAAAATACAAGACTGCGTCCACCATGTGTTCCATCACCTTCGGACCGGCGATGGCACCTTCTTTGTTTACGTGGCTGACCACAAAGGTGGGAATTTCCATGGATTTTGCGATCCGCATCAATTCCGAGGTGCATTCCCGAACTTGGGGAACTGAGCCGGGGGCAGAGGTCATGTCCTGTCGGTACATGGTCTGAATAGAGTCCACCACCAGAATGTCCGGAGTGGCTTCTTCGGTTCGATCAATCACGGCGGAAATGTCGGTTTCGGATAAGATAAACAGGTTTTCCGGATATTTCCCTACCCGATCTGCCCGCAACTTGATTTGCCGAGGAGATTCTTCTCCCGAAACGTACAAGATCCGAAGATCCTGCATCTTCATACACATTTGCAATAAAATCGTAGATTTCCCGATTCCCGGTTCTCCGCTGACCAGAATCAGCGAGCCCTTCACGATGCCTCCTCCCAAAACCCGATCCAATTCGGAAATTCCGGTAGATTGCCGCAATTCACTCTCTGCGGTAATCTCCCGCAGACGCTTGGGCGCAGCTCGCTTCAAAGGGTCGGTCTTTGTTGCCAAGGTTGCCGGTTTATCCGGTTCTACGATCTGTTCAAAAAAGGAATTCCAGGCACCGCAGGCAGGACATTGCCCCGCCCATTTGGGATTTTCATTTCCGCACTCGGAGCAAACGTATACCGTCTTTGCTTTATTTACAGTCTTTGCCATACCCTTCTTCCTGTTCCTTTCGTAGGTTTAAATATTCTCGTAGAATTTCTTTGGTTTCCGCTTCACTCAGCGGTTTTTCCGGGCCGTACCCATAGGGACAAGGCATAATTTCGCTGGAAGCAAATAATCGGCAGATCAACGGTCGGACTTCGTAGACCGAGCAACCACCGTCTTTTAATTTCGGACAGATTTCTTCCGAAAAATCAAAACCGCCGCAACGAAGTTCTTCTTCCGGTGCAAATTGAATCCAGTTATCGCAACAACGCACGCACCCTTCCTTGCATCGAAAGGTGGGAATTCGATCGTATAGTTTTTGAATCGGCGTCTTTTCCATAATTACAGACGGGCGATCTTGATGCCGTTCATATACATATTGAACAGCGCAAAATAGTGCATCATATCGCCGTTATGAATGTCGTCGTGGTAGGTTTGTACCGCGTTTTCGATGACGATGATTCGATTATTGTTGTTGCTTTCGTTCCAATAAGCACGAATGGTGAGGGCAAACTGCATAACGCAAATATCGGTGCAACCCCCAACGATAACGATGTTCTCAATTTCCTTGTGTTTCGCAAGCCAAACCAAGAATTCCTTGCAGAAAAATCCGTTGGTGGAGTTCTTTGGAATAACTTCTCCCACTTCCGCAAAGGATTCCAATTCGGAAATCACTTCCTGCTCGTACTTGTCCACGCAATGTTCCGGATAGGTGTCGAATTCTTCGGAGTCTTGAGTATGAGTATCCACAAAAAATATTTTTGGACTGTCCAGATAATATTCGTTCACCTGTTTGATCTGGGGGATAATGGATTTCAGGCGGTTCGATGCCAATTTTCCCTTTTTGAAAAATCCGTTGATGGTATCCATATTGACTACCACGGTGGATTCCGGTGCTGTGATATAATTGCGAATGTCTACGGTAACTTCTCGAATGGTTTTTTCATAAGGCGGTGTGAAAAACATGATTCAGTTTCCTTTCAATTCAGCAATGGCAGCGTTTCGGTCGGATGCCTTGAAGACCGAGGATCCGGCAACTAAAATATCGGCTCCGGCTTCAATCGCCAACGGTGCGTTTTCTGCGGTAATTCCGCCGTCCACCTCGATATGGGTGCTCCACCCCTCTTGGGTGATCTTTTCCCGCAGGGCCCGGACTTTATCAAAACATTCTTCCTTGCATTTTTGCCCGCCAAAGCCCGGTTCTACGGTCATAACCAGAACCAAATACAGATCTTTCAACCGGGGTAAAATGGGATCAATTGGGGTAGCGGGATTGATGACAAGTCCCGGCTTTTTTCCGCAAGCCTTGATTTTTGCGATGCACTGGTCAATGTCGCAATCGCTTTCCACGTGGAAAGAAATAATATCTGCCCCCGCCTTTGCAAAGGCTTCAATGTAATCCTGAGGGTGGGTGATCATCAGATGCACGTCCAAGGGCGTTTTCGTGGAGCGCCGAATCGCTTGGGTTGTGGGCAATCCGATGGCAATGTTGGGGACGAACAGACCGTCCATCACGTCCACGTGCAGATAATCCGCCGTGGAAATGCTTTCGATTTCACTTTTCAGATTTGCAAAGTCCGATGCCAAAAGAGAAGGGGAGATCTTAACCATAATTCAACGGTCCTTTCGTAACGTATATTTTTATAATACTATGATAATATTAAGAATTCGCCACAAAATCGTGACATTTCTGAAAAGTCCGTCCTATCTTGACAATTTCTCTCCGGAATGGTATAATGGGAATGCAAAATGTAAAGTGCAAAACTATAACGTTATTTCGGAAATATGGGAGCATATTATGGCAAAAACCTTTGGAGTAATTATTCCTGCCGCCGGATCGGGTGCTCGGTTCGGGGAAGATAAATTGATGTTTGACCTTTGCGGGAAGCCGGTTCTGTGGTATACGCTACAAGCCTTTCAACAGGCGAAAACAGTTACCGCGATCGTCGTTTCTACACGGAAAGAAAGTCTTTGTTTCGTTCGGGAATTAACGGCGGAATTTCCCAAGGTCATCGCCGTGGTGGAAGGGGGAAAAACCCGTCAAGAATCGGTAATCTGCGGACTTTCGGCACTTCCGAAATGTGATTATGTTTCGGTTCACGATGCCGCCCGTCCCTTGATTTTACCGGAAGAGATCGACCGGTTGCACCGTAATGCACTGAAGTACGATGGGGTCTGTGCCGGAACACCTGTGGTCGATACGATTCAACAGGTGGACGAGGAGGGGTTTATTCTGCGAACCCCCAATCGGGAAACCCTTATGGCAGCTGCAACCCCCCAGATCTTCGAGTATTCTTTGTATCAAAAGGCTTGCCTTGAGGCTACGGAACAATACACCGACGACGCGGGTATGGTTCGCGCCGCCGGAGGGAGGGTGAAAATGATTCCTTGCCAAGGAGAGAATTTCAAGATTACAACCAAAGAGGACGCCGTTCGAGCGCAACAGGTACTGTTGAACCGCAGGGAAAAATAAAAATTACCGGGAAGAGTATTTCTTCCCGGTTTTTGCCTTTATACCGACTGCTTTTCTGTTTTTCCGATCAGACGTAATCGGATTTCCTGATCCAGTTTTCGCAGTTCCGCTTCCGCTTCCTTTCGTGCTCTTCGGCCTTCATCTCGAAGCTTCAGCATTTCGTCCAAAGTATCAATCAAAAGGGCGTTGGTCTCTTTTAACGTGCTGACGTTGACGCACCCCCGTTCCGCTTCCCGAGTGACGGAAAGGGTTGTTTCTTTCAGAGATTGGGCGTTTCTGCGCAGGAGAGCATCGGTAATATCGGTGACTTTTGCTTGCATTTCAATGGCAGATCGGGAATTCTCCATTCCCAACGTCAATACCATCTGGCTTTTCCATAAAGGGATCGTGTTGACGACGGAAGATTGAATCTTTTCCGCCATGACCGTATTGTTGTTTTGAAGCATACGGATCTGTGGCGCCATTTGCAATGAGACCGCGCGGGTCAGCTCCAGATCATGAAGCTTTTTTTCAAATCGGTCGCATTGTTCCATGGCGTCCCGGACGGCTTGTGCATCTGTCGGATCCCCGCTTTCTTCCGCTTGTTTCTGCAAGGGAATCGCCGTTTCTTCCCGGAATTTTTTCAATGCCGATCTGCCTTCTTCCAGATAGGAGGTCAGGTTCTCATATTGTTCCCGATTCATTGCGTACAACATTTCCAGCATTTCAATGTCTTTCATCAAAAGATCCCGATGCCCCTGTAAGGAAAGCGCAATTTTGTCCACCGCTTCACAGGCGCGTCGATACCGGCTTTTTAATCCTTCCGCCGTCGCCGCTGGCTTTCGGAAAATTCGCATCATTCCGGACTTTTCTTCCGGGTCGGTGTCCTTTAGTTTGACGATCAGTTCCGCAATCTTTCCACTGACTTCTCCCAAATCTTTTGCTTTTAGATTTTCCAGAGCGATCTCCGAAAATTCCGCTACCCTCGCCTGAGCGTCGGCACCGTAATTCAGCACCCCGTTCACGTCGTTTAATGGGGGAACGGTTTTGGAATTGATCTTATCCATTGCGTTGCTCCTTTTGGTTTAATTTTTTATATAACAGCGCCGTTTCCGCATGAACGTTCAGGCTGGCGGTTCGATCGTTCCGGTCGCAGGTTTTTCGGAAATTTGATGCAATTTCTTCTATTGCCTGTTCCATTTGTGCCATGGTCGCTAATACCGACGGATTTCCTTCGTTACATTCTTCAAATGTTGCATAAGCTGTAAAGTATCTCAAAAACGTGGGAAGATAATATTCCGTAATCTCCCGCCGTGCCGACTGGGATAAAAAGGGGATACTGTTTTCGCATTGCTTCAATTCCGTGACAATGTCGTGCCCGCCCCTGTAAACGGTGCGATTCTTGATTTTTTCCACAGTCCGTCGCAACTGTCTCAGATCCCGATGCCAACTGCCCGGAATGGCAGGGTCTTGTTTTGGGTAAAGAATGACGGCACACAAAAAAGCACTTCCCAATGCCAAAAGTCCCAAAAGCAGTATTTTTACCCAGGGGAATCCGAGGATCATTGCCCCCAAGATCAACACCCCCGGAAAGACGGGGATCGCCCCCAACACCCGCAACCGTTTCAGCATGGTATTCTCTCCTTCTCCACTTGACAAACCAAGGATTTTGATGTATAATGCTAATATCAATAAATGTCTTGCCCCGGAGGTTTATTCCTCGGGAGAAGGAGAATGCTCATGAAGTGCCCTTATTGCGGTTGTATGGACAGTAAGGTTTTGGATTCCCGCCATTCTGACGATCGGATCAAGCGCCGTCGGGAATGTGAAGCCTGCGCTCGGCGATTCACGACCTTTGAAGTGGTGGAACATTCCCCCTTGGTCGTGGTGAAAAAAGATAAATCCCGCGAGATTTTCGATCGGGAAAAGATTTTGTCCAGTATGCTGAAAGCCTGCGGAAAACGTCCCATTCCGTATACGGTTCTGGAACAGTCTGCCGCAGACATTGAAAATGCCCTGGTCAGCGATCTGGACAAGGAAGTTTCTTCTTCCCGCATCGGCGAAATGGTCATGGAAAAATTGCGGGAGATCGATGACGTCGCCTACGTTCGTTATGCCTCCGTTTATCGCCAGTTCAAGGATACGGAATCTTTCATGGAAGAATTGAAAAATATCTTGAGCAACCGCGGATATTCCGTTACCGAAAAAGAATGATGGCGAAAGATACCGAAAATGCCGTCGAATTTGTTTGAAATATTTTGCAATTTACACGATTGACAATTTTATGGTATTATGTTATAATATATACGGATGGCCCGTCCGGGTTGTTCGCTTCGATTCTTTGCGACTGACGGAAGTGGATTACCACATGAAGCAAAGAACCTGTATTGCCGACCGTCTGGGCACACTTCCGAAGGGGAGCGTGCCCTTTTTTATTTACTGGAAGGAGAAAAACCTATGAAAAAAATCGGTATCGTCATGGGGAGTGACAGCGATCTTCCTGTGATTCGGAAAGCCACCGCAATTTTGGATTCCTTTGAGGCTCCCTATGAAGTCCACGTGTATTCTGCCCACCGCACTCCGGTGGAGGCCCGGGATTTTGCGCTCAATGCCCGCGCCAACGGATTTGGTGCCATTATTGCCGTCGCCGGTATGGCTGCCCATCTTGCCGGGGCTTTGGCGGCAAATACCACCCTTCCGGTCATCGGAATCCCCGCAGAGTCCGGACCGTTAAGCGGTATGGACGCTCTTCTTTCCACCGTTCAGATGCCTACGGGAATCCCCGTGGCGACCGTCGCCGTCAACGGCGGAGGAAATGCTGCCCTGCTCGCCCTTCAGATTTTGGCGGTATCCGATACTGAACTTGCGGCGAAATTAGATGCCAAGCGCCTCGCCGACGCAGATGCCGTCCGTGGCAAGAATGCCGCCGTGGAAGCGGAATTCAATCACTGAGTTTTTATTTAACCCTGTTATAATTCTTTTACGAAAGAGGTACAAACCATGGAAAATCTCAAACTCGTCTACACCGGCAAAACCAAGAACGTTTACGCTCTCGACAACGGAAATTACCTGCTCAAATTCAAAGATGATTGCACCGGCAAGGACGGTGTTTTCGATCCCGGCGAAAATACCGTGGGTCTCACCATCGAAGGGGTGGGCGACGTCAATCTGCGCATGTCCATCTACTTTTTTGAAAAAATCAATGCCGCCGGCATTAAGACCCATTACGTCAGCGCAAATTTGAAGGATACCACCATGGAAGTTCTTCCCGCCAAAGCTTTTGGAAAAGGGTTGGAAGTGATTTGCCGCTACAAAGCCGTCGGTTCTTTCTACCGCCGTTATTCCGATTATATTGAAGAAGGTGCCGATCTTCCCGCTTACGTGGAAACCACCTTTAAAAACGATGCCAAGGGCGATCCTCTGGTAACAAAAGACGGCCTTGTGGATCTGGGTGTGATGACTGCGGAACAGTACGATTCTCTGAAAGCCATGACCCAAGCCATCACCAAAATCGTTGCCGACGACCTGAAAGAAAAAGGTCTGGATATGTACGATATTAAGTTTGAATTCGGATACGACGAAAACGGTGAAGTGATGCTCATCGACGAAATTGCGTCGGGCAATATGCGTGTTTATAAGGACGGCGAATACGTCGATCCTCTGACCTTGAACAAATTGTTCTTTGCTTGATTTATCTTTTTTCGGACCGCACACCCCCTGTATGTGCGGTCCGACTTAAAATTTCCTATGGAGGATCTTACCAAATATGGGTGGATATTTTGGCGCTGCGTGCAAACACGATGCCGTCGCCGACGTTTTTTTCGGCACGGACTACCACTCCCATTTAGGCACTCGCCGTGCCGGTATGGCATCTTATGACCCGGTCATCGGATTGCAACGCGAAATTCACAACATTGAAAATTCCCCTTTCCGCACCAAATTTGAGGACGTTTTTGAAGAGATGAAGGGCTGTTCCGCCATCGGTTGTATCAGTGATTACGAACCGCAACCGCTTCTCATTCGTTCCAGGCTCGGTATCGGCGCTGTTTGTTTTACCGGCATTATCAATAACGCCGATGCGTTGATCGATCGGTATCTGAACGTGGGCGGCGGCCATTTCAACGCCATGACCGGCGGACATGTCAACAATACGGAACTTGTGGCGGCTTTAATCAATCAAAAAGACAGTTTTGTGGAAGGGATCCGTTTTGCTCAGGAAGTGATTGACGGTACGGTCAATCTGCTGATTCTTCTCAATGACGGTTCTATTCTCGCCGCCCGGGATAAATTGGGCAGACTTCCCATTCACGTGGGAAAGAGCGAGGACGGTTATTGCCTTTCTTTAGAGTCTTACGTCTGCGAAAAACTGGGTTATGAATGTTGCAAGGAATTGGGACCGGGGGAAATCGTCTCGGTCACGTGCGACGGCGTAACTCAACTGGCTGCACCCGGAACGAAAAAGAAAATTTGTTCCTTCCTGTGGAGTTATTTCGGTTTTTCCGCCTCCACCTACGAAGGAGTCAACGTGGAAATGATGCGCTACCGCAACGGTGAGATCATGGCACGCAACGATCAACGGGTGGGCAATGCCGAAGGCGTGGACTACGTCGGCGGTGTTCCCGATTCCGGAACTCCCCATGCCATCGGTTACGCCAATAAAAGCCGGATCCCCTTTGCCCGTGCGTTCATCAAGTATACCCCTACGTGGTCCCGTTCTTTTACCCCTACCCGACAAAGTGACCGACTGAAGATCGCCACCATGAAACAAATCCCCGTTCACGAATTGATTCGGGATAAATCTCTGCTCTTTGTAGACGACTCTATCGTTCGGGGAACTCAGTTGAAGGGTACTGTAGATTTTCTCTATTCTCACGGAGCCAAGGCCGTTCATATGCGTTCCGCCTGCCCCCCGATTCTTTATCCCTGTAAATATTTGAACTTCTCTCGATCCAACGGAGAGATGGATCTGATCGCTCGACGTACCATCTACGAACTGGAAGGGGAAGAAGGAGAAAAGTATATCGACGAATATCGGGACGGCCGCACGGAGCGAGGCAAAAAACTCCGTCAAACCATCTGCGATAAATTCCACTTTGCGTCTCTGGAATTCCAATCCTTGGAAGGGTTGATCGAATCCATTGGTCTTCCCGCGGAGGATCTGTGTACCTATTGTTGGAACGGAAAAGAATAATAAATCATTACCATAGAAACGGAAGGAGATACTCTTATGCATCCTCAATCCAAATCGGACAGTTACGCTGCCGCCGGCGTTGATATTACTGCTGGATACAAAGCGGTAGAACTGATGAAAAAACACGTTGCTCGCACGAAAAACGAGGGCTGCCTCGATGATGTCGGAGGCTTCGGCGGTTGTTTTGGTCTGCCGGTTGCCGGCATGGAAGAACCGGTTCTGGTCTCCGGAACCGACGGTTGCGGCACGAAAGTAAAACTGGCAATCCTTATGGATAAACACGATACCATCGGCATCGACGCCGTTGCCATGTGCGTTAACGATATTATTTGTGTCGGCGCAAAACCTCTGTTCTTCCTGGACTATATTGCCTGCGGCAAAAACATTCCCGAAAAGATCGCCGCCATCGTCAGCGGTGTTGCGGAAGGTTGCGTTCAGTCCGGTGCTGCCTTGATTGGAGGCGAAACGGCGGAACACCCCGGCATGATGCCAGTGGAAGATTACGACCTTGCCGGTTTTGCAGTAGGAATCGTGGATAAGAAAAAGATTTTGGACAATACCCGTATGGCGGCAGGCGATGTTGTGATTGCATTGGCTTCCACCGGGATCCACTCCAACGGGTTCAGTCTTTGTCGTAAGGTTTTTGATATTGACAACAACAATCCCGACCTTTACGTTTCTAAGGACGAACTGGGAGGAAAGACCATCGCCGAGGCACTTTTGGTTCCCACCAAAATCTACGTCAAGTCGGTTCTTGCCCTGCTGGAAAAGGTAGACGTGAAAGGAATTTCCCATATCACCGGCGGCGGATTTTATGAAAACATTCCCCGCTCCATTCCCGACGGACTGGGGGCGAAGATCAACAAGAGTGCCGTTAAGGTTCTCCCCATTTTCGATCTGATTGCGAAAACCGGCAATATCCCCGAACGGGATATGTACAATACTTATAACATGGGCGTCGGCATGAGCATCGTCGTTCCCAAAGATCAAGTGGATACTGCCCTTGAAATCCTCAAATCCCATGGGGAGGACGCATACGTCATCGGGGAGATCATTGCTTCCGACGAAAAGGTGACCATATGCTGAACACCACCCGGATCGCCGTCTTGGTTTCCGGAGGCGGAACGAATCTTCAAGCCTTGATCGACGCGGAAAAAACCGGAATGTTCGGCGGCGGAACAATTTCCCTCGTTTTGGCATCGAAACCGGGCGTTTACGCCTTGCAACGAGCCGAGGATCATGGAATCCCTTCCAAAGTGCTTCCTCGGAAAGCTTTTGAATCCATTGCCGATTATTCCAAGGCGTTAGCGGATACTTTGAAAGAAGAGAATATTGATCTTGTGGTTCTGGCAGGATTTCTGACTATCATCGATGAACAGGTGTATCAAGCCTTCCCCAATCGCATTATCAACGTTCACCCTGCGCTGATTCCATCGTTCTGCGGGAAAGGATATTACGGACTTCGTGTTCATGAGGCGGCTCTGGAAAAGGGCGTAAAAATTTCGGGTGCTACGGTTCATATCGTGACCCCCGAATGTGATGCAGGTCCCATTATCCTGCAAAAAGCGGTGGAAGTCAAACCCGACGATACCCCCGAAACACTGCAACAACGAATCATGGAAGAAGCAGAATGGAAGATTTTGCCCGAAGCGGTCAAACTGTTCTGTCAAGGAAAGATTCGCGTTGTTGACGACAAAGTTATTATTGATTGAAGTCCGAGAGGAGATTGAATATGAATATTTCCACCATTGCAAATGAACTCAATTCCCTGGCATACCACGGCAGAGGAATCATCATCGGCAAATCCGCCGACGGAAAAAAAGCGGTCACTGCCTACTTTATTATGGGCAGAAGTGAAAATAGCCGCAACCGTATTTTTGTCGCCGAGGGCGATGCCATGCGCACCAAAGCGTTCGACGAATCCAAAATGACCGATCCTCACCTTATTATTTATTACCCCGTCCGCGTTCTCGGAAACAAGACCATCGTCACCAACGGAGATCAGACCGATACCGTTTACGATCTGATGGATAAACAAATGACCTTTGAACAGGCGTTGCGCACCCGAGAATTTGAGGACGATGCTCCCAACTTTACTCCCCGCATCTCCGGAATCATTCACCACGAGCAGGGTGAAATGAACTTTGCCATGTCCATTTTGAAATCCGCCGAGGGAGACGATTCTTCCTGTGAGCGTTTTACCTATGCCTACACCAATCCCCTCAACGGCAGAGCCAAATTTATCCATACCTATAACGGCGACGGCAACCCTTTGCCTTCTTACGAAGGAGAACCCAAAACCTTGGAATTACCCGATCTGGATATTGATTCTTTGACCGACCTGATTTGGACAAATCTCAACGAAGACAATAAGGTTTCTCTGTTCGTCCGTTATATCGACCTTGCAACCGGAGACAGTGAAACGCGAATCGTCAATAAAAATAAATAAGGGAGAAGCAAAATGAAAGAGTATGAATTGAAATACGGTTGTAACCCCAATCAGAAACCTGCAAAAATTTTTATGCACGACGGAAGTGATCTTCCCATCGAAATTCTCTCCGGACGCCCCGGTTATATCAACTTTTTGGACGCCTTTAATTCTTGGCAGTTGGTTAAGGAATTGAAAGAGGCTCTGGGACTTCCTGCGGCGGCATCTTTTAAGCACGTTTCTCCCACCTCTGCCGCCGTCGGTACGCCTCTGCCCGAAAAACTCAAAAAGGCTTGCTTTGTGGACGACATTGAAGGCTTGGACGAAAACCCTCTGGCTTGCGCCTATGCCCGAGCTCGGGGAACCGACCGTATGTGCTCCTACGGAGACTGGGTTGCACTGTCCGACGTTTGCGATCTGATGACGGCCCAATTGATCTTCCGGGAAGTTTCCGACGGTGTCATCGCTCCCGGATATACCGACGAAGCTCTGGAACTTTTGAAAACCAAGCGCAAAGGAAACTATAACGTGGTTAAAATCGACCCCGATTACGTTCCCGCTGCTATTGAACATAAGCAAGTTTACGGCATCACCTTTGAACAGGGCAGAAACGACGTCCGCATTGATGCAAAGATGCTGGAAAACGTCGTGACCGAAAACAAAAATCTCCCCGAATCCGCCAAACGGGATCTGGTCGTCGCCTTGATTACTCTGAAATACACTCAATCCAATTCCGTTTGCTATGCCGTTGACGGTCAGGCAATCGGTGTTGGTGCCGGGCAGCAATCGAGAATCCATTGCACCCGTCTTGCCGGGGGCAAAGCAGACACCTGGCATCTTCGCCAGGCAGACAAGGTTCTGAACCTTCCCTTCAAAGAAGAATTGTCCCGCCCTGAACGCGACAATGTCATTGACGGCTATATCAACAAAAACGAAGAAGACGTTTGCGCCGAAGGCATTTGGCAGAAATATTTCACCGTCCGTCCCGAACCTTTTACCGCCGAGGAAATGAAAGCATATCTTGCTACCATTCGCGGCGTTGCTCTCGGTTCCGACGCTTTCTTCCCCTTCGACGACAACATTCAGCGTGCCTACGCCAGCGGTGCGGATTACATCGCCGAACCCGGCGGCTCGATCCGTGACGATGTGGTCATCGCCCGTTGTAACGAACTTGGCATCGCCATGGCATTTACCGGACTTCGACTGTTCCACCACTAAAAAGAGTTAAGAGTGAAGATAGGAGAGCGAAGATATGGCGAACGAGAGCGTTGCTTATACGAAAGCTCTTGCTTTTGCAAAACGCATTGTAGATCTTTGCCTTCATTTGCGATCCGAGCATAACGAATATGTACTTTCCAAACAGATTCTTCGTAGCGGTACAAGTATCGGTGCTAATATTGCGGAAGCGCGCTACGGTTCTAGTAAAAAAGATTTTACCGCGAAAATTTATATTTCTTTGAAGGAGTGTGCGGAAACTTTATATTGATTGGAATTATTGCATATCGCAGATTATTTGTCGAAAGAGGAGTACATCTCCCTTTTTGACGATTGCGAATCCATTCGTCGTATCTTGTTTGCTACGACAAAATCTGCGAAATGATACACTCTTCACTCTTCACTCTTCACTTTCCACTCTGTGGAGAAAGGTAAGATAGTAATATGGATAAAAGATTATTAGTTGTCGGAAGCGGGGGGCGCGAACATACTATCATTAAAAAATTGCGTGAAAATCCCGACGTAACCGAGATTTTTGCTTTGCCCGGAAACGGTGGGATCGCCGCCGACGCCACCTGCGTTGATATTGGGGCTAAAGATATTGAAAATATCGTAAAATTTGCCACCGAACATCAAATTGATTACGCCGTTGTTGCTCCCGATGATCCTTTGGTTCTCGGTTGTGTTGACGCCTTAAACGCGGTGGGAATCCCTTGTTTTGGCCCCAAAGCAAACGCCGCCATCATCGAAGGCAGTAAAGTCTTTTCCAAAGACTTGATGAAAAAGTATAAGATTCCCACGGCGGAATACGAAGTGTTTACCGAAATGGACGAAGCATTGGAATATTTGGAAACCGCTCCCATTCCCACCGTCATCAAAGCCGACGGTTTGGCATTGGGCAAAGGGGTTGTCATTGCCATGACCCGAGACGAAGCCAAAGACGCCGTCCGTTCCATGATGGAAGACAAAATTTTCGGAGAAAGCGGAAGCCGTGTGGTTATCGAAGAATTTTTGACCGGTCCCGAAGTGTCCGTCCTGTCTTTCACCGACGGAAAGACCGTCGTTCCCATGGTCTCGTCCATGGATCATAAGCGGGCACTGGATAACGATGAAGGGTTAAATACCGGCGGTATGGGTACCGTCGCTCCCAACCCCTATTACACCGAAGAAATTGCAGAAATCTGCATGAATACTATTTTTAAACCCACCATCGACGCTATGAACGCCGAAGGACGCACCTTCCAGGGTTGTCTCTATTTTGGGTTGATGCTTACTCCCAAAGGACCGAAAGTGATCGAATACAACTGCCGTTTCGGAGATCCGGAAACTCAGGTGGTCTTGCCGCTGTTGGAAAGCGACCTTCTCACCGTCATGAAAGCTACCACCGATGGCACGTTGACTCCCGATATGGTAAAGTTCCGGGAAGGTGCTTGTGCCTGTGTGGTGATGGCTTCCAAGGGGTATCCCCAAAAATATCAGACCGGATTTGAAATCACTCTGCCCGATTCCGTGGCAGACCGGGTCTACGTTGCGGGTGCAAAATTGACTGACGGAAAACTTCTGACTTCCGGTGGTCGTGTGTTGGGTGTCACCGGAACCGGAGAAGATTTGCAATCTGCTCTGAACTCCGCCTACGATGCGGTAAATCAGATTACGTTTGAAAACGCTTTTTGGCGCAAGGACATCGGTGCTCGCGCTCTGAAAGCCGGAAAATAAGGAGAACGATATGGTTTTTCGAGTATATGTGGAAAAACGTCCTCAACTGGCACACGAAGCCAACGGACTTTGTTCCGAGCTGAAAAATTTAGTAGGAATTCAAGCGCTGAAGAGTGTGAGGGTTATCAATCGCTACGACGTGGAAAATATTGACCAGGCTTTGTTTGATAAAGCCGTCCGTACCATTTTCTCCGAGCCTCAGTTGGACATTGTTACCGATGCGATAGATCCCATGGGTGGCATCGTATTTGCCGTAGAGCCTCTGCCCGGTCAGTTCGATCAGCGGGCGGATTCCGCCGCGCAATGTATTCAGTTGCAGAGTCAGGGGGAACGTCCCACCGTTCGTTCCGCAAAAGTTTATGTTTTGACCGGAACTTTGTCTGACGAAGACGTTGCCGCCGTCAAGAAATACGTTATCAACGCTGTGGAAAGCCGTGAGGCTTCTTTGGATAAGCCCGAAACGCTTGCCGTGGAATACGCTATTCCTACCACAGTTGCTACTGTCGAAGGTTTTATCGGAATGGACGATCAGGGGCTTTCCGATCTTTTGGATCGCCTTGGTCTTGCCATGGATCTGGACGATTTGAAATTTTTGCAGAACTACTTCAAGAACGAGGAAAAACGGGATCCCACCATCACCGAAATTCGCGTTGTAGATACCTATTGGTCGGATCACTGCCGTCATACCACGTTCTCTACCCATATTGACAACGTGACCATTCACGATCCCGCCGTTGCCAAGGCATACGAACGTTATCTTGCTTCACGTGTGGAAGTATATGGGGAAGAAAGGGCGGCAAAACGTCCTCAAACCTTGATGGATATTGCCACCATTGCTGTGAAGACCCTGAAGAAACGCGGGGTTCTTCCCGAATTGGACGAAAGTGAAGAAATTAACGCCTGCTCCATTCATATGACCGCCACGGTCAACGGAGAGGATCAGGATTGGCTTTTGATGTTCAAAAACGAAACCCATAACCACCCCACCGAGATTGAACCCTTCGGCGGTGCTGCCACCTGTATCGGTGGTTGTATCCGCGATCCTCTTTCCGGCCGTGCTTACGTTCATCAGGCGATGCGCGTTACCGGTGCGGGAGACCCCAGAACTTCTCTTGCAGATACCATCCCCGGTAAGCTTCCCCAGCGCAAACTTTGTCAAACTGCCGCCGCCGGTTATTCTTCCTACGGGAATCAGATCGGACTTGCTACCGGTCACGTTGCGGAAGTTTATCACGACGGATACGTGGCAAAACGTTTGGAATGTGGGGCGGTCGTTGCCGCAGCTCCCACCTATAACGTCCGTCGGGAACGTCCCGCAGCCGGAGACGTGATCATTCTTTTGGGCGGTCGCACCGGTCGTGACGGCATCGGCGGTGCTACCGGTTCTTCCAAGAGCCATAACATGAAATCTCTCACCACCATGGCGTCGGAAGTTCAAAAGGGGAACGCCCCCGAGGAACGGAAAATTCAACGTTTGTTCCGCAACGCCAAGGTTACCAGATTGATCAAACGTTGCAACGACTTCGGTGCCGGCGGTGTTTCGGTCGCGATCGGAGAACTGGCAGACGGACTTCAGATTGATCTGGACGCCGTACGCAAGAAGTACGACGGTTTGGACGGAACGGAATTAGCGATTTCCGAATCCCAGGAACGCATGGCGGTCGTTGTTGACGCGAAAGACGCCGATACCTTCATTGCCTTTGCCGAAACCGAAAACCTGGAAGCTTATCGGGTTGCCGTGGTAACCGAAGAAGCCCGCATGGTCATGACCTGGAAAGGGCAGACCATCGCAGACCTTTCCCGGGAATTTTTGAATACCAACGGTGCCGACAAACACACCGTTGTAGAAGTAACCGAAAAGGATCTTTCGGTTTTCTCAAACGCATTGTATTCCGATCTTCGCCAGATGGCAGGCGATTTGAAAACCGCATCGCGTCGCGGCTTGGTGGAACGCTTTGACGGTTCCATCGGAGCCGGTTCCATTCTGATGCCCTTTGGCGGAAAAACCCAGCGAACCCCCGCTCAATCTATGGCGGCACTTCTCCCGGTTTTGCCCGGTCAAACTACCGATTCCGCCAGTGTGATGGCGTGGGGCTTGGATCCGGATACCATGTCTGTCGATCCCTATACCGGTGCCCGTGCCGCGGTTTATAATTCCGTGGCAAAGATCGTTGCTTCCGGTGCGGATTATAAAGATGCTTACCTCACCTTACAGGAATTCTTTGAAAGACTTCGTACCGAACCTACCCGCTGGGGGAAACCTTTTGCCGCTCTTCTGGGCGCCATGGACGCTCAGTTGGAGTTGAATGCCGCCGCCATCGGAGGCAAGGACTCTATGTCCGGTACTTTCTTGGACAAAGATGTTCCCCCCACCTTGATTTCTTTCGCCATTGCCCCCATGAAAGCGGGCGATGTAATTTCTCCCGAATTCAAACAAGCCGGAAATCCTGTCTATCTCTTCGCTCCCAAGGATACGACCCCCGAATCCACCAAAGCCGCATGGGATTGTTTCCATGATCTCTGCAAAGCCGGAAAAGTAAAATCCGCTTGGGCAGTGGAAAACGGACTTGCGGAAGCGGTCATGAAAATGTCCTTCGGGAACGAAATCGGCTTTCAGTCCAACGGTGTCGTATCCGAATGGTATGGCGGAATGATGTACGACTTTATCGTGGCAGAATTGGACGAACCCGTCCAATGTGATTATGCCACCGAAATCGGAAAGACCACCGAAGAACCGGTCATCGACCTTGGAAATGAATCAGTTTCCATCGCCGAACTTCTCGCTCTTAACGAAGGCGTTTTGGAGAGCGTATATCCCACCAAAGCTCCTGCTCAAAGCAGTTTGACCACCTTCTCTTACGAAGGCGGAAATATCGCTTCCCCCGCCGTCAAGTGTGCAAAACCCAAGGTTTTGATTCCCGTATTCCCCGGAACGAACTGTGAATACGATTCTGCCAAGGTCATGCAAGCCGCCGGTGCCGAAGCGAATATCGTCGTGATTCGTAACCTGACGGCAGATGACGTTGCTCGCAGTGTGGAAACCGTCTCTCAAAAACTTGCCGAAAGCCAAATGGTCTTCTTGCCCGGCGGATTCTCCGGCGGTGACGAACCCGACGGTTCTGCCAAGTTTATCACTTCTTTCTTCCGCAACCCCGCCGTCAAAGAACAGGTGAGCAAATTGCTGGAAGACCGCGACGGCTTGATGCTCGGTATTTGTAACGGTTTCCAGGCATTGATCAAATTGGGTTTGGTTCCCTACGGGAAGATTATCGACACCGATGAAAATTGTCCCACTTTGACCTACAATACCATCAGCCGCCACCAATCCAAACTGGTTCGCACTCGGGTTTGTACCAACAAATCCCCCTGGTTGTCCGGTACGAAGGTAGGCGAAATCTACACTGTTCCCATCTCCCACGGAGAAGGACGTTTTCTTGCTTCCGAGGATCTGATTTTGAAATTGGCAGAAAACGGTCAGATTGCCACCCAGTACGTGGATCTGAACGGCAACCCCACCTTGGATACCGCCTTCAATCCCAACGGCTCCATTTTTGCGGTGGAAGGTATTACTTCTCCCGACGGCAGAGTTTTGGGTAAGATGGGGCACTCGGAACGTATCGGCAACAATCTGTACCGCAACGTTCCCGGTCTGTACGATATGAAACTCTTCCAATCCGCTGTGGAATATTTCAAGAAATAAGGAGAATTTGTTATGGCATATCTTTCTGATATTGAAATCGCACAACAATGCAAACTCCGTCCCATCACCGAAATCGCCGAAACTGCCGGCGTTGACGACAAATACTTGGAACAGTACGGTAAATATAAGGCGAAGATCGACCTTTCCATTATGAAGGAAAGCGATCGCAAAAACGGAAAATTGATTCTTGTTACCGCCATGACTCCCACCCCTGCCGGGGAAGGGAAGACCACTACCACCATCGGATTGGCGGACGGTCTTCGGAAGATTGGCAAAAACGTTATGGTCGCTCTGCGTGAGCCTTCCCTCGGTCCTGTCTTCGGGGTCAAGGGGGGTGCTGCCGGCGGCGGTTACGCCCAGGTCGTTCCCATGGAAGACATCAATCTCCACTTCACCGGGGATTTCCACGCCATCGGCGCTGCCAACAACCTTTTGGCGGCGATGCTGGATAACCATATCCATCAGGGAAATGCCCTGAATATCGACCCTCGTCGTATCACTTGGAAGCGTTGCGTTGATATGAACGACCGCCAACTCCGTTTCGTTGTGGACGGTATGGGCGGCAAGGTCAACGGCGTTCCGAGAGAAGACGGATTCGACATCACCGTTGCTTCCGAAATTATGGCGGTTCTCTGTCTGTCCGGTTCCATTACCGAACTGAAAGAACGTCTTTCCAAGATCATCGTGGGCTATACCTACGACGATCAACCCGTCACCTGTGCCGATCTGAAGGCACAAGGGGCTATGGCGGCTCTTTTGAAAGACGCTCTGAAACCCAACTTGGTTCAGACCTTGGAAGGTACTCCTGCTCTGGTTCACGGCGGACCTTTCGCCAACATCGCCCACGGTTGTAACTCGGTTACTGCCACTAAATTGGCGATGAAATTGGGCGATTACGCCGTCACCGAAGCCGGATTCGGCGGCGATTTGGGTGCGGAAAAATTCTTGGATATTAAGTGCCGTACTGCCGGCCTTACCCCCGACGCCGTGGTCGTGGTTGCAACCGTCCGCGCTCTGAAAATGCACGGTGGCAGAGCCAAGACCGAACTGAACAACGAGGATCTGGAAGCCCTGGAAAAGGGAATTCCCAACCTGTTGCGCCACGTTTCCAATATCAAAAACGTTTATCAACTTCCCTGTGTCGTTGCGGTCAACCGTTTCCCCACCGATACCGATGCGGAAATCGACTTCATCGTTGCCAAATGCCGTGAATTGGGCGTAAATACCGTCCTTTCCACCGTTTGGGCAAATGGAGGCGACGGCGGTGTGGAATTGGCAAAAGAAGTGGTTCGCCTCTGTGACGAAGAACAGGGAAACTTTACCTTCGCGTACGAGTTGGACGGCACCATCGAAGACCGCATCGACGCCGTGGTTCGCAAAGTCTACGGTGGCGACGGCGTTACCATCGTTCCCGCCGCCAAGGCACAAATTGCCAAATTGACCGAACTTGGTTTCGGCAATCTGCCCATCTGCGTTGCCAAAACCCAGTATTCCTTCTCCGACGATCCCGCCAAATTGGGCGCGCCCGAACACTTCACCGTTACCGTCCGTAACGTGAAAGTTTCCGCCGGTGCCGGCTTTATCGTGGTTCTCACCGGGGATATCATGACCATGCCCGGTCTTCCCAAAGTTCCCGCCGCAGAACGGATCGACGTGGACGAAAACGGACTCATCACGGGGTTGTTTTAATCTATGAAACTGATTATTGCGTCCAATAATGCTCACAAAATTCGGGAGATCAAGCAGATCCTCGGCGACCGATTTGAAGAAATTCTCTCTCTCAAAGAGGCACAAATCGACCACGAGACCGTGGAAGACGGTGTCACCTTCATGGAAAACGCCCGGAAAAAAGCCACGGAAATCGCGGAGATCTCCGGTTGTTGCGCCTTGGCAGACGACAGCGGAATCTGTGCTCACGCCCTGAATAACGAGCCGGGTGTCTATTCCGCCCGGTATTCCGGACAACACGGCGACGACGAGGCAAACAACCAGTTGCTCATCAAAAATCTCAAAGACAAAGCCGACAAAACCGCCCATTATTCCTGCGCCATCGTTTTGGCGTACCCCGACGGCACCACCGTCTCGGCAGAAGGGGAGATGCACGGCGAAGTTATTTTCACTCCCCAAGGAGAAAACGGCTTCGGCTACGACCCCATTTTCTTCTTGCCCGAATACGGCAAAACCGCCGCCCAAATCTCTCCCGAAGAGAAAAACCGCATCAGCCACCGGGCAAAAGCCTTGAACGCCTTGGTCGAAAAACTCGACAAGGGCGAAAAGGATAACTGAAATAAGACAATAAATTAGAATATGAAAATGAGGTCGAGAATTAACTCGACCTCATTTCAGCATTATTCGAACTTATTTATTCGATTTCTATGCGCATATTTCCGCTAATAAATTCAATTCGTATATCCTTTTCAAAGGACGCTTCGTAATGCTTGAATCTTTTCAGGATAGTTACTATTTGATCCGCAGCATCTTCAAACTTACGCTCAATTACTTCAAGACCTATAATTTCAATATGAATGGGTTCCCCGTACATGTCGGTCAGGCAATCCCAAAAGGCAGACCAGTTGCACCCGTAATAATCGGGAAAATTCAAAGATTCTTTAATGACCTTATGCATCTCTAAATAGTGATTAACGTTACAAAAATCAATTATGTATTTCTTCTGCGCCATTACAAAACTCCTTATTGCGATATTTCATAAAACGTTTGATAATGGTCATATGTAACAAAGAGCAAGCCGTCATTTGAGTATAGTATTCTTTCTTTGTTTCGTTTTCCACCATTATAGTTTATATCAGCCTCATACCAGATTCTACCCGGTACGTTGGGGAGTTTCAAGTCATTGTTATAATAGATATCCCCACCTAACATTTTACCTGGCAATGCATCATCTAAATGTTTGTGTGTTTTTTTCCATTCTGCAGCATAGGCAGTCTTTTTGTTAACGTAATAACTGGGTAATTTTTTTAAATAAAACAACTGAGCATCGGCACCATTAACCCCTTTGTTTGTAGCTGTGCCTATCTTTTTCGTTCTCATAGGAACATAAACACACTTGCAGTTAGGATGTGCTTCCACTGCGAGTTTATTTTTCAAGACAGAAATATTAACAATTTTTCCGTGTTGCTCAAAACAAAATTGGCACGTAGTAAGAGTTAATTGAGACATCCAGTTTGCCCATTTAAGACTATTTCCGCTGAGGTTTCTATCCTGAAGAATGTTGTCTAACCAGTTTCTTATGAAGTTTTCCGCCATTTTCTCTCCTTTTATTATACTATATTTTTAATTCTTTGTCAATCAAAAATATTAAACTCTCAAAGGCATCACTACTTTCACAAATAAAAATGAACATCAAAACGTAACGGATAAGGCGCTGCAATATACCACAATACTTTCCTCCTGTTATGTTTGAGTGTAATTATATTATACAAAATTATATGTCCAATAAAACTCCCTTTACTGAGTGTTTTGAAATAGTCATATTATTCATGAGTTTTCTTGACTGCTCCTTCTGTAATCTTTTTCTCCATTGTGCAGAATGTGATTATATTCTATCACATTTAATTATGTTTGTTAATCTTTGTTTTTTTTGTGACAATCATTTGAACAGTTGTTCAAATGTATTGACATTTTTGGTTTTGTGGCGTATAATACATTTGAACGATGGTTCAAGTGTCTTTTTGAAAGGAGTTTGTTATGGCAGATCACAATCATGCTTGTCCCGAAAACGAAACCTGCGAATATATGCACGTCCATCCCGACGTGATCGAAAAAGTTCGGGCAGAGATGCCCCCGGAAGAAACCCTGTACGACTTGGCGGAGTTGTACAAAGTTTTTGGGGATTCCACCCGGATCAAAATTTTGTACGTACTCTTTGAGGCGGAAGTCTGCGTGTGCGACATCGCCCAATGTCTGAACATGACCGTTTCCGCCATTTCCCATCAGTTGCGGGTGTTGAAGCAATCCCGCCTTGTCAAATCCCGCCGGGAAGGGAAGACGGTCTTTTATTCCTTGGCAGACGACCACGTCCGTACCATCATCGGTCAGGGAATGGATCACATCGAAGAATAAAGAAAAAACGGAGAAAAACATCATGAAAAAATCTTATAAAATTCAAAACCTTTGTTGCGCCAACTGTGCCCGAAAAATCGAAGACGGAATCAAAAAGATTCCCGGTGTCATCGACGCAAAAATCCTGTTCATGGTTCAAAAATTGAACCTGGAAGTGGAAGACGGTGCGTTGGAAACCGTACTTACCGAAGCAAAAAAAGTGGCGAAAAAAGTCGAGCCGGATTGTGAGATCGTCCAATGACCAAAAAGCAAAAAACCATGCTCGCCCAAATTCTTTTATCTGCCTTTTTGTTCGCCGTGGCGTGCGTACTTCCCCTGTCGGGAATGTGGCGCGCCATCGCCTTTATCGTTCCTTACCTTTTGGTGGGGTTTCCTGTGTTGAAAAACGCCGTAACGTCGGTCTTCCGGGGACAGATAATGGACGAAAACTTCCTGATGGCAATCGCGTCGGTGGGGGCTTTCGTTTTGGGCGAATACCCGGAAGGGGTTGCGGTGGTGTTATTCTATCGGGTGGGGGAATTGTTTGAATCCTACGCCGTGGGCAAAAGCCGGGCATCGGTCAGCGAGTTGATGTCTCTCTGCCCCGAGGAAGCGACCGTGTTACGCGGCGGCGAATGGGTCGTCGTTTCCCCCGAAGAAATTGCCATCGGAGAATCGGTTCGGGTTCTGCCCGGAGAGAAGATCCCCTTGGACGGCACGATTTTAGACGGAAATTCGTCTCTTGACACCCGCTCTTTGACCGGAGAATCGGTTCCCCGAGACGTGTCGGTCGGGGATTCGATTTTAAGCGGTTGCGTCAACCTCACCGGAGTTTTGATCTTCCGGGCAGAGAAAGAATTCGGCGAAAGCACCGCCTCGAAGATTTTGGCATTGGTGGAAGACGCCGCCGCTCACCGTTCCAAATCCGAATCCTTCGTCACCTCCTTTGCCCGCTGGTACACCCCCATCGTCATCGCCGTGGCGTTGTTGGTGGGCATTTTGCCCCCGTTGTTCGGGGGAGATTGGGCAACGTGGATCCACCGCGCCTTGGAATTTTTGGTGGTCTCCTGCCCCTGTGCCTTGGTCATTTCCGTGCCCTTGTCTTATTTCGGGGGCATCGGCGGGGCTTCCCGCAAGGGAATCTTGGTCAAAGGTTCCGACCGGCTGGAAGCCTTGGCAAGGGTCGATACGGTGGTATTCGATAAAACCGGAACGCTGACCAAAGGTGTTTTTGAGGTCACGTCCATCGACGCAAAAGATCCGGAGTTTGTCTTGGAAATCGCCGCTTTATGCGAGCAATTTTCCAATCACCCTATCGCCCGGTCTCTTCGGGAAGGGTGGGGTGGCACGTTGTCGGAAGATCGGGTCTGCGAGTTTGAAGAAATCGCCGGAGTCGGTGTTTCTGCCAAGGTGGACGGCGTTCCCTATTTCGTCGGAAAAGAGGATTGGCTTTTGCAAAAAGGATATTCTCTCAAATCCGTCCAATCCTCCGGAACTCATATTTATGTGGCAAACAAAGAAGAATGCCTCGGCGTGATTACCATTTCCGATCGGGTGAAAGAAAACGCGATTCAAACGATTGATTCTTTGCGCCGTCTCGGAATTCAACGTATTGTGATGTTGACCGGAGACGGAATTTCTGCCGCAAACGACGTGGCAAAACAATTAGGCATTGACAACGTTCGGGCGAATTTGTTGCCCCAGGATAAAGTTTCTGCCTTGCAAGAGATCTCTGCTGATGCAAGAGGTTCCGTAGTTTTTGTGGGCGACGGTATGAACGATGCTCCGGTCATGACCACCGCCGATGTGGGCATTGCGATGGGAGGAATCGGTTCCGATGCCGCCATTGAAGCTTCGGACGTTGTGTTGATGCAGGACGATCTTTCCGCTTTACCCAAAGCCGTCTCTTTGGCGCGCAAGACCCATCGGATCGTGATGGAAAATATGATTTTTTCCATCGTAATTAAAATTTTGGTGATGATTCTCTGTGCCGTTGGGGTTGCCAATATGTGGCACGCCGTCTTTGCCGACGTGGGCGTTTCGGTGATCGCCATTCTTAACGCTATGCGAACTCTTTCCAAAAAATAAAATTCTTCGTTGACAAATTTGGAAAAATGCGGTATAATGTATTGTATAGGAAAGAAAGGGATCCCTCGATTATGATACAAACCTGCTTGAAACAACTTGTCAATTACGCAAAAGCCTATTTGATGCTCTCCCCCCGGGACGAATATTATATTTTTAACCGCCTGTTGTTCCTTCTTGGATTGGACGATCGCGGTGTTGACGAGCCTGTTCCTTCCGTGGAGGGAATGACCGGACCCGACGATATTTTGGCTCCCATTTTGGAATATGCCCTGCAAGAGAAAATTATCGACGAAGGACAGGGTGAAGCCTTTGCCGCACGGTTGATGGATACGGTTTCGTTGCGTCCTTCCGAATTGCAGAAAATTTTCGAGGAAAAATACGCAATTTCCCCCCAAACCGCCACCGATTGGTTCCACGATTACTGCGAAAAGAACGATTACGTCAAACGTTCCGCCATCGCCCGTAATCTTCGGTGGGAAGCGGTGGGAGAGAAATCGAATTTGATTATCACCGTCAATCTTTCCAAGCCGGAAGTGGATAACAAAAAATCTGCCGCCGCCTTGAAGCAAAAGCCCAGCGGTTATCCCTCTTGCGTCATTTGTCGCCAGAACGAAGGATTTTCCGGTCACGGTACCGTCCGGGATACGCTGCGCACGATTGACGTTACTTTGGACGGTCAGCCTTGTTTTTGGCAATATTCTCCCTATGCTTATTTTGCAGAACACGCCATTATCATCAATACGGAACACACTCCTATGATTGTCAATTCCACCGCTCTGCGTCGGTTGGTGGATTTCGTCGATCAATATCCCCATTATTTTATCGGTTCCAACGCCGCATTGCCTCGGATCGGCGGTTCTTTGTTGGTGCACGACCACTACCAAGGCGGGACGGAAAAAATGCCCATGCACGTTGCCGTTGACAGAACGGTGATTTCCAAACCGGGAGCCACGGTGAAGGTCAGCATTTTGGAATGGTTTAACTCAACCGTTCGTTTGGAATCGAAAGATCGAAACGCCATTATTTCTACCGCTTGCAAACTAATTGAGGCATGGCGAAATTATACCAACACGGCTCTGGGAATCTATGCGGAAAGCGATGGAGAGAAACACAATTCCTGTTCCCCTGTGGTTCGTAAGACCGAAACCGGGTATATTGTTGATCTGATTCTGCGGAACAATCGGGTTTCGGAGCAATACCCTGATGGCATTTTCCACGCTCACCCCGAATATCACAATATCAAAAAAGAAAGTATCGGCCTGATTGAAGCCATGGGGTTATTTATTCTCCCCGCCCGACTCAATCGTCAACTGTTCATCGAAGCGGTGCAGTACCTTTGCGGAAAAGAATACGATCCCGCACTTCTTCCGGACGATATGAAGATTCACGCAGACATGATTTCCCTGCTTCTTTCACGTCACGGAAATCACCTTTCCGAGGGTGAGGCAAAAGAAGTGATCCGTCATCGGGTTAACGAGGTTTGTTTTGAAATTTTGCGGAATACAGCAGTGTTCCCAGATACGACAGACGGAAGCGTCGCTTTTGAATCTTTTGTAAAGGAAAATCTCTAAATATGGCAGAAAAAAAGAAACCCCAAAGCCGTTGTGAGTGCTGTCTGTACTATGAATTTGATGAAAGTTTCGGTTGTATGGCTTGCACGGTTATGTTAGATGAAGACGAGGCGTTGCATTATTCCCGCCCCGGTTCTACCTGCCCCTATTTCCGTTGGCACGACGAATACAAAAGTGTACAGAAACAGAATTAAAAAAGAAACTGAACCAAATCGGTTCAGTTTTTTTTTATTGCATTTCTTTCGTTGCGTAGGTGATCTTAATTCCCTCGTCGGTTTCTTCCCGACGTAAGATGACTTTATCTCGATACAGTTCCGCCAATTTTGCGCCGTCTTTGAAGGGAACAATAACGGTTTTTTCGTATTCTCCCGCAAAATGCCGTGCCAGAGCAAGTTTCAGTTCTTCACAACCCTTTCCGGTTTTTGCCGAGACAGGGAAGACCCGCATTTTTTCTTTGGAACCGATGGCATAAAAGGGGGCAAGGTCGTTGATTTCTGCTTTATCAACCTTGTTTAAAACCAAAAAAATGGGTTTTTGATCCGCTTCCAAGGTGTGCAACAATTCCCGCACCACGGTGAATCGGGCATCTGCTTCCGGGTCTGCTGCATCTACTACCAATAAAAGTAAGTCTGCCGATAACGATTCTTCCAACGTGGAGCGAAATGCGTCGATCAAGGTGTGAGGCAAATCTCGCAAAAATCCTACGGTGTCGGAGAGCAGAATTTCCTGTCCTTTCAATCCTTCCATCTTTCGGACGGTGGGGTCGAGGGTTGCAAATAACTGATCTTCTGCATAAACTTCACTTCCGCACAGATAGTTCAATAGCGTGGATTTTCCTGCGTTTGTGTATCCCACCAGCGCTGCGGTTACTTTCCCGATTCGAGTCCGTCCCCGGCGAACGGTTTGCCGATGTTGTTTTACTTCTTCCAACGCGGATTCCAGCGCTTTGATTCGTCTGCGGATATGCCGGCGGTCGGTCTCCAACTTCGTTTCTCCGGGACCTCGGGTTCCGATTCCTCCTCCAAGTCGGGAAAGGCTTTCGCCCAGCCCCGCCAAACGGGGAAGACGGTATTTTAATTGTGCTAATTCTACCTGCAATCTTCCTTCCGCCGATTGGGCGCGCCCCGCAAAAATATCCAGAATCAGCATCGTTCGGTCGATAACCGCCGCATCTAACCGATCTTCCAGATTACGGATCTGCCCGGCGGTCAACTCTGCGTTTGCGATGACGAGGGAAATTTCATTTTGTTCAATAAATTCCCGCATCTCTTCGGTTTTTCCCGAACCGATATAGGTGGCGTTGTCCGGCTTCGTCCGTTGTTGCAACAAAACGCCCCGAACCTCCAGCCCCGCCGTTTGAGCCAGTTGTTCCAATTCCGCCATGGACGCTTCCGCATCGGGACGGTCGGTCACGCCCAACAGCAAACAAGTCTTGATTTCTTTCATAAAATCCCTCACCGTTTTAATAAGCACCGCTTTTTTCAATATTATAGCAGAAACTTAAGACGAAATCAATTATTCATTATTCATCAGGGAAGCGACTTCATTCTTCATTATTCATTGAAAATCCTGTTAAATGAATGATGAATAATGAAAAATGAATAGTGAATAATGCAAAACAAAAATCCCATCGACAAAAGTCGACGGGATTTTCATTTTGGTCCGAGCGGCGGGAGTCGAACCCACGGCCTCTTGAACCCCATTCAAGCGCGCTACCAAACTGCGCTACGCCCGGATCTCTCATTTGAGACCTAAACATTATAGCACACTTTTCACCCTTTTGCAAGGGGGTATCGGAACATTTTACAATTATTTCGCAATTTAAAGAAAGCCTTCTGTGGCAATCCAATTTAGGACGGGTTTCATCGGTATTTTATAGAAAAACGAGGCAACAATTTTTGTCGCCTCGCTTCGATCATTTTAATACTCGAATCAAATCCTGCCGTCCGGCTTTGATCAACGCTTCCCTGACCAATCCCCGGTTTTGGGGCATATGGTACTGCAACAACGCCCGTTGATACGCCTTTTCCTTGGAGGTTCTCGGCACGTAGACCGGTTTCATGGTGAAGGGATCCAACCCGGTGTAGAACATACAGGTGGAAACCGTTCCCGGAGTGGGGTAGAAGTCCTGTACCTGTTCCGGGTGATAGTTGATCTTTTTCAAATACAACGCCAGCTCAATGGCGTCTTTCAACGTGCAACCGGGGTGGGAAGACATGAGATAAGGAACCAAAAATTGCTTCTTGTTGTATTCCTTATTTAATTGATGGTATTTATCGGTAAATGCTTTGTAATAGCGGAATGGGGGCTTTCCCATATATTTGAGCACCCGATCGGAACAGTGTTCCGGCGCCACCTTCAACTGACCGCTGATATGGTGTTGTACCAAATCTCGGAAAAATGCATCGTCTTTGTCCAACATCAGATAGTCGTACCGAATTCCGGAACGGACGAAGACTTTTTTCACTTTCGGCAGTTTTCGGAGGGTGCGGAGAATATCCAGATATTCTTCATGGGAAACCTTGAGTGCTTTACAGGGTTCGGGGGCAAGACATTTCCGATCTTTACACATAGATTTTTTACTGCAAGACGCAAAACGGAAATTCGCCGTAGGGCCACCAACGTCGTGAATATATCCTTTAAAATTGGGAGATTCGGTAATTTTCACCGCCTCTTTGACGATAGAGTCTTTGCTTCGTGACGTGACCGTTCTCCCTTGATGGAAGGTAATGGCGCAGAAATTACAACCGCCGAAGCACCCACGGTTTTGAATAATGGAATTTTCCACTTCCAAAATCGCCGGAACACCCCCCATAGATTCGTAGATGGGGTGATATTTCCGGGTGTAAGGCAGATCGTAAACCTGATCCAATCCCTCGCGTTCCAAAGGTTCTGCCGGCGGATTCTGAATCAGCCAGCGCTTAGAGTGACCTTGGGCTAAAATGTGCCCGGTATAAGGGTCTTGTTCGTCGTATTGAATTTTGGTTGCCCTGGCATATGCTTTTTTGTCCTTGCGAACTTCTTCAAAGGAAGGACAGACCACCGCATTTTCCGGTAATTCGTGGGTGATATAACAAGTCCCCGGAATGTCGGTCAAATTTGCCACCGGCTCCCCGGAAGCCAAACGATTAACAATCTCGGTCATGGAGCGTTCCCCCATGCCGAAGGAAAGCAGATTTGCCGACGTGTCTTCCAAAATGGAACGGCGCACGTCATTCTGCCAATAATCGTAATGGGCAAAGCGTCGTAAAGATGCTTCCAATCCCCCGATGACAATGGGAATTTCTTTGTACACTTCCCGAATTTTATTGCAATAGACGATCAACGCCCGATCGGGACGCAATCCTGCTTGTTTTCCGGGGGAATAGGCGTCGTCGTGACGGCGATTTCGCGCCACGGTATAGTGGGCGACCATGGAGTCAATATTCCCGGAATTGACTAAAAACGCGTATTTCGGCGCTCCAAACCGAGTAAAATCTTCCGTGGTCTTCCATTTGGGTTGGGCAATAATACCCACGGTGTACCCCAAGGCTTCTATCAGTCGGGAAATGATTGCGGTTCCGAAGGAAGGGTGATCTACGTAGGCGTCGCCTGTGACTAAAATGTAGTCGAATTGTTCGATGCCTTCTTCAATCATTTCTTCCCGGGAAATGGGGAGAAACCCCGGATATTGTTTGCTCATGCTTCGGTAATGTCTCCTTGGGTGGCGCGGATTTCATTCCACTGATCGGTGGTAATCAGAACGTCTCTCGGCTTACTGCCTTGATAGGGTCCGATATACCCTTTCTTTTCCATTTGATCCATCAGCCGTCCGGCACGGGAATGCCCCACACCTAAGGATCGTTGAAGCCCCGACGTCGAAGCCATACCGGCTTTCAATACCAGTTCCACTGCCCGCGGAAGCAGAACGTCGTCTCCGTCGTCTACAAAATCTCCGTCCGCATCGGTTCCACCCATCGAACCGGTAATGCCCTTCTTATTGCCTTTTACCGATTCTCTGGAATTTTTCTCAATGGCGTCCATGATCTTGGACTGTTCTTCGCTATTTCCGTCGGAGGCGGTATGTTTTTTGATAAAGGAGACCACGTCTTCAATTTCCTTATCGGAAACAAAGCACCCCTGAATTCGCATAGGTTTCGGACAACCCAAAGGATTGTAAAGCATATCTCCGCGACCAATGAGTTTTTCCGCACCGGTTTGGTCAAGAATAATGCGGGAGTCGATGCCGGAAGATACGGCAAAGGCAATGCGGGAGGGAACGTTTGCCTTGATCAGACCGGTCAGAACGTCAGCGGAAGGACGTTGGGTTGCAATGACTAAGTGCATTCCCGCTGCCCGTGCCATTTGTGCCAGACGGCAGATGGCATCTTCAACTTCTCCGGGGGCGACCATCATCAGATCTGCCAATTCGTCGATAACGATGACGATCTGCGGCAAAGGCTTTTCATCTCCGGAAATTTTTTCATTGTAACCCTGGAAATTTCGGACGTTTTTCTCTGCAAACAGTTTATACCGTTGCATCATTTCCGTCACTGCCCATTGCAACGCGCCGGCGGCTTTCTTCGCTTCGGTCACCACGGGAACCAGTAAATGGGGAATTCCGTTGTAAACGCTCAATTCCACCACTTTCGGGTCAATCAAAATCAGTTTGACTTGTTCGGGAGAGGATTTGTAAAGAATACTCATCAACAGGGTATTGATACAAACCGATTTACCGGAACCGGTGGAACCGGCAATCAGTAAGTGGGGCATCTTTGCCAAGTCAATACAAACGTTTTGTCCGGAAATATCTTTCCCCAACGCTACCGCAATATTGCTCTTGTGGGAACGGAATGCGTCGCTGGAGATGGTTTCTTTCAAATAAACTACGCTGGAAATCTTGTTGGGAATTTCAATGCCGATGGCGGACCGTCCGGGAATGGGGGCTTCAATGCGAACTCCGGAAGCCGCAAGATGCAGGGCAATATCGTCGGCAAGATTGGTGATCTTGGAAATTTTAACCCCTGCATTGGGTTGTAATTCGTATCGGGTGACGGTAGGACCCCGCACCGCGTCCAGATAGGTAGTGTCTACGGAGAAGTTTTCCAACGCCGTCATCAGATTTTTTGCCGTCTGTTGCAATTCCTGTTTGGATTTTGCGGCGTTTTCATCGGGTTTGTAGGTCAAAAGGCTGAGGGGAGGGTAGACGTAAGGAATCTCTTTTTCCGCTTCCTTTTGAATTTCTGCCGCCATCTGACCTGCTTCGGCGCGGATCTCTTCCTTGGAAATTTTTTCTTCCGGGGGCAGGTTTGCTTGTTTTTCCAGTTCCATCAACGCTTGTGCTTTTGCTTCGATTTCTGCGGGGGTCTGATAGGAATCGATCAATTCGGAAGAGAGAACTACGCCTTTTTTGGAAGGTTCTTCGGAAGAAACGCCCATCTTCGCTTCCCGTTGCCGTTGTTGTTCCTGCATACGTCGGCGGTCTGCTGGGGTCAGCGTTTCGTCGGCGTCAATGGTGGGAATCTCAAATTTCCGGGTTCTTCCCGTAGATACGGTTTCCGGTTCTTCTTCGGTCTTTTCCTCTTTCTTTTTTCGGAAAGGGAAGAGGGGAATCTGAACCGATTCCGTCTTTTCTTTTTCGTTCGTTTCTTCCTCTTCGTTGCGGTCAAAAAGACTGGAGAAGGTTACTCCGCTGATAATTACCAACAAAATAAGAATAATAACGATGAACACGATGATTGTTCCGATCTTATTGAACAGAGACAGGAAACACCAAGATACGATCCCTGTCAAGGTACCTCCCCCACGCATTTCCAGGCCTTTATGTGCCAGCGTGACCAGATAATCGGTCAACCCCATGCCGTTCAAGTCCACCGCAATGGCAGACCACAAAGCGGAAACCACACCGTAAAGCCCCACGATGCACCAGGCTCGTTTGGTCATGGCAGTGTTTTTGTCTACAATACGCGTGATGGCAAGGATCAGGAATACCACAGGAATTCCCGCCGCCAACGCGCCCATTGCCCAGGACATGGCAATCTTCAATCCTTTTCCGACGACTCCCATCACGCCGTCAAAGAAACTCAAAAAAGTAATCAGAGAAAGGGCAAGAAAAATAATTCCCAAAAGGGTATTTTTTAACCCCCGATCCATCGTTTTCTTTTCCGGTTGCTTTTCCGTAACCTTTCGCTTTGTTTCCGGCTTATGGGATCCGGAAGATGTTTTCTTTGTCGTGGAAGGTTTTGCTGTTGTCTTTTTCTTGGTTGCCATGTGTGGACTTCCTTTCTTTTTTTGTGGCAGTTATCGTGATCTGCACCTTTCGGTGAAGGAATTTGCGGAATTCAAATACCGATTCGGTATATTTTGCCTCGTCCTCTTGCTTTTTTCATTCAAATATGTTATGATAATAAGGTAAGTATTGTTTTTTGAAACCTCAAAGGGGGTATTTTTTTATGGCAGATACCATTTATACCGTAAACGTGGGTGGCATTGACGTCAAACTGTATTCCAGCGAGACCGAAGCGGAAACCACGTCTATCGTCAAAGCAGTCAACCGTCGCATTGCGCAGTTTGAGCAGGGAAATAAGGGAGCACCGAAGATCAATTCCATTCTTCTCACCTGCATGGACTTCTGTGATGAAAACCGTCAGTTGAAAGAAAAATTGGAAAAACAGCGTGCCAAAGTCACTTCCCTCAAAATGCAATTGGCAGAGGCGAAAAAAGAGATTGCGGCGCTGAAAGCCGGGGAGTAACAGAGTTATGGAGATCTTATCTCCCGCAGGTTCGCCGGAGTCGTTAAAAGCAGCCGTATTGTCGGGGGCAGATGCGGTTTATTTCGGGGCGTCGTCCTTTAACGCCCGAATGAATGCGTCGAACTTTTCCGACGATATACTGGAAGATCAAATTCGCTACTGCCACACTCGGGGCGTTTCCTGTCACGCTACGTTGAATACGTTGATTTCTCAACGGGAAGTGCCGACCGCCCTTGCTACGGCGGAAAAACTGATTGCCGCCGGAGTCGATGCGCTGATCGTTCAGGACGTGGGCCTTGCGGCGGAATTGAAAAAGCGTTCCGATATTCCTTTGCACGCTTCCACCCAGTTAACCGTCCACAATCTGGACGGCATTCTGTTTGCCCAGCAAATGGGATTTGATCGGGTTGTCTTATCCCGGGAAGTGTCCCGCAAAGAACTGGAATATATGGCAGTCCGTTCCCCTTTGGAATTGGAAATTTTCGGACACGGCGCTTTGTGTATGTGTTACAGCGGGCAATGTTATATGAGTTCCCTCATCGGCGGACGATCCGGAAACCGAGGGGAATGTGCTCAGCCTTGCCGTTTGCCCTATCAGGGCGGGTATCGGCTGAGTTTGAAAGATTTATGTCTGTTGAAATATTATAACGAATTGGAAGAGATGGGAATCGCGTCTTTGAAAATCGAAGGACGCATGAAATCCCCGGAATACGTAGCCGCCATCACCGGAGCCTACGCCGCCGCCAAAAGGGGAGAGGAATATACTCCCGAAACCGAGGCGTATCTTGCCGGCGTTTTCAGTCGTTCCGGATTTACCGACGGCTATTATACCGATAAAATCGGCTCGTCCATGTTCGGTACTCGGAGCGAGACGGTCAACCGTGTCGATATTTCTAAGAAAGAATATCCTCGTCTCGGTCTGGACGTTTCCATTCACCCATCGGGGGATCAGTTGCTCTGTACCGCCGTCTGTGGTTCTTATTCCGCGGAAGGGTGTTTGCCGGTTTCCGTTGCTCGGAATCGTGCCACTACGGAAGACGAGATCCGAGATGCCTTCGGCGCTTTGGGAAATACGGCGTATTATCTCAACTCCTTTACCGCTTGTTTTCCGGAAAATTCCTTTGTTCCCGCTTCTGCCGTCAAAGCGTTACGGCGGGATTTGATCGACCGGCTTACGCAAATGCGTTGCATGGTTTCTCATTCTTGGAAAGACCTTCCGGTCTCTCATGAGAAAGCCCAGCCTTTTTCCGGGCGGAGGGAAGGTGTTTTCCTCTATCCCGAACGAATCCCGGAGAACGTGGATCTTGATTTCCTTTGGTTGCCCTTGACAGCGATCAAAGACCACCCTAAAATTATTGAAAAGTATTCCGATAAAGTTGGCTTCGTCTTTCCTCGAATTTTGCGGGAAGACGAAAAACAACAGGCAGAACGTTTGGTTCTCGCTTGGAAAGAAGCGGGGGTTACTCACGCCTTGTGCGGAAACGTCGGGCATTTGCCCTTTTGCTTTGCCCATTCTCTCACGACCCACGGAGATTTCGGATTGAATATTTACAATCCCGTCACGCGGGACGAGTTCTTGGCAAAGGGTTTAAAAGACGTCACCCTGTCCTTTGAGTTGAACGGCGCGCAACTCCGGGATATGACCACCCCACGCACCGGAATGATCGTCTACGGACGGTTGCCGTTTATGATCTTCCGCAATTGCTTGAAAGCGCATCACGGAAAAACCGAGAAGTTGACTGACCGGATCGGGAAAGAGTTCCTTTTGACCTGTGCCTTCGGCTGTCGCAACGAATTGTGGAACGCCGACCGCCTGTGGCTTGCAGACAAACCCATTGACGGGCTCGGCTTTCATCGGTTTTTGTTTACCGACGAAACGCCGGAGCAGATTACGGAGGTTCTCACTTCTTATCGAAAGGGAATTCCCCCGGCTTCCGGTATGACACGAGGAAAATTTTAAGTACACGGATTGGAGTGTTTTCTCCAATCCGTTTTTCTTATCATTTTAAGTAATGTTCCGCCGTCGCCAGTTTAATACAGACGCAGAGCAGTTTAATGCAGGTTTTCAGTTCCTCGATGGGGGGATAGGTGGGAGCAATGCGGAGATTCCGATCTCTGGGATCGTGATGATAGGGGAAAGAAGATCCGGCAGGGGTAATCTTGACCCCGGCTTTGCTCATCAATTCTTCTACCCGCTTTGCACAGCCGTCGATTAAATCCACGGACAGGAAATATCCACCGTTGGGAACGGTCCATTGAGCGTATCCGTCGGGGGCTAACTGTTCGTTCATTTCTTTCAGAGCAATCTCAAATTGAGGACGCAGATATTCCGCGTGGCGCTTCATGTGATCCACGATGCCCTGCTTATTCTTAAAATAACGGACGTGACGCAACTGATTCAACTTATCCGGACCAATGGTTTGATAAGTCTTGACGGCGTTCAGTGCCTTAATGTTCGCCTTGGACGCGGCCATGGCGGCAACCCCGGCACCGGGGAAGGAAATCTTGGAGGTAGAGGTAAACATCAACGCCCGGTTCGGATTTCCTGCCTTGACACATTCGTCAAACAGATTCAGCAGTTGGTCCGGGGTGTCGGTCAGATCGTGAACAATGTAGGCATTATCCCAATAAATACGGAAGTCCGGGGCGGCTTTCATCTTTGCCAGCCGACGCACAACTTCATCGGAATAGGTTTTCCCTTCGGGATTGCTGTATTTGGGAACACACCACATTCCTTTCACGCAGTTGTGTTCCGAACAGATGGCCTCGATTTTATCCATATCGGGGCCGTCTTCTTTCATTTCGATGGGAATCATTTCGATGCCGAGACTTTCACAAACGGAAAAGTGACGGTCGTATCCGGGAGCAGGGCAGAGCCAGCGAACTTTGTCTTCTCTGCACCAGGGTCGCACCGAGCCGGGAACCCCGAAGAGCATGGCGGTAACGATCGTATCGTACATCATGTTCAGACTGGAGTTTCCGCCTACCACTACGTTCTCCGGATCCACTTCAAACAGTTCTGCGAATAATCTGCGGGCTTCGGGAATGCCGTTAAGAATTCCGTAGTTGCGGTAATCTCCTTCTTCTCCGTAGCAATCTACACAGGTTTTTAACGTGTCCAAAAGTCCTTCGGTTACGTCTAATTGGTCGGAGGAAGGTTTGCCCCGGGACATATCCAGGTTCAGATCTTCGGTGCAATAGGTGTTATATTCGTCTTTTGCCGCCCGATAGACGGCAGACCATTCTTCTTTTGTAAAATCGGAAATCATACAGGGTTTTTCCTTTCAGATGGGGTAAAATTAAAATTCGGCGGTTCCTACGGTACGGGGGAAGGGAATGGCGTCGCGGATATTGGAAATGCCCGTCAGATACATGATGAGCCGTTCAAATCCCAAGCCGAATCCGGCGTGCTTTGTGCCACCGTAGCGGCGAAGATCCAGATACCACCAGTAGTCTTCTTCGTTCAGTCCCAGTTCCTTCATACGTTCCAACAAGACGTCCAAACGTTCTTCACGTTGGCTTCCTCCGATGATTTCTCCAACACCGGGAACCAAAAGGTCGGTGGCGGCAACGGTCTTCCCGTCGTCGTTAAGGCGCATATAGAAGGCTTTAATCTCTTTCGGATAATCGGTAAGAAATACGGGGGATTTGAAAATCTCTTCGGTCAGATACCGTTCGTGTTCGGTTTGCAGGTCGCAACCCCAAGAAACGGGATAATCAAATTTATGACCGGATTTTTCCAGCAATTCCACCGCTTCGGTGTAGGTGACCCGCTTAAAATCCGCGTTGACCAGATTGGTCAGCCGTTCCAAAAGACCGTTGTCGACTCTCAAATTGAAAAATTCCAGATCGGCGGCACATTTGTCCATGACGTACCGAATGACGTATTTGATCATTTCTTCTGCCAAGTCCATATCGTCTTTCAGATCCGCAAAGGCAATTTCCGGCTCGATCATCCAGAATTCCGCCGCGTGGCGAGCAGTGTTGGAATTTTCCGCACGGAAGGTGGGGCCGAAGGTATAAACCTTATCAAAGGCCATGGCAAAGCATTCTGCTTCCAATTGTCCGGAGACGGTCAAGTTGGTAGATTTCCCAAAAAAGTCTTGGGAATAGTCTACGGTACCGTCTTCCTTTTTGGGAAGATTTTCCATATCCAAGGTGGTGATACGGAACATTTCGCCCGCACCTTCGCAGTCACTTCCGGTGATGATGGGGGTATTTACGTAAACAAATCCCTTGTCTTGGAAAAAGCGATGAATGGCGTACGCGGCAACGGAGCGAACCCGGAATGCGGCAGAGTAAAGGTTCGTCCGGGGACGCAGATGAGCAATGCTGCGCAGAAATTCCGGAGAATGGCGTTTTTTCTGCAGGGGATAGTCCGGTGTGGAAGCCCCGGCTACGGTGACACAGATCGCTTTGATTTCAAAGGGTTGTTTCATGTCGGGGGTCAGGACAAATTTTCCTTCCACTTCCACCGCAGATCCAACGTTCAGTTTGACGATCTCTTTATAGTTGTCCAGATTCGCTTCTTCCAGAACGATCTGAACCCCGTTGAAATAGGATCCGTCGTTCAGTTCGATAAAGCCGAAGGCCTTGGAGTCTCTTAACGTCCGTACCCAGCCACAAACCTTTACGGTTTGTTCCGTGTAGGATTCCGGAGAGGCGAACAATTCGTTGATAAAAGTCCGTTTCATACTTATATTCCATCCTTTTTGCGATTGCTTATAAATATAATATACTATTATATCATAGAACCGTAAGAATGACAATAGGGGAGACGGGATAATTCATAAAAAGTTCTTTTTTTGCACCGAAAAATGTGGCATTTTTCAAGATTATTATGGGAATGGAAACAGATTTGTAGCAATTTTGCCGCCTTTTTGATCCTTTTTTATCCGCTTTTTGTTCCGTGAAATTTGAAAAAATGCAATAATTTCAACGGTTTTTTCTTGTAACAACTTTGAAATATCTCTGTCGCATTTTTTTTTCAATTTTCAATTCCGTCATAAAAAAGCCTCTGTTTTACAATATTTATCGGGAAAAATAGCAGGGATAATGTGTTGAATTTGAAACGCAAATGTTACAAAATTGAAAAATGTGTCCTTTTTTTATTGAAATTTTGTCTGCTTCTTGACAAAGTCTGCAAAATGTGATATACTTATTCCGACACGGATAAAAAAGATCCCGGAGGGAATGAAATTCATGGAAAAAACCATTCTGATCGCCGATGATAATAAGGAAATCGTCGATCTGCTGAAAATCTACGCGCAAAAGGAAGGCTATCAGTACATTTGCGCCTACGACGGAGAACAAGCCCTTAAGTTTTTTAAGGAACGCAATCCGTCCCTGATTCTGCTTGACGTCATGATGCCTAAGATCAACGGCTTCGACGTTTGTAAGCAAATTCGTCAAACTTCCAATGTTCCCATTATCATCATCTCCGCAAAGGCGGAAGAACAGGAACGTATCCTCGGTTTGGACATCGGTGCGGACGACTACGTTATCAAGCCTTTCAGTCCCCGAGAAGTACTTATGCGCGTCAAGACCGTTTTGCGTCGCGTTGCCGATGAATCGGTAGACGAGAAGAGCAAAAAGATCGAAGTTGCCGGTCTTGTCATTGATATGAACAGTTATGAGGCTTCCGTCAACGGCAAGCCCGTGATCCTGACCAAGAAGGAAATCGAGATTCTTTGGCTCTTTGCCACCAATCCCGGCAGAGTGTTTACCCGGGATCACTTGTTGGAAAATATTTGGGGTTACGAATATTTCGGCGATACCCGTACCGTGGATACCCACATTAAGCGGATCCGTACCAAACTCGACATCGATGATTCCGTCGGGTTTGATATTAAGACGGTCTGGGGCGTCGGATACAAGTTTGAAGTGAAATGAGACGCAAATCAGAACAACTTTTTCTGCTGATTGAACGGACGGTGCCGGTGCTTCTTGCCATCGGTGCCGTTTTGTCGGTTTTATCCCTTTTGTTCCGGGAAAAAATCGGGTTTTTGATTGCCTGTGCGGTGGTTTGGGTTTTCGTGCTGATCACCGCAATTTTAGACTTTATTTTTTTCTGGATCATGCAGAAAAAACGCAATAAAAATTTGAAGAAATCTCCGTTGCACGATCCTCGGGATCAAGTGCTTTCGGAGGTTGCCCACGAATTGAAAACTCCCCTGACCGTGATCCGTGGCAGCGTGGAGGTTTTGGCGGACGGTGCGGTTCCTGCGGAACAGTACCCGGAATACTATAACCGCATCTTGCGGGAAATCGACGCTATGACCAAATTGGTGTCGGATCTTTTGGATTCTACCCGGAAACATGCCGCCCTGCGCTTTGATCCTCAACCCACCGATCTTGTCGCCTTGGGACAAGGAGTGTGTGATGATTTGAAGGCTATGGCGTCCGCTTCCGGGGTCGAACTGCGCTTTGAGGCGAAAAAAGAGTTTCCCCTGCTTATGTTGGATCCGGATCGGATCGGTCAGTTGGCGGTGATTCTTTTGGATAACGCCGTTAAACACACTCCTTCCGGAGGAAAGGTGATTCTGTCGTTAGATCAGGACTCCCGCCAAGTTGTTTTGCGGGTTCTGGATAACGGATCCGGAATCGATTCGGAAGATATTCCTCATATTTTTGACCGGTACTACAAGGCTCCCGTGGTTCGGGGCGGTCTTGCTTCCGGAACAGGAATCGGTCTGTCGGTTGCCAAAAAAATTGTGGAACTTCACGGCGGAACCATTGAAGTAAAGAGCAAAATCGGAAAGGGAACCCTTTTTACCGTTCGGCTTCCCCTTTCAAAATATAAGGTGAATTGATTTATGAACAGAGATTTTATTCTCGCATCTTCTTCTCCCCGGCGATTTGAATTGTTGCAACAGATCGGGCTTTCATTTCAGAGTATCGTTCCTGCAGTGGACGAATCTACGGATTTGACCGATCCCATTGACATTGTTTGCGAACTTTCCATGCGAAAGGCCGCCGCCGTGGCAAATAACAATCCTCTTTCCGTCGTCATTGCCGCAGATACGGTTGTCGCGGTGGACGGAACGGTTTTGGGGAAACCCAACGGAGACGAAGAAGCTGCGGAAATGTTGCGCATGATGTCGGGGCGTTCCCATTTTGTCTATACCGGAATCACGGTTGCCTGCGACGGACGTATGGAAACGGGATTGTGTCGAACGGAAGTCTTTTTCAAGCACCTGTCCGAAGAACAGATTGCCGCTTACGTTGCTTCCAATGAACCCTACGACAAAGCCGGCGCTTACGGGATTCAGAGCAAGGGTGCTTTGCTTGTCGATCATATTGATGGCGACTATGCCAACGTGGTCGGCCTGCCGGTTAGTATTCTTTACGAAATGCTGAAGGAATTCGGCATTGATATTTTGTGACGGAGGAGGTTTTTTATGGGATTGAATGAATTTGGCATTGACCTTGGAACCTGTAATACCCTCATTTACCGTCGAGACAAGGGCGTGGTTCTTAGCGAACCTTCCATCGTTGCTACGGAAACCTACGGAGCGAAAAAATTCATTTGTGCCGGTCTGGAAGCCCGGGACATGCTGGGCAGAACTCCCGATACCGTTACCGTAACTTCTCCCGTCCAAAACGGAGTCATCGCCGATTTTGATAAAACGGTCATGATGTTGCGGGATTATATCCGCCGTTGCCGTACCGGATTCGGTCCGGTATCTGCGGTGGTTTCCATTCCTTGTCGAGCAACTCCGGTTGAAAAGCGTGCAGTGGCTGACGCCGTTCGTGCCGCCGGTGTGAAAAAAGTACCTTTCGTCGTGGAAAAGCCCATTGCCGCAGCGCTGGGTTCGGGGCTTCCCATCGTAGAACCCCGGGGACGAATGGTGGTCGATATTGGTGGTGGAACCACGGAGATCTCGGTGCTTTCCTTAGGGGGCATCGTATCCGTTACTTCCACAACCTGTGCCGGAAAGAAATTCGATCGGGATATTATTGCTTACGTCCGGAAAACCCATAGTGTTTTGATTGGAGACCGCACTGCGGAAGACGTGAAAATGTCCATCGGTTCGGTCTTCGATGACGGTCACGTGAATTTCATGACCGTCAGCGGTCGGGATTTGGTTCGCGGACTTCCGGTGAACGTTGCCCTTTCCACCGACGATATTCGTGACGTTTTGATGGAATCTGCCCGCTTTTTGGTGGATCAGATTAAACAGACTTTGGAGAAAATTCCCCCCGAATTGGCGGCGGATATTATCGACAGCGGAATCACCTTGGTAGGCGGTGGCAGTTTGATTCCCGGTTGGGAAGAATTGTTGTCGAAGGAGACCGGCGTTGCCTGTATGCACTCCGCTTCCCCTCTGGAAAGTGTTGTTACCGGGGTCGGAAATGCATACCGTTACCGGGATCAGATCAAACACGGAATCCAACACGAAAATATCCTTTCTTAAAACCATTTTGGTTTAAAATTTATCAGGAGGTGCCGATAATGAAGTACTTTTTTCGGGGACGGTTTTTCGCTATTCTCGTGCTGATTGTCTGCTTTTTGCTGGGCTTTATGCTTTCAATTGCAGTCAACGGTCATACCATGCCCCACGAACAGTTGGTCGGAATTATCGTGTCACCTGTCCGCACCGGGTTCACGTGGTGCAAAAATCAAATAACCGACCTGTTTTCTTCCATCTCTCAGTACGACGATTTGAAAGAGGAAAATGCCGCTTTACGGGAACAGGTCAACGATCTTCAAAAGGAAATCAATGATTTGCATTACCACAAAGTGCAAAACGACCGTTATAAGGAGATGCTTTCGATCGCAGACCCTGCCTATTCCTTTGAATACGTTTCCGCTGACGTGGTGACGGTTTCTTCCGACGGCTGGAACGGTTCGTTCGGTATTAACGTCGGCACGGGAGCCGGGATCGAAAAGGGAAATATTGTAGTTTGTGAAGGCGGACTCGTGGGCAAAGTGACCCAAGTCGGGCTCAACTGGGCAACGGTTTCTACCTTTATTGACCCTCAAATTTCCGTCGGTGCGATTTTGCTATCGACAGGTGACGTCGGTGTCACCGAAGGAACGCTGGAATTAAAAGCGAAGGGGCAATGCCTCGTTCGTTATCTCGGCAAAGATTCCGCCGTTAACCGGGGGGATCAAATCTATACTTCCGGGCTTGGGGGAGTTTACCCCAAAGGACTGTTGTTGGGGACCGTGTCCGAATTGCAATATGAAGATAACGGTCTTTCCCTCAATGCGGTTTTGACCCCCGCCGTTTCTTTTGAAAAACTCAAAGAAGTTCTTGTAATTACCAACTTTTCCGAGGATACCCAATGAAACCGAAACTGCGTCTCGTTTTAATCGGAATTTTATTTCTGGTCTTGGGATTGGCGGAACATTGCGTCGGTCCTTTTTGGTGGGGGTGTAACCCTCCCTATTTGTTGTGCGCCGTGGTGGTTTGCGCTATGTTTTGCGGAGAAAAAGCCGCCTCACTGTTCGGTTTGTTCTTCGGCTTGTTTGCCGATTCTATGGCGTCTGGGATCTTCGGATTTCGGGCAGTAACGTATTTGATTTTCGGATATGTGATTGCGTTTTTGGTGGAAAAAATTCTTTCCCGCAACGTATTTTCCGGTATGATTACGGGAATCCTTTCCGTGGCGTTGTATGAATTGATCCTTTGGGGAGTCGAAGGGCTTAATCATTCGGTGCTTCTACTCACCGCCGCCCAATATATTTTCTTGCCCCGGTTGGTGATGAGTTTGCCGGTGCTGTTTTTGTTGTATCTTCTTTTTTCTCTTTGGTTCCGGGATCGGGACGGTTATTCTTTCAGGAGGTGACTGTGTGAAAAAAAGCCGTATAGCCATTCTTTCCGTGCTTTTTGCTTCGGTGTTGGTTTTGTTCGTCGTTCGGCTTGTTAAATTGCAGTTGATCGACTGGGAATCCTATCGCGCCCAATCCTTGGCGCGTGTCGTGACCAAAACGGTGGAAGAATCTGCCCGCGGGGAGATTTTAGACCGTTATGGTTTACCCATGGTTCAAAACCAGACGGTCTTGTCGGTCAATTTGGATCTGAATATCTGCAAGGACGTCAACGGGACTCTCTCTTCCATGATTTCCGTGTTTGACGCCTATAAGCAGGATTACACGGATCTTTTGCCTATTTCGGATTCCGAACCCTATATCTATACGGAAGAGAATTTGCCTTCTGATTTTTTTACTTTTTTGGAAAAACGGAAAGTATCCACCACTGCTACCGCGGAAAACGTTATTGCGGGGTTGATTTCGTACTACAAATTGGAAGATTATTCTCCTGCCATGGCGCGGGCGATTATCGGGGTTCGTTATTCGATGTTCCGCAGTGGCGCTCCATCGATTTATCCCTTTGCTTCTGATGTTTCCATTGAAATTATTACTGCTCTTAAAGAACGGGAAGAAGAGATGCTGGGCGTGGAGATTTCCACCGGATATACCCGCACTTATACGGAAGAAAATTTTGCATCTCATATCCTCGGATATATCGGTCCGATTTCCGCCAATGAATACGAAATTCGCAAAGATCAGGGGTACGCTCTGACCGATACGGTGGGCAAGGACGGAATCGAAAAAATTTGCGAAGACCTTCTTCGGGGCAAAGACGGATACCGTTATATCGAGGTCAACTCTGCCGGTGCCGTTACCTCAGAATTGGAAGGAAAAAAAGCACAGTTCGGTTCTGACGTGATCCTGACCATCGGAAAAAATTTGCAGCAAGTGACGGAAGATTCCCTCGCTTCTGCCGTCGCAGGAGCGAAGAAATTAAACGGAGAGAAAGCCGCTACTGCTGCCGCTGCCGTTTTTATGGAAATTGAGACCGGAGAAATCTTGTCCATGGCTTCCAATCCCGATTACAATCTCTCTACTTTTTACGAAGACTACGCAACCCTCTCTCAATCCGAAAATTCTCCCTACGTAAACCGTACCGTTGCCGGAGCCTTCCCCCCTGGGTCTACCTGGAAAGTTGTGACCGCCATTGCCGGATTGGAAGAAGGCATTATTACGAAAAATACCACCTACCGTTGTACCGGTCGGTATACCTATTATTCCGATTATCAACCCACTTGCTATGAATCTCACGTGCACGGTGTTGTGACCGTAGAAACCGCCCTTCAAAAATCATGCAACTGTTTCTTTTATGAAGTGGGGCGTCAGCTGGGAAGCGATAAATTGGCGGAATACGCAGCATTACTTGGCTTTGGTTCCAAAACAGGAATCGAACTTTCCGGCGAAATTTCCGGTTCCATTGCCTCCAAAACCGCCCGGGAAAAAGCCGGTGGCATCTGGAATTCCGGGGAAAACCTCATGGCAGCCATCGGTCAGTCGGATAACGTGGTAACGCCGTTGCAGTTGACCAATATGATTGCAACCGTTGCCGGAAACGGCGTTCAAATTCAACCTTATTTGATTCGTTCAATTACCAATCGGGACACCGGGGAAACGAAAGAAACTCAGGTTACGCAGAAGGGCACGCTGAGTATTTCCGAAAAGACTCTCCAGACCGTCCGAAACGGACTTTATAAGGTCGTAAACGTGCAAGACGGTACGGTGTACAGTTATTTCCGGAATTTCGACATCGTTACCGTTGCCGCTAAATCCGGTACCGCCGAATACGCCAGCGGACACCCGACGGTTCTGATTTCCGGATATGCTCCCGTGGATAACCCCAAAATTGCTTTTACTGTGGTTATTGAACACGGCGGCAAGGGGGCAAATGCTTATACGTCCCAAGTGGTTAAAGATGTTTTATCCTATTATTTTTCCAATCAGGATTCCTTTGACTCCCTTTCGGATTTCAACACGTTGTTGCCGTAATAATCTGATTCGGATATTTCTTTGAAGTTTCTTTGGCGTTTTTTTAATTTTTTTGTAAATTTGTAGCGAGGAGCGGAGGTTTTTCTTCCGTTCCTCTTGATTTTATCCCATAAATATGTTAATATATAGAATATATCTAAAACTCGCGCCGATGCGTGGGACAAAAGGAGGTTGATGGTTTGGGCAAAGTGTTTTTAATTGCGTCCGGCAAAGGCGGTGTGGGAAAGACCACGGTATCCGCAAATATGTCTGCGGCGCTTTCGGAAAAACACCGGGTTCTTGTGATCGATGCGGATCTGGATCTTTCCAATCTCGATCTTGCTTTCGGGTTGCGTAACCGCCACGTGTATGACCTTCAGGATCTCTATTATCGTAATTGCTCTTTTGACGATGCGGTTCTCTCTGTTCCGGGGCACCCCAACCTATTCGCATTATTCGCCCCTCTGCGTCGGGAAGTCTCCACTGTTACGCTTCTGAAGTTTTTGCGTCAACTTGTGGAAGAAAAGCGAAGGTATTTCGATTATATCTTCATCGATTGCCCCGCCGGAATCGGCCCCACCTTGGAGATTTTGGCGGACCCAAGATATGAAACTCTCATCGTTACTACACCCGACCGAACTGCCATTTCCGATGGGGAACGAACTGCGGATTATCTGTTCCGCAGCGGTGCCGGAAGGGTTCGTCTCATCGTTAATCGGGTTCGTCCTTCTCTTATCAAAAAGAATTATGCCCCCGATATTGACGACATTATCGACAGCACCTCTCTGCAACTGATCGGACTGATCCCCGAGGACATCGGCGTGATCTGTGCCGGCAACGGGGATACGCTGGCGTACAATCTTCCCAAATCCCGTAGCAAAAAGGCATTTCGCAACATTGCTCTGCGGGTGACCGGACAATCGGTTGATCTTGATAAATTTTCATAACAATTTTTACCATACGGAGGTACGAAACAATGACCATCGCTTTGCTTGCAAACGATAAGAAAAAGGAATTGATGGTGCAGTTCTGTATTGCATACTGCGGCATCTTGGCAAAACACGAGGTTTGTGCCACGGCGATGACGGGGAAATTGGTCTCCGACACCACCGGGCTGAACGTCTTCCGCTTCTTGGAAGGAAAGGGCGGCGGCGCGGAGCAGATCGCTTCCCGAGTCGCATACGACGAAATCGACCTTCTCTTGTTTTTCCGGGACGCTTCTCAGCAAAAGATGTCGGAAGAAGAAGATACGCTGCTTCGTCTTTGTGATATGCACAACGTTCCCTTCGCCACCAACATCGCCACGGCGGAAGTGCTGGTTTGTGCGTTGGGTAGAGGAGATCTGGATTGGCGTGAAATCTATCACACCGATCGGAAGAATGACATCAATTTGTTCTGATCTTTTCCCTTGATTCGCAAAAATGCAAAATTAGAAATAGAAAGTGAAAAAGACTATGGCTATGGAAATCAAAGCCCCCCGGGGAACCAACGACGTTCTCCCGGCTGAATCTTATCAGTGGCAGCAGATCGAAGACGCTGCCCGTCGGGTTTCCGATCGGTTCGGGTATCGTGAGATCCGCTTCCCCACCTTTGAGTCCACCGAATTGTTCGAGCGTGGCGTGGGGGATACCACCGACGTGGTTCAAAAAGAAATGTACACCTTCAAGGATAAAGGAGATCGTTCGGTTACGTTGCGTCCCGAAGGCACTGCTTCCGCCGTCCGGGTTTGTCTGGAGCACGGTCTGTTCGGCGGTCTTTTACCTTTGAAGGCTTATTATATCATCTCTGCCTTCCGTTATGAAAAACCTCAGGCGGGGCGGTTTCGGGAGTTTCATCAGTTCGGTGCGGAATTGTACGGCTCCGCATCTGCTCAGGCAGATCGGGAAGTAATCGAACTTGCATCTTCTTTCCTGAAAGAATTGGGATTGGATCAGATTTCGTTGAATATCAATTCCATCGGTTGCCCCGAATGTCGCAAAAATTATCATGCGGCACTGAAGACCTATTTTTCTTCCCGCGCCGAGGAACTTTGTGAGACTTGTCGAGGACGTCTTGACCGCAATCCCATGCGGATCTTGGATTGTAAATCCCCCATTTGCAAAGAGATCGCCGCCGACGCTCCGGTAATCTTGGATTACCTTTGCGACGATTGTAAAGATCATTTTGAAACCCTCAAAGTTTCGTTGGATAATGCCGGAATTTCCTATTTCGTCGATCCGCACATCGTTCGGGGGTTGGATTATTACACCCGCACCGTTTTTGAATTTATCGATCCTGTCTCCGGGCTTACTTTGGCAGGGGGCGGACGTTATGACGGACTTGTCACCGAGCTGGACGGAAAAATGAAGGTCTGCGGACTTGGATTTGCCGCCGGTCTGGAACGACTCGTGGGTGTGATGAAAGAACGGGGGCTGTTCCCCGAACTTCCCCGCAATGGTGTTTACGTTGCCGCTATGGGACAGGGGGCGGTTCTTGCGGCAAATCGACTTGCCACCGATTTGCGGAATCTTGGAATTCGCGGAGAAACCGATCTGATGGATCGTTCTCTGAAAGCACAGATGAAATATGCAGACAAAACCAACGCCCGCTTTGTGGTCGTTATCGGCGACAATGAAGTGGAAAGCGGAAAGATCACCGTCAAAGACATGGCAGGGGGAGAGCCCTTTGAGACCACTCTGTCTGACGGAGCAAAAGAGATCGCGTTGAGAGTTCAGTGAGACTCTGAAAATTCAAGACGATAACGCCGAATTTTTAGCAAGTCGAACTGATGCAGCGAGCGTAAGCGAGCCGCAGAAGAGTGATTTTTCTTCAAAACTTTATTCTTACGTCACGATTTTGATATGATTAACGATTAAAATAGAAGGACGATATAACTTATGGGAAAAGAATTAAATCGTACCGCTTATTGCGGTGAATTCCGTGCTTCCGATGCAGGGAAGACCGTTCATGTTTATGGTTGGGTTCAACGCCGCCGTCCCTTGGGCGGATTGATTTTCATCACTTTGCGGGACCGTTCCGGAATTCTGCAACTGACCTTTGATGAAAACGAAAATAAAGAATTGTTCGATCAGGCGTATGCTCTGCGCCCGGAAGACGTATTGACCGCCACCGGCGTTGTTCGTATGCGTAGTGAAGAAACCCGGAATCCGAAAATGGATACCGGTGACGTGGAGGTTCTGGTCACCGAACTGACCGTTTTGGGCAAATCCGAAACGCCTCCCTTTGAAATCGTGGAAAATTCCAAGGCGAATGAAGAACTTCGCCTCAAGCACCGTTATCTTGATTTGCGTCGCCCCGATCTGCAGAACAATATCATATTCCGTCATCGGGTCACCAAGATCACGCGGGACTATTTCGACGAGAACGGATTTATTGAAATCGAAACTCCTATTCTCATTCGTTCTACCCCGGAAGGCGCCCGGGACTTTTTGGTTCCTTCTCGGATTCACCCCGGTGAATTTTATGCCTTGCCCCAATCTCCGCAGTTGTATAAACAACTTTCCATGGTTGCCGGATTTGACCGTTATATGCAGATTGCCCGGTGTTTCCGGGACGAAGACCTGCGTGCCGACCGTCAGCCGGAATTTACCCAGATCGACTTGGAAATGTCTTTCGTGGAAGTGGAAGACGTTCTGAAGATCGGTGAAGGTTTCATCAGCCGGGTATTCAAAGAGGCGTTGGGCGTCGACATTCCCATGCCTTTGCCTCGCATGACCTATCAGGAAGCTATGGAACGCTACGGTTCGGATAAGCCGGACGTTCGTTTCGGTATGGAGATCATTGATCTGACCGAAACCGTCAAAGATTCCGGTTTTGCCGTGTTCTCCGGTGCCATTGCCGGAGGCGGTTCCGTTCGGGCGCTGGTTGCGGAAGATTCCGTCTCCAAACTGACCCGTAAGGAAATTGACAAACTGGTGGACTACGTAAAGGGTGTCGGCGGAAAGGGAATCGCTTGGATTCGTCTCACAGAGGAAGGTATGACCTCTTCCTTCGCTAAATTTATGACCGAAGAAGAAATGAACGCCATTCTCACCAAAACCGGAGCAAAGACCGGCGACGTGGTTCTCGTCATTGCTGATGCCAACAACACCAAGGCTTTAACTACCTGCGGTATGCTTCGCAACCACCTTGCCAAGAAATTGGAACTCAAACTGGAAGGCTACAAGTTCCTGTGGATCGTGGAATTCCCCTTCTTTGAATACGATGAAGAATCTCAAACCTGGATTGCGATGCACCATGCCTTTACCGCACCTTTGGACGAATGTCTCGACTATTTGGAATCCGATAAGGGTAAGGTTCGTGCCAAGTGTTACGATTTGGTACTCAACGGGATTGAACTGGCTTCCGGTTCGATCCGTATCACCGATCCTGAATTACAGAAGCGTATTTTCCGTCTGCTGGGTCTGACCGACGAAGAAGCCTATGAAAAATTCGGCTATCTCACCGATGCTTTCCGCTACGGAGCACCTCCCCACGGCGGTATGGGATTGGGACTTGACCGGTTGGTTATGCAGATGTTGGGGTGCGAATCCCTCCGGGACGTTGTGGCATACCCCAAGGTTCAGAACGCTTCCGAGCTGATGACCGATTGCCCCGCCCCCGTAGACGCGGATCAGTTGAAGATTCTCGGCATCGCCACCGTCACTGATAACGAATAACCTTTTTACTCAAGGAGTTTTATACCATGATCGAAGTCACCGGGCTTACCAAGCGGTATGGAAAAAAAACCGCCGTAGATAACCTGACCTTTACCGTCCGTCGGGGAGAGATCGTCGGGTTCTTAGGACCCAACGGCGCCGGAAAGAGTACCACTATGAATATGCTCACCGGCTATATCGCCCCTACCGTCGGTACGATCTATATCAACGGTTACCACCTGATGGACGCCCCCGAAAAGGCGAAGGAATACGTGGGGTATCTCCCTGAAATTCCGCCCCTTTATATGGACATGACCGTCAACGAATATCTGAATTTCGTTTTCGGTCTGAAAAAGTGCAAATTCCCCCGGCGGGAGCATCTGAACGAAGTTTGCGAAGTGGTGCGTATTTCCCACGTTCGCCATCGTATGATTCGCAACCTGTCCAAAGGATACCGCCAGCGAGTAGGACTTGCGCAGGCTTTGATCAACGACCCCAAGATTCTTATTTTGGACGAACCTACCGTAGGGCTTGACCCCAAAGAGATTGTGGAGATCCGCAACCTCATTCACAAATTGGGTCAAACCCGGACGGTCATTCTCTCCTCCCACGTGTTGTCTGAGATTCAATCGGTCTGCGAACGGGTGATTATTATCAATGAAGGGCATTTGATTGCCGATGCGTTGACCGAAGACCTTGCCCGTTCCGCCGCCGCTAACAGTCGCTATGCTGTTCGTATCGCCGCCCCTCAAGATCAAGTCGTTCCGGTGCTTTCCGCCATTCCCGGCATGTTGAAAGTGGAGCTTCAGGGTTCTATGGAACCGGGCACGGTGGACGTCATGATCGAAGCAGATAAAGACGTGGATATTCGCCGCGCCTTGTTTGAGGAATGCGCGAAGCGGGGTTGGTACATTTTGGTAATTACCCCCGTGGGTGTTTCGTTGGAAGATATTTTCTTGAAATTGGTCGACCAATCTGCCGTTAGGCAAGAGGGAGAACCTCTTACTCTGGACGAAGCAGAGTCTACCGAATCCCCAGAAGAACCGAAGGAGGACGAAGCCGAATGATCGCCGTATTAAAACGGGAACTGGTAGGGTTTTTCAAAAATTCCACTGCATACCTGCTCCTTGCTATCTATGCTTTTGTGTCCGCCTTGTTTTTCTGTATGTTCGTGATGATGAACAATACCAGCTATCTGGGAAATTTCTTCGGACTTTGGTTGTTTATCGTGGAAATTATCGTGGTTTCCATTTTGTCTATGCGCTTCTTTTCAGAAGAGAAAAAGAACAAAACCGATCAGTTGATCTTTACTTCTCCCGTGAGTCTTTCCGGTGTTGTGATTGGAAAATTTTTGGGTGGCATGACTGTTTTTACCGCCTGCACCCTGATCAATTTGATCTACGTGTTTATTATTGACCTGTTCGGAACCCCCGATGCCGGAACCAACTTTTCCAACTTCCTCGGAACGTTGCTTTTGGGCGCTTGCATGATTTCCATTGCCCTTTTCGTTTCCTGTTTGACCGAAAATTCCATCGTCGCCGCAGGTGGTACTGCCGCAGTCTTTCTGCTTTTGATGTTGGTGGATTTCGTTGCGTCTTTTTTAAGAGCACTTCTTCCTCAATGGTTACAATGGCTTCCTCAAATCGTTCAAAAGCTGAATATTTTTATTTGGTACGATAATTTTGCCGGCGGGATCGTTACTTTGGAATCTGTGGTCTTTTATCTGACCTTTACGGCGATTTTCCTATTTTTGACGGTGCGCGTATTGGAACGCCGCCGCTGGCGTTAAGGAGGTGTCGGAGTGAAAAAGAAAGTGAAAGAAACCGGAATCCTTCTTTCCGAAGACACCGCCGAACTTGCATATCACGTGGAAGTTCGCAAAAGCTTTTGGGCAAAGTTCCGTTACGGAGCCGCCGCCACGGTCTTTACCGTTGTTTTTGTTGCGCTTATGATCGGGTTGAACGTTTTGGTCGCCCTTGCTTCCGATCGCTTCAATCTGCAATGGGATCTGACGGAAAAACAAATCTTTACCGTCAGCGATGAAACGGTGGAATATCTGCAGAAATTGGAATACGATGTGGAATTTATCGTTCTTGGAGACGAGGCGGATTGGCGGAGTTATTCTACTTCTGCTTCCTCCGGTTCTTCTTCCGGTTTGGGGGTGTCGGTTCACAAATATATTGTGGAAACCCTCGACCGTTACGCGGAAGTATCCTTCCACGTCAAGCTTTATTATGTGGATTATAACTATAACCCCGAATTTTTCAAAGAACGGAACAATCTCCCCGTCACCGACGATTTGGGAGACGATCCGGTGTTAATCGTTTATTCCCCCGATACCGGTCGTTACCGTTTTATCCGAAGCTCCCTTTTCAGTGACAGTCAATATCTTGCATTGGAAAATCGTCTGAATACCGGGATTCGCTATACAACCAATCCCGATATGAAAAAGATTGCTCTTCTCAGCGGTCACAGCGAACGGCGGTTGGCTTATTTCAAAGCCGTCATGGAAGACGATGGCTATATGGTCGACACCTTGGAGTTGACGTCCGTGGAGAAAATTCCCGACGATTATCAACTTATCGTCATCTGCAATCCCACCCGCCAATATTCTGCCAGCGACATTACAAAAATCGACGCATTCCTTTCCAATAACGAATTGGAAGGGAAGAGCATGATGGTTTTTGCCGATCTGGATTACTGTAATTCCGATACGGAATTGCGAAATTATCTGGAGGAATGGGGCATTTCCCTGCAGGACGAATGCATTTACGATCCGGAACGCAGCACTACGCTGACCGGGGCGAATGCCACCTTCCGGGTGAAATATTCCGATGAAGCATCGGCAATGACCGGCACCTTGGCTTCCGGCAATTTTGATTTGAACCTGCAATTGGGGAAGACCCGGGCACTGAAAAAACTCTTTGAAGAACAAGACGGCGTTTCGGTCTATTCCCTCTTGCAATCTTCGGAAACGTCTTTTTCTCGCTTCCAAGTCGCCTCGCGCAACGATTTTTCCGGCATCAAAAAACAGGAAGGAGATTCTTCCGGTCCCTTTGACGTAGGACTTTTGGCGTTGCGTAAGCGGTATGACGGACTGAATACGTTTGCCACTTCTGTCGCGGTTTTCGGTTCTACCTCTTTGGTGGACGATTATTTCATCTCCAACGTAGATAGTGAAAACCAAGCGACTCAAGAATATATGGCGCAGTTGGTTCACTTTATGGCGGCACAGAGCGAATCTTTGACCAGTCATATCCCCACGGTCAGCCTTTTGACCGATACCCTGAAATTTGAAAATGATGGACAGATCACCGCCGTTTGGGTGACTTCTGCCGTGGTTGTTCCCGTGTGCTTCCTTGCTTGCGGGCTTCTGATTTGGAGAAGAAGAAAACACTTATGATAAAAAAACGTATGCTCACCATCGGGATCTTTTTGTTGGTTTGTGCCCTTTTGGCAGTCGCCATTGTTCTGATCTCGAAAATCGAACCCACCCCCGAACCGGAAAAGGAAAATTTGGATTTCGGGCTTACCGTTAACGACGAAGGAATCAAAGTTTGCCGCTTTTCTCCAAAGAACGTGGATTACATGGAAATTGCCAATCCTTACGGCACCTATCGGGTGCGTATGGAAGGCGGTTCGGTTTATATCGTTGGTTATGAAACGATCCCTTTACTTTCCGCCTCTTCTTTGGGATTATTCCGAAGTGTGGAGACTTTGACCCTCAATACTGTGGTCGACGAAAATTGCACGAACCTGTCCCGCTTTGGATTGGAAAATCCTCAAGCTACCATTACCATTCAGGCGTACAGTAACGCAAACGTTACCTTCCACATCGGAGATGCAAACCCCACCGGCGAATATTATTATATGTCGGTCAAAGGAGATAACACCGTCTATCTCATGGAGCGGTTATTTGCGGAACGGTATCTCAAATCCGTTGCCGAATATTGTGATAAGAAGATTTACAAACCCTTCGATCCCGCCGCGGATTTCCGAGGGTTGACTATCAAATCTCCTACCTTGAACTACTCCTTCCGTCAGGCAAATGAGGAAGAACAGAAAATCGAAGGCATTTATTTCGGAAACATCGCCATGGTTTCTCCCTATCAATGGGGTGTGGAAGCCACCGCTATAGAAACTTTGATGACCACCATGGTAGATCTTTCGGCCGATCGCGTGGTTCAGATGTGTGTATCGGAGAGTGATCTGGAACAGTACGGTCTTGATGCGGAGTCTCGCACCGAAATCGTTCTTGCCGTTTATTCCGACGCCAATCCCATGATGTATAATAATACCACGTATCCTTATTATGATTCCACCAAGCCCACCGGAGAATATAGCCTCTATACCGTGACGTATTGGCTGGGGAAAACGGCAGACAAAGAAGTTTACGTCATGTTTGAGGGCAGACCTGTGGTCTATTCCATGCCCGCAAATACCTTCTCTTGGTTGGAATGGACTCCTTATCGTTACTGTACCAAACTGTTGTTTGGGGAGTATATTCGCAATCTGAAATCTCTGACCGTTTCTTCCGCTGAGGGCGAGTATACTTTCACTCTTTCCGGTGCGGATTCCGACGACAAGGAAGATCTTCGGGTCTCCTGTGGTGACACTGCCGTTGATGGCGATTCCTTCCGGGATTTTTACGCCAATATTATGGGAATGTTCCCCACCGGGGAAGGAACTATGCCCCAAGACGCCGAACCGATTTTGACCATTTCCTACACCACCGTGGACGATGCGGTTCAAACCTTGAAATTCTATTCCATCGATTCTCGCAACTGTCTTGTAGAAGTCCGCGGGCAAGCCTTCTTGACCGTCCGCATCACCGAAGTAAACAAGGTCATTAACGATACTCAAAAACTCTTAAAAGGACAACAAATCTTAAGTTGATTGTCCCTCCCCCAAAAACGAAACGCACCGCAGAAAATCCTCTGCGGTGCATCTTTTTTTGTATGGAATTATTTCTTCAACTTATTGCCCACAACGTCTGCTAAGGTTTCCTTGAACGCGTCGAGGGTAATGGCGCCCAGATCTTCTCCGGAGCGGTGACGGACGGAGACGGTGTTGTTCTCCATGTCCTTGTCGCCCAAAATGACCATATAGGGAATCTTTTCCATCTGTGCAGAGCGAATCTTGTATTTCAGGGTGTTCTGACTGTCGTCCACCGTGACCCGGTAGCCTTGTTTCAACAGTTCGCTTTGAATGTTGGCGGCGTAGTCGTTGGCACGGTCGGTGATGGTCAGAATCCGAACTTGTTCCGGTGCCATCCAGGTGGGCAGAGCGCCGGCGTACTTTTCAATCAGCAACGCCAGGGTGCGTTCATAACAACCCATGGAAGTACGGTGAATGATGTAGGGCAGTTTCTTCTGTCCGTCGGAATCGGTGTATTCCATGCCGAATTTTTCTGCCAAAAGCATGTCGATCTGAATGGTGATCAGCGTATCTTCCTTGCCGAATACGTTCTTGATCTGAATATCCAACTTCGGACCGTAGAAGGCGGCTTCGTCGATGCCCACTTCGTAGTCGATGCCGATGTTGTCCAAGATCTGCTTCATGGTATTCTGCGCCATTTCCCACTGTTCGGCAGTACCTTCGTACTTGATGCCTGCTTTTGCGGGATCCCATTGAGAGAACCGGAAAGAGCAGTCTTCCTTCAAGCCCAAGGTTTCCAAGCAATAGTTTGCCAAATTCAAACAACCCCGGAATTCTTCTTCCAACTGATCAGGACGCAATACCAAGTGTCCTTCTGAAATGGTGAACTGACGAACCCGAATAAGCCCATGCATTTCTCCGGAATCTTCATTCCGGAACAGGGTAGAGGTTTCCCCGTAACGCAAGGGCAGATCACGGTAAGAACGAGCCTTGCTCAGATATACCTGATATTGGAAAGGACAGGTCATGGGACGGAGCGCAAAACATTCCTTTTCTTCATCGTAGGGATCACCCAAAATAAACATGCCGTCCAGATAATGATCCCAGTGGCCGGAAATGCGGTACAGATCCCGCTTTGCCATCAAAGGCGTTTTTGTGAGGATATATCCCCGCTTCTGTTCTTCGTCTTCGATCCAGCGTTGGAGTAACTGAATCACTCTGGCACCGTTGGGCAACAGAATCGGAAGTCCCTGTCCGATGGAATCCACAGTGGTAAAGTATTCCAATTCCCGACCCAATTTGTTGTGATCCCGCTTTTCCGCTTCTTCCATCTGTTGGACGTATTCGTCCAATTCGGTCTGGTTGGGGAATGCGATTCCGTTGATGCGGGTCAGCATCTTGTTCGATTTGTCGCCTTTCCAATAGGCGCCGGACTGTTGGGTCAATTTGAATGCCTTGACTCCTTTGGTGTAGGTCAGGTGGGGGCCGACGCACATATCAATGTAGTCTCCCTGCTGATAGAAGGAGATGGTAGCATCTTCCGGAAGATCGCCAATGTGTTCTTCCTTATATTTTTCGCCCCGCTCTTGCATCAGTTTTACCGCTTCTTCTCGAGGTAACGTGAAGGTTTTGATGGGCAGATTTTCTTTGGTGATCTTTTTCATTTCCGCTTCAATGCGGGGGAGATCTTCGTCGGTGAGTTTGACGTCACCCAAATCGACGTCGTAATAAAATCCGCGCTCCGTGGCAGGTCCGTATGCGAAATCCGCATGGGGCCAAAGCCGCTGAATGGCTTGTGCCATGATGTGGGCGGCGGTGTGGCGAATGACGTGGAGTTGTTCCTCTTCGGGACATTCCGCAACGTGTCCGTCGTTGTACAGAATCTTCATAATATATCTTCCTTTCGACATGTTACAAAATAAAAACACCCTTAAAGCATTTCTGCCTTAAGGGTGCATAATTGCACGGTTCCACCTTAACGTTTCACTCATTGACCCGTTGACGCCGGGGTACGGCAACACTTACTTCTTTCGGTTGGGCGTTGCGGCTCCGGAGTGGTCTTCACACAGACCCTTGCATAAAGAACTCACAGCAAACGTTCTTCTCTCTGAATGTTCGGGTAAGGCTACTCTCTCCATCATTGCCTTTGTTACCATATATAATAACACAATTTTTTCGGTTTGTCAAGGGGTTTTAGAGATATTTCCGAATATCGACCGCCAATTTTTCTTCCAGATTGATCAGTCGTTTTGCAATATCCTTCGCCGTTTCGTCTGCGGCTTCGTACTCGTTGAGATAGCGGTTCAGGGATTTAACCCCCATATTGCAACCGTCGGTCATCAGATCCGCTACGGTCTCGTCTGAGGTATCTGCCGCCAATTTGACGTTTGTTTTGATCCAGGACATTCCCTTTGCGATGGGGTTCGGATCTTTGCCGTCATCGTGAAACCGTTCCAACGCCCCTTGCACTTCATCGTTCAATTTGACGTGCTCGTTTCTGCATTGAACCAAATATTCTCTCAATTCTTTACTGCGTACCGAGTCCAGCACGTCATCGATGGACGATACTCCCATCTTGACCCCTGCATCACATTCCCGCAATAGTTTTATTGTGTCTTGTTCGATCATATCTGACCGTCCTTTCCTATCATGTTGACGGTAGTATGCCCGAAATATGGGAAAATATTATGATTTCGTTTCCGGCCTTAAATTTCCCGACGGACGAATCCGTCCCACGCGGTGAGCAGGAATACCGCCATGTGACCGACGATGATGATAATCGCTTCCGGTAAGGTCTGATTCGGGAAAACGGAAACGTTTTTCATGATTGCCGGCAGGTCCAGATTTGCAAACAAAATATATCGTCCGAAATCAAAGCCAAACTTTGAGAATATTTCTACAATGGCAGTTCCCGAAAGATAGGCAAACAGCCCCACCCCGATGGAAACTGCGGTACTGCGAAGCAGAGAAGAGATGGCAAATGCCATGGTGGCAACGACCCAAACTTCTACGAATGCCCAACCGTAGTTTTTCAACACCGAAAGGAAAGGAGAAACACCCCACGCAATTCCGTTTTCCACCCGAACGATCTCGTCTCCGAAAGCGAACCCCCCGAAGACTCCGAGAGAAGCCAAAGCGGAAGCCACGTACAGAAGGATCGTAAAGACCACGGAAAGAAGAAGTACGGTGATATATTTGGCCATGACGATCTTCCACCGCTTCACAGGGCTGACCAAGAGGAATTTGATCGTTCCGGCAGAAAATTCCGATGCCACGATCTGTCCCGCAATAATAATGATCAGAACACCGATGGCAAGGATATACCCGGAAGAGGAAGCAAAACATTCCCAGAAGGGGGAGATTTCCCCTCCCGAAATGACCGAGACTTCTCCGAATACCACACCCACGTCGGTTTTTACGTTGTGTTCCAGCCGGTAGGTTGCAACGGCAAGTTTGTCTAACACCTCTTTGCGGTTTTCCCGCACTTGTTCTAAGGTGAGATTCGGTTTGTCCAACGCGGGATCTCCGGTAGATGGGGGAGTATAATCTATGTCATTTTCTTCGCAGTTTCGCTCGTATTCTTCTTGCACAAAATAGGCAAGGGAAAATTTCGCGGAAACTACGGCAGAGATCAAATGATCTCGCCAAGGTTCAACGCCGGGACGAAAATCATTTTGCGTACGGTATTCGTATTCATACCAAACCGCTTCTTTTACCTCGGCGATTGCCTCAGGGTGTAGGCGAAGATAGAGCGCCTCCTGTTCTTCTGCCAATTCTTTGTAATAGGTTTTCCAATCGTCCGTATCTGCCAAGGCTTTCAGACGGTCGTATTCTCCTTTATGATACTCATAATTATAATTCGTGTCCATCTGAAGTTTATGTTCAAAGATGGTTTCAATCAGCCCGGACATATAACGCCAGTCGTAGGGGGAGTAATTATTTTCTACCAAATACTGCAACATTTCAGAGCGGTTGCGATATTTTTTTGCCCGAGCGGTATTGTCGGCATAGGCGTTGTCCAGATAATGGTCGGGGGCAAAGAATCGTTCCAGATCTTTAATTTCTTTCTTCCACTGCTCGACCAGGTATTCCGCGGAAGAAAGGTCTTCCATGTCCCGGGTGAAGTTGAAAAGTAACGCCGCACCCACGGCGATGACGGCAATGAGAAGAATCATGACAAGAAGGGATTTACGCTTCACAAGTTTAATGATCTCGTTTTGGACGAGCTTGAACATCTTATCCAATCTGAACGTCTCCTTCCCCGCCGGTCAATTCGATAAATACGTCTTCCAGGCGCTTGTTTTCTTTTCGTGATACGCAGTAAAGGTCGATCTCCGCCTCTACTATGGTACGATTGATGCGGGAAAGAATTTGTTTTTCTTCCCGCTTCGGAATGACAAGTTCCAGATCTCCGTTTTCCAACAAGGTCTTTTCTTCTTCGGGAATGAAATCCAACAATTTCATTACGGAGGCTCCGTCTCCCGTTTCAAAAATGAAGTCCGATTTGTCGAGGGCAGTAGCGGAAACCAATTCTTCTACGGATTTTACGTCGATCAGTTTTCCTTCAACGATAACTCCTACCCGATCGCACATCAATTCCATTTCGCTCATCAGGTGGCTGGAAACCAACACCGACGTTCCTTCTTCGTGGGCGATCCCTTTGAGAATATCCCGAAGATCCTTAATTCCCGCGGGATCCAGTCCGTTGGTCGGTTCGTCCAAAACCAATAATTTCGGACGGTGCAAAATCGCCTGTGCCACTCCGAGACGTTGACGCATACCTAAGGAATAACGCCCCACTTTGTCGTGGATTCGATGATCCAAACCCACAAGGTGAATCACCTCGCGAACCCGTTGAAGATCGTCGACTCCCCGGATTCGGGCATACTGTAACAGGTTGTCATATCCGCTCATGTATTTGTAAAATTCCGGATTTTCAATGATACCGCCAACCTGTGCCATCGCCCCTTCAAAATCCTTTTTCAGAGTTTTCCCGCAAATGGAAACGGAACCTTCGTCAATCATCAAATGCCCAACCGCAGTTTTGATCAGCGTGGTTTTCCCTGCACCGTTGGGACCTAGAAATCCGAAAACTTCTCCGGCGTAGGTCTGAAAGGAAATATCGTGAAGAACTTGCTTTTTGCCAAAGCATTTGGATAAATGCTCAATATTGAGAACTACTTCCGCGTCCGGATTGGTATGTAACGTTCCTTCCATCATTCCACCTCCGTTATCGTTTTCGTGTAGAAATCCGACATAAGGATTTTCCACTCACCCTCTGTGAAGGTCAGATAAACACTCCCGGAAAGGAAAAACTTCAGCGTTTGATTCTTTCCGAAAACCATAGATCCGTCGGGTTCAATGTTGTCGATTAAATAGGAAGGTCCTCCTCCCATAAAGGGTTCGCAACTGCGGACGGCCGTCCGAATATCCATTTCAATGGGCAGATCGTTGATTTGCACCAGTGCAAAACGTAAGCCTTGACGTTCAAAGGCAATTTTAAATTCATCTCTCGTGTCGAGAATCTGAATTTCCGTTACCTCAAAGCTTGCGGTGCGGCCAAACCAATCGGCAAGAGTTTCCATCGTCTCGATCGAATCGTATCCGTCGTAAACCGTGATCCGCTCCGTCAGGGAAGGATCTGCGTAATAAGTCTCAAAAATTGTTTTCAAGCCGGCAATCATTTCAGCTTGATCCTCGTCCCCGATCCGTTCTCCCACCCGTTCGGGATCCAACAGAGAATTCAGTTCCGCCGTTTTGGTAATGCAGTCAATCAGATTCGCCCGGATTTTCTTTGTATTAATACGGAAAATTGCCGCATCAACTACCACGAAAGAAACCAACAGGATTAACAATACGATTCCCAAAACGATTCCACGGTTGGTTCGTGTCATGATCTTTTTGAATTTCATCTTTCCGTTCACGTGATACCTCCGACTTTTTCTTTCTCTCTTTTGGCTATTTTTGATTTTTTCATTATATCATAAATAATAGGCGATGTCAAGAAAAAGCCAAAAGACAAGACGGACAGCCGAGCCTGTCCGTCTTGTTAAAAAATATATGCAGTAAACCTTGTAAAAAACTTTTAAATGATTTCCCGAACCAGACCAACGACGGTTCTTTTTGCTTTCTTTGCCATTTGCTCCAGCGTAGAATGATGGCACATACCTTTGCAAAGAATGACTCCCGCAGCAATATGTGCGGCGGCAATCACGACGATCGCCGTTGACAACGATGTCTTGTTGCAATGATTTTTTCGATTTAACATCAGCATATTTTTTCTCCTTTTCCTTATTTGGTAATAGTGTTTCCAAAAAGGAGAGAATTTCGCAGGAAATTTTTTATAATTTCCGTTTTTTTTCAAATTTACCTCTTGACAAACGCTTTTAAAGTTGCTATAATATATAGGCATGAAAATTTCATATTCGCGGTCGTGGTGGAATCGGCAGACACGCTACTTTGAGGTGGTAGTGAGGAGACTCGTGGGGGTTCAAGTCCCCCCGACCGCACCAATAAAACAGGATGAGCATCGCTCATCCTATTTTTTTATATAAGTCAATTCAAGATAAAAAATCTTTTTTGTGTATTGATTTCCTTCTGAAAATATGATATAATCATATTGTAAAACTTCGTATGATTACGAACTTGATGAAAGGATCGGTTTTATGGATTACGTTCTGCGTACCTTTGGTTTATCCAAAAAGTACAAACGGCATTTTGCCGTAAAAGACACCGATATGACCATTTGCCGTGGCGATATTTACGGATTTGTAGGGGAGAACGGCTCTGGGAAAACTACGGTGATCCGGCTGATTACAGGCTTGATTTTTCCTCAAGGCGGACGATTTGAATTGTTCGGCGTTGCGCATGATTCCAATGAAATCAAAACCGCCCGTCGCAAGATCGGTGCTATTGTGGAAAGTCCGTCCATTTATCCCAATATGTCGGCTTATGATAACCTTAAAATGCAATGCATGATTTTGGGGATTCCCGCCGATGAAAAAATCGCCGAAACCTTGCAAGAGGTTGGATTGGGGGAAATGGTCAAGGAAAAGAAGCACGCCGGCAATTTCTCGTTGGGGATGCGTCAGCGTCTTGGAATTGCAATGTGCCTGTTGGGAGATCCCGAATTTTTGATTTTGGATGAACCTTTGAACGGTTTGGATCCTGCCGGTATTGTGGAGATTCGTGAATTGATTTTACGATTGAACCGGGAGAAAAACATCACCTTTTTGATTTCTTCGCACATTCTCAGCGAGTTGTCTCTGGTGGCAACCAAATACGGAATTATTTCCAAAGGGCATATTATCAAGGAAATTTCCGCCGATCAATTGCAAAAGGAAATGGCTCCCACCACGGAAATTAAGACCGATCTCCCGGAGGATCTGTTGCAGATTCTTTCCGGATTGTTGCCTGAGAACTCCCTTTCTTCGATTCCCGGAGGTGTCCGTTTTGTGGGTGAGTTTGATTTGAATCCGATCTTATCCGCGGTTTTGGAAAACGGGATCCGGATTGTCAGTATCAACTGTCACGAATCTACCTTCGAAGATTACTATCTGAAAACCATAGGAGGAAAACGGGTATGACGAGATTGATCAAATCGGATTACAAAAAATTCTTCCAAGATAAACTGTTTCTTGTCGTTTGCATTTTAGCCGTGATTTTTGCCGTTATCACACCGTTGTTGTACATCGTTTTGTTTGCATTTGTCGGGGAAGACCCCATGACGGAGGAGATGCTCTCCGGTCTGGTTTCGGCGAAAGGACAGTTTTTCAGTTCCTTTTCCTTTGGCAATAATTTGGGTTTGATCGCCCCGCTTTTGATCGGAATTATTCTTTGTAAAGACTTCAGTTCCGGAACGGTGCGGAATAAGATTATCAGCGGACATTCCCGTACTTCGATCTTTCTTTCCCTGTTTACGGTATGTTTTACCACGCTGTTCGGAATCGTTCTGGCACACGCACTGTTGACTTTGGGCATCAGTCTTCCGTTTTTCGATTACCAACCGACCCCCTTTGTAACGGCGGATTTGTGGTATTTCTTTGAATCGCTGTTGTTTGAGTTGCTGCTCTATGTCTTTGTCGCCGCTTTCATCAGTTGGCTTTGTGTTGTGATGAAAAACATGAGGCTGGTTATCGTGACGTATATTGCTGTGGTGTTCGGTGCGACGATGATCGGCAGTATTTTGCAGGTCGTGACAATGGTTCTGACCGAAGTTGACGCAGGGATGAAATGGTTGGTCGATTTCTTGGAGTTCCTTCAACGGATCAACGTGTTTATGTTCTCTGCAAACATCGGACTGGGAACTTCTTATGCAACATCCGATGTATTGTCTTACGTGTTGCCCCCTCTTGTTGGGGCTGCGGCACTGCTTTGTCACGGAATCCTGAAATTCCGCCGCAAGGATCTGAAATAAAAGAAAAGCACTTATGAGAAAATTCATAAGTGCTTTTTGTTAATATGCATTGGAATATTTCTTTCCGGCTTGCATTTCTTCTCCCAGCAATTCCGAGACGGTGACAAATTCATACCCGTGTTCTTTTAGCAGGGGAAGAACGATTTTAATCGCTTCCAAAGAGCTCGGATAAATATCGTGAAGAAGAATAATGTCTCCTGCGGTGACCGAGTTCAAAATGGTTCGTGCGACGGTATCTGCGTTTCGGTATTTCCAGTCTTTGGTATCTACGTTCCAAAGAATGACCGAGTAAGGGCACTCTAACACTCTTCGATCGGAGATGGAGCCTCCGACCGGACGCATCAACGTCGGAGCTTTTCCGATGGTATTGATGATTTCTTCTGCGGTTTTTCCCAATTCAAACTGATAGACACTATCGCTGCAACTGTTATAATATGCCGTGTGGGTGTAGGCGTGAATTGCGATTTCGTTTCCCTGGTCAAAGGCGTATTTCATCGCTTCTTTTTGTGTTCCGTGGATTCGGTTTCCTACCACGAAAAAGGTACAGTGCCCACCGTATTTTGCAAATTCGTCTACCAATCCACGGGTGACCGGGGTGTAGGGACCGTCGTCAAAGGTAAAGGCAATCTTCTTGGGGCTGCCGTCCGGGGGAGGGGTAATATGCCCAAGAATTTCCGATAGTGGAATGGTGGAAGTGCTTGTCTGCTCCTTTTCGTCGGTGTCCGTTTCGGTCGTTTTCGTATCCGTCACGTCAATTTCCGTATCGGTTCCCGTTTCGCTGGAAGTTCCGCTACCGGTCACGTCGGTGTATTCCGGGTCTGTGACCGCAGTGGAAAGGGAGCTTTCTGTCAAGTTCGTGTCCGTATTTATCGTGTTTTCCGTTCCCGTGGCCGTGATATTGTTTTGATATGAATCGCCCGGAGTTGAGGGCTCGTCTTTTGAAAACCATGCAACAGCAATGGACCCTGCCGCCAAAAAGAGCAGGATAAATACCGTAAACAGTCCTCTCCAAGGAAAATAACGTTCCATATTTCAACATCTCCAAACAAATATATACCTTATTATATCACCCGCGTTGTCGAAAGTCAATCCTTTTTGTCGACTTTCAAAAAAAGTTGCAAATTTTCTTGTATTTCTTGACAAAGACCTTTGATTGTGTTATACTGAAATCCATATCGGAGGGGAATTATGGAACAGAATTTTGAAAAAATACTTGCCGACGTCTTCACTGAAAACGGACGGAGTCTGTCAGCGGAACAGGGAAGACTCTTTACCCGTCTGACCGACGAAATGCTACAGGTCAATCAGCACATGAATTTGACCGCCGTTACAGACCTGGAAGAGATTGCCGTCAAGCATTATGTGGATTGCGCCACTATCGCCGATTTGCCGCCTCAGGGTGCAACCCTCTGTGACGTTGGTGCCGGTGCCGGATTTCCCACCTTACCTTTGGCAATTTTGCGTCCTGATTTACAAATTACCGCCGTGGATTCTACTGATAAGCGTATGCGTTACGTTTCCCAAACTGCCGCAATGCTTGGATTAAAGGGCGTTTCTACATTGACTGCCCGAGCGGAAGAAGTGGGAAATACCGGGAAATACCGGGAAACCTTTGATTTTGTTACCGCCAGAGCTGTCGCTCCCTTGAATATCCTTTGCGAATTGTGTTTGCCGCTTGTGAAAGTAAAGGGCTTCTTTTGTGCTCTGAAAGCCGCCGGAGGTAAGGAAGAACTGGAACAAGCCAAGCAGGCAGCGGAAGTTTTGGGTGCAACGGTTCGGGAAGTTCGGGAGTTTTCTTTAACCGATCCTTTTGGTTCGATTCCGGAAGATGCATTGAAACGAGTTTTGATCTTGTTTGAAAAAACTTCTTCCACCCCTGAACAGTATCCCCGCCGTTACGCAAAAATTCAATCGAAACCTCTATAAAAAATGTAAAATTCAAAATAAAGTGCAAAAAAGTGCAGAATATAGCGTGAGATTTTTCTCGTGCCGTATTCTGCATATTTTTAACTGTTAAATTTTACATTTCAAATACTGTATTTATAAAACGGTTCCGTTGAGGGTCGCTCTCTTTAATATATCTCCTTCATACTCTAATTTTAGCGAGAAAAAAGGTGCGTTTTCATCGAGTAATTTTAAGAATATTTTATCTCCTTCCCATTGGGGGAGTGTATCGAAAACCTCTTTTTTGACCCATTGAAGTTCCCCTTCGTTGCAATCCGATATTAAGGTTCCGGACGTCTTTGTGGCAGTGAACAGATGCATATATTCTCCCTCGTATCTGTCGGATACAAAGGTGACGATGCCCCGATAACGGTAGTCGGTCATGGTCAATCCCGTTTCTTCCTTGACTTCCCGCAGGGCACATTCTTCCGGGGATTCGTTTTCTTCAAAATGACCGCCGATGCCGATCCACATTCCTTCGTTCAGATCGTTTTTCTTTTTGATTCGATGCAAAAGCAAAACTTCGTCGCCGCGATAAATGTAGCATAGGGTAGTGTTCTTCATAAATTCTCCTTTGGAAAACAAAAGACCTGCAGAACGCAACTGCAGGTCCTTTCGTTTCATCGTCTTTTGGGATTCTCACTCTGACCGAGCAGGTAGTCCACCGAAACGTTATAGAAATTCGACAGGCGAATCAGCACGTCGGTGGGAATGTCTCTGGCACCTAACTCGTAACGAGAATAGCAAACCTGAGAACAACTGAGGATCTGGGCGATGTCTGTTTGTGTGAGATCGTGGTCTTCCCGAAGATCTCTGATCTTTTGATACTGCATGGCGGACACTCCTGTTGTGTGATTTTTTTTGTGTGATGTGTTCATGCAGTGAATGCAGGAAATCTGCATTCCTGCGTTGGGTCTATTATAACATACTTTTTCTCAAAATGTGTGAAAATAAACCGAAATGGTATGAAACTTTTTGTGAAATCCCTTTAAAACTGCGAAAAAACGGGATAGAGGTCGTTTTTTCTCTATCCCGTCGTAACATTCCGCTTCGGTTTGAAGTAATTTCATAACCGTTAATACTACGGTTCGTTCTTTTTCTGCTTTCGGTAATTTCCCGGGGACGTACCGTAATGTTTTCTAAAGGTTTTGATAAAATAGCTCAAATCGTTAAATCCGCATTCCAAGGCAATTTCGGTGATGGATTTTTCATCTTCTCTCAGGGCCTCCGCCGATTTTTCGATTCGGTATTTGTTCAGATATTGTATGGGGGTTTCTCCGGTGACGTTCTTGAAATATTCTCCGAAGTATTTTTCGCTCAGTTCCGCTGCGTTTGCGATGTCTTTTAGCGAGATCTGTTCTGAAAAATGTTCTTGCAGATACAATACTGCCCGTTCAAAGGGAATCAGTCTGGGCTTTCTCTGGGGGAGCTCCATCGTGTTGTGCTGAGAATCTTTTAACCATTTTGCAATCAGCTTGTAGAGGGCGCTCAATACTTCCGCTTCAAATCCAAATTCCGGATTTCGCAAGGCTTGAAACCATCGGTCCAATTCCGTTGTGCCGGATAAGATTCGCGGCGTTGTAAAAAATTGTTTTATCTGGGGATAACACGGACCTTTCAGAAGATTTAAAATGGATCTTCGGTCAAAAACCACACATTCGTAATGACACTTTACAGGAATTCCGCTATGTACCGTTCCGGAAGGAATCAAAATGAATTGCCCTTCTGTTAATTCTACGGAAGTTCCGTCAATAGACAGGCTTAATTTTCCTCGTCGTACCGTTACAAGTTCCGTTTCCGGGTGCCAATGGTGTATCATCTGATAGCGAGGGTGATTCTCGTCTACAGAATAAAACGCCATGGGAAATTGTTCTGTTTTGTGGGAAATAGTCTCTCTGCAAAGATGAAAAATCATAAAAACTCCCGGTTGATTCCGGAAAAAATTTCGTCAAAAGGGTAAAATAGGACCTTTTTTGCAAAAAAATCCGGAAATTGTTATACTTTACCCTTATTATAATACAAGACAAACCATTTGTCAAGCGGTATAATTATATTAAAGAAAAAAACATCGGAGGTATGTGTTATGGCAAAAAACAGATACGTTGGTTCTTACCCTGTAATCGGAATCCGTCCCATTGTTGACGGTCGTCGGGGACCGTTGAAACTTCGTGAAAGCTTGGAAGGCCAGGTCATGGGTCTTGCCGAAGCTGCAAAAAAACTTTTTGAGGAAAATCTTTTTTACTCCAATGGAGACCCGGTTAAGGTTGTCATTGCCGATTCTTCCATCGGTCGTGTTCCCGAAGCCGCCGCTTGTGCCGACAAGTTCAAGAAAGAAGGGGTCGACATTACCCTGTCCGTTACTCCCTGCTGGTGCTACGGTTCGGAAACCATGGATATGGATCCCAACACCATCAAAGGTGTTTGGGGATTCAACGGTACGGAACGTCCCGGTGCCGTTTATCTTGCCGCCGTGCTTGCATCGCACGCTCAAAAAGGACTCCCCGCTTTCGGCATTTACGGTCACGAAGTTCAGGATCGGGATCAGGTTACGGAGATTCCTGAAGACGTGAAAGAGAAACTGCTCCGCTTCGGTAGAGCCGCCGTTGCCGTTGCAACTATGCGCGGAAAATCTTACTTGCAGATCGGTTCTCAGTGTATGGGAATCGGCGGTTCGATCATGGATCAGGATTTCGTCGAATCTTATCTTGGTATGAGAGTCGAATCCGTGGACGAAGTGGAAATTCTTCGCCGCATGGAAGAAGGCATTTACAACGAAGAAGAATATCAAAAGGCTCTTGCATGGACGAAAGAACATTGCAAAGAGGGGAGAGACGATAATCCGGAATGTGTGAAGTTCTCCGACGAACAGAAAGAAAAGCAATGGGAATTCACCGTTAAGATGTATTGCATCATCAAAGATTTGATGGCGGGTAACCCCAATCTCCCCGAAGGATTTGAAGAAGAAATGGTCGGGCATAATGCCATCGTTGGCGGATTCCAAGGTCAGCGTCAGTGGACCGACCACTGGCCCAACTGCGACTATCCCGAAGCGCTGCTCAGTTCTACGTTTGACTACGAAGGCGCACGGGAACCCTACACCCTTGCCACTGAAAACGACGTTCTTAACGGCTTGGGAATGCTCTTTATGCGGCTTTTGACCCATCGGGCACAGATTTTCGCCGATGTTCGTACCTATTGGTCCCCCGAAGCCACTAAGCGGGTTACCGGCTATGATTTGGAAGGAAAAGCCAAAGAAAACGGCGGAATTATTCACCTTCTCAATTCCGGTGCCGCTTGCCTGGACGCTTGCGGAGAATGTAAAGATGAAAATGGTAACGCCATCATGAGAAAATGGTGGGAAGTCACCGACGAAGATATTCAGAAGATGACCGACGCTACCGTTTGGTGCGAAGCCGGTTTCGACAATTTCCGGGGCGGCGGATTCTCCAGCCACTTTACCACCCGTGCCGAAATGCCCTGCACCATGATCCGTCTGAATCTTGTCAAGGGCTTAGGACCTGTGTTGCAAATTGCCGAAGGTTGGACGGTCAACCTGCCCGACGAAGTTTCCGATACGTTAATGGAACGCACCAATCCCACCTGGCCCTGCACTTGGTTTGCTCCCCGTTGTGACGGGAAAGAAGGAAGCCCCTTCTGCACCGCTTACGACGTGATGAACAACTGGGGCGCTAATCACGGTGCTATCTCTTACGGTCATATCGGTGCGGATTTGATCACCATGTGCTCTATGCTCCGGATTCCCGTTTGTATGCACAATGTTCCTGAATCCGAAATCTTCCGTCCCGCCGCTTGGAACGCTTTCGGTATGGATAAGGAAGGACAGGATTATCGGGCTTGTCAGACCTACGGACCTCTTTATAAGAAATAAGCCATGAGCGATTCGACCTATCAGTATAAAGAAACCTCGGTTCCCTTGGAGTGTTACGAATGGGATCGGACGTGGATCGCCCATACGGAAAACTTTGACGCAAAGCGGGTTTTCTATATCGGAGATTCCATCTCGTGGGACGGTATCCGTCCTTCGTTGCAAAAAATGGTGGAAAATGAGTTTTATATCGATGCTCTTGCCACGTCCAAAGCTTTGGATAATCCCTACTTTCTTCCCACGCTGGATTTGATGTTCCGTCAAGTTCATCAGCCAAATTTGATTCTTTTGAATAACGGACTTCACGGCTGGCATTTGAAAGATGATTCCGACTACCCCAAACTGCTGGAAAAGTTGATTGTGGCGATCCGGGATCGATTGAACGTTTCGGTTGCCGTAGTTCTCACCACCCGCGTTTCTGATACAGAACGAAATCGACGGGTTCAGGCGCGGAATCAATCTGCTCGTACTGTGGCGGAAAAATTGGGGTGTCCCGTGTTCGACCTATATACTCCTTCCGAAATACACTCGAATTTGCAAGATGGGGGAGGGGTTCACTTTTTCAAGGAAGGCTACGATCTTTTGGCGGAGGCTATTCTTCCGAATCTTCGCGAACTTCTGAATTAACAAAATAAAATGAAACCACTCCGGAGCGGAATTTCGTTTCGGAGTGGTTTATTATTGTTTATATTGACCGAAATTTTAAAAGATTATTATAACTTTTGTGTACAACATATAAGAAGTTGCAAAAAACCTATTGACAACCAGAGAAAAGTATGCTATAATAAAACCACAAAGAAGAGAACCCCGGTCAGAGGAAATCCTCATCATCGTGTCGAATGGACAACGCCGGCCGGAAGAGTTGCTTTCTTGGAAAAGGAGATCAGGAGTATGAGAAGTCCGAATATCTGATTTGGGTTGCCGTGGCAAGGTGCCCGGTGTCCCGAAAAAAATTACTCCCATGGATTCCCCGAAAGGAGAACCGGATCATGAGAAGTCCCAATATCTGAGTTGGGTGCCGTGACAAAGGGTTGCGGTTTCCCAAAATCGAAAACATTCTCTCGATAAAACCGATCGTTTCCCCGGAAGGAGAACGAAAGATGAAAATTCCGAAAAAGTAAATCGGGTCGCGTCCGTAAATTGCGGAGCGTCCCTTGAAATACTCACCCACGCCCTTCCCTTAACGGAGAAAGGAAACGGAGTATGAATCTGCAGAAGTTCATGAAGCTTCAGACCGAATGAGTTGGGGATCCGAACAAAAGGTTCGTGATTCCTGCCCAATGAAAAATCACTTCTTTACGAGGCTTGAGACCAATGAAGTAGTTTTTTCTTCGCACAAACCGTGCGATGGTCCGGACGATCCGGCAAACCCGAATTTTTGAAATGAGGTACAGTCCAATGTGCTAATTCAAAGCGGCGAAATCTTATAACGTCGTTTGATTCGGTAAATTAATAAGTAATACAGGGGGCAGATGGTTCTGCCCCCTTGGTGTTTTATTTATATCAAAGAAGGGGAGATGTTATTCTTCACAGATCTTGCAAAGGTCTTTTCCCTCTTCTATTGCGGTAGAACGGGTCGTTTCGATTATTTCCTTTGCCCGGGATAGTCCGGAGCAGTCGGAAGATAAATGATATTTCGTTCCGCTTTTTGTTACGTATACTGTCGGATCTTCCGAAGGGTCAGGCAGAGCGTCTTCCCAAGAGATTTTTTCGCTCAGTGGAATTCCATTGGTTGCAGGGGTGAAGTTTTTTGTGCCTTGGTTTGCGCCGAGGATAATTACCGTTACAAATCCCAAGAAAAAGACCAGAACGATGCAAACATTTTGAATCCACTTGCGACTCAAGTTTCGTCACCTGTTATGGGTTCTTCCGGAATAATCCCATGTTCTTTCTCGTATTGTTTGATGTATTCGCCCAATACAAATTCGATTTCCTTATTTTCCGATCTCTTATGTGCATCGGCGATGACCCGAAGTTTGTAGTGCATTTCTTCCGAAATTCTTAAAGAAAAAGGTTGGTAATAGTTTCCTTTCATTGTTTCCATCTCCTTAGGTATTTGTTTGTTATCATAATAACATAAAATTGAAATTTATACGAATTCAAAATGATGTTAAAAAAATATAAAATGCAGAATTTTTGCATAATGAATGAAAAAAATACATCTTTTCTCCGGAAAAATGCCCTAATTTTTACAAAATTATTACTTTTCTCTCAACCCACTTGCATTTTTTTGCATTTGGGTGTATAATCAATCTATTATTGATTGCCGCAAGGCAGAAAAGGAGAAATGATATGAGAGTTTACAATTTCGCAGCCGGACCTTCTACCCTTCCTCTCGAAGTGCTGGAGCAGTGCCAGAAAGAAATGCTGGACTACAACGGCACCGGAATGAGCGTCGTGGAGATGTCTCACCGATCTAAACCCTTTCAGGCAGTGAACGATGAAGCGCAGTCATTACTCCGTGAATTGATGAATATCCCTGACAACTATTACGTCCTGTTCGTTCAGGGCGGTGCAAGCCAGCAGTTTGCCGCCGTTCCTCTGAATCTGATGAAGAACAAGAAGGCCGATTACATCGTAACCGGTAACTTTGCGGGGAAGGCCCAAAAAGAGGCTACAATTTACGGTGATGCTGCAATCGCCGCCTCTTCTAAGGACAAGAATTTTACCTACATTCCCGACGTAGATAAGATTTCCTTCCGTGACGGAATCGATTACGTTCATATTACGTCCAATAATACCATCTTCGGAACAAAATATAATAAGTTCCCCGAAGTGGATTGTTTGGTTGCTGATATGAGTTCCAATATCCTCAGCGAACCCGTGGACGTTTCCAAATTCGGTGTCATTTACGCCGGTGCTCAGAAAAATATTGCCCCTGCCGGAGTAACCTTGGTTATCGTTCGCAAGGACCTGGTGGACGATCAGGAGCCCTTGGCTTGCTGCCCCACCATGCTGAAATATTCCGTTCAGGCTAAGGAAAACAGCCTGTACAACACGCCTCCCTGTTACGGTATTTACATGTCTATGCTCATGTTCCGTTGGCTGAAGAAAATGGGCGGTGTTGCGGAAATGCAGAAGATCAACGAATACAAAGCCGGTCTTCTTTATGATTTTATCGACAATTCCTCTTTCTATACCAACCCTGTTGAGGTGAAAGACCGTTCGATTATGAACGTTCCTTTTGTCACGGGTTCGGAAGAAATGGACGCTAAGTTCGTCAAAGAAGCCGCCGCCGCCGGTCTGGTTTCTTTGAAGGGACACCGTCTTGTCGGCGGTATGCGGGCTTCCATTTACAATTCTATGCCCGTTGATGGGGTCAAAGCCCTCATTGAGTTTATGAAGAAATTTGAAATGGAGAACAAATAAACCATGAAAAATATCCTTACACTCAACGCCATCAGCCCTAAGGCTGACGTGGCTTTTGACGATACTTATACCGTAGGAAGCGACGTTGCAAATCCTGTTGGGATTATGCTGCGTTCCTTTAATATGCACGAATACGATCTTCCCGCCGACGTAATCGCCGTTGCCCGAGCCGGTGCCGGTACCAACAACATTCCCTGTGATAAATATGCGGAACAGGGTGTCGTTGTATTCAACACCCCCGGTGCGAATGCCAACGCCGTAAAGGAATTGGTCATGGCTGCCCTTCTTCTCGGTTCTCGGAAAATTGCCGAATCTATGGATTGGGTCAAAACCCTGAAAGGGAAGGGCGACGAAGTCGGTAAATTGGTAGAAAAAGGAAAGAGCCAGTTTGTCGGCCCCGAAATTACCGGAAAAACTCTGGGAATCATCGGTCTTGGTGCCATCGGAGCTCGCGTTGCCAACGCAGCCATCGCTCTTGGTATGGAAGTCGTCGGTTATGACCCTTATCTGTCCGTCGAAAGCGCTTTGTCTATGTCCCGCCACGTGGTTCGGGTTAACGATCTGGATACACTGATCAAAACTTCCGATTATATCACCCTGCACGTTCCTCTGTTGAAGGATAACAAAGGATTCATTAACGACGACATGATCGCCAAGATGAAGGACGGTGTCGTTATTATCAACGCCGCTCGGGGTGAATTGGTCGATAACGCCGCCATTCTTGCCGCTACCAAGTCCGGTAAAGTTTCTCGCTACGTGACCGATTTCCCAAACGATGCCCTCATCGGAGAGGAAAATATTGTTTGTATCCCCCACCTCGGAGCTTCTACCCCCGAAGCGGAAGACAACTGTGCCGTTATGGCTGCCAAGCAGTTGGTGGACTACATTGAAAACGGCAACATCGTTAACAGCGTCAACTACCCCGCTTGCTCCTGCCCCCGTGCCGGTGCCATGCGAATCGCCATTCATCACCTCAATCAACAAAACATGATTGCCCAGATGACGACGCTTCTTGCCGCCGAAGGGGTCAATATTGAAAACCTGTTGAACAAGAGCAAAGGCAATTACGCTTATACCATCATTGATACCAATACCCACGTCTCCGAACATGCGGTGGAGGCAATGAAAGCTTTGGAAGGTGTCATTCGCGTTCGCGTAATTCACTGACCCGGCAGATTTATTTGATAACATAAAATTTCTCCCCGAAGCAGATTTTGTTTCGGGGAGATTTTTATAGTTTTTTACGCACTGAAAAAACTCCTCGACACTTTTCTGAAAAAATTTCCTGTTGCCTTGACAAACGAGGAAGAATATGTTATGATATAATAAATTATTATAACTATTATGACCGGAGAGATCGCTCCGGAGGGGATTATTTCATGGACGAACAAAAACTTACGGAAAATCGCGTTGCAATTATCGGGTTGACGGTCTTGACCGTTTTAACTTTAGCCATCTTTGCTTTTTGCTTTTTAGGGGCAGGAAATCTCTTTTCTTCTGAAGGAGGGGATTCCGACGTGAATCATACTGCCGGAAGCACCGACAGTCAGCAGACCACGGATCGCGAGCAGTTGTCTTCTATCATCGCTGAAGTACAAGGGAAAATGAATAATTTTCAGACCTTGTTGGATTCTCCCTATCTGATGTCTGTCGGAGAATCTTCTCCTATTCCCGAAGGGTATGACGTGGGGGAATTAACCTTATTGACCGGATATGAGACGCTGAAGTTGGAATCCACGGCTGCTGCAAAATTCAACGAATTTCTCGCCGCCGCCGATAAAGCCGGGCATGCTGCCTCGGTTACTGCCGCTTATCGTACCGAAAAACAGCAGAAAAAGGCATACGACGACGCCGTTGAAGGCTTTATGAACGCCGGTTATCCCGCGGAAAAGGCGCGCTCGATGGCAGCCTCTTCCGTTGGTTCCGTAAACTGTTCGGAACACCAACTGGGGTTTGCCGTAGATTTTTCCAAAAAGGAAATGACCCTTCTCGGATCGGACGGACGTACGTTTGAAGAGTTTTTGACCGACACCATATATAAATACGGCTTTATCCTCAGCTACCCCGCCGGGGAGGAAGAGCAGACCGGAAAAGAAGCCAATACCGTTCATTACCGCTACGTAGGGGTCGAGGCCGCTAAGGAAATGCAGGAGGAACAGTGGACGCTGAACGAATACCGGGATTATCTTCAAACGCAACTTGACTACCTGAAACAGTACGTCCAATCTCTCGAAACAAAGTGAGGCATACCATGAAAACTTGTTCTGTCTGCGGCTGTTCTAACGCCGATGCGTCCGAACGTTGTGAAATTTGCGGCGTTTATTTTCCCAAATTTGATCTTCCCAAATCCCCCGCGTCCTCTGTTGTATCCTCGATCCCCCAGCCGGAACCGGGTTTGCCACCTCAAAAAGATTCAGAAGATCCAAAATCCGACCGCATAGCGATTGCCGGATTTGTTTTATCCTTGATGGGGGTTGCTACTCTTATGACGTCGCCCTTGCAACTGGCGGCGCTGATTCTTTGTGTTTGCGGAAAAACGAAAAAATTCCGGAGATTGCGTTCTCTCGGAATCATTCTTTCTTCCGTTGCTTTGGGAATTTCTTTGATTTTATGGCTGATTATCGGTGTCAATGCCGAAACGGTTTTTACGTATCTTAACAACATTATGAATGAATTTTATTACTAAGGAGAATCCTTATGAACCATCAAACTTCTCTCCCTGTCGCTGGAGAAACCATTGCTCGAATTCATACTACGATGGGAGATATTTCGGTGAAATTTTTCCCCGAACAAGCCCCCAAAACCGTAGAAAATTTTCTGACTCACGCGAAAAACGGATACTATAACGGAATCATCTTCCATCGCGTCATTCCCGATTTTATGATCCAAGGCGGAGACCCTACCGGAACCGGAATGGGCGGCGAAAGTATTTGGGGAAGACCGTTCCCCGATGAGTTTTCTCGGGAATTGTTCAATTTACGCGGTGCTCTTTCTATGGCAAACAGCGGTCCGAATACCAACGGAAGTCAGTTCTTTATCGTTCAGGCTTCTTCCGTCGATCCCCGTATGATGCAACAGGTTCGCCAGGTTTATCCGGAAGATATTGCCAACGAATATGCCGAATTGGGTGGGACTCCTTGGCTGGATTTCCGTCATACTGTTTTCGGTCAGGTTTATGAAGGTATGGACATTGTTGACGCCATTTGTAACGTTCCTCGGAACGGTAGCGACAAACCCTTGGAAGACGTATCCATCGTCTCTGTTGATGTAGTGGAATATTAAACGTCCTCATGAAATTAGGTGTTTTGAATACCAAACATTATGGCGATATTGCCGGGCGCGGTTGGCGTTTCCGTTCGGTCGGATAAGGTAACGACGAAAAATATTGGAAAGATATTGTTTTTGCCCTTCGCACTATCGACTACGATTACGTTATGAGTATTGAACATGAAGATGCTCTTATGTCTCCCAAAGAAGGGTTGCGTAAGGCAATGTCTGTTTTGAAAAATGCCATTACCTTTGAGGAAAAAGGCGATATGTTCTGGGCTTGAGACAATTAAAATATTGTTCTGCTCTTATTCTTTTCCTATAGAAAGTTTAAAATAGCATATCGCTCTCTTTTTTCGCATACCGTCGGACGGGAATGCATATCTTAAACGGAAGGAAGGATTTTCTTGACCGATTGGGAAACTTTGCGCGCCGCCTGTGATACTTGTCACCGTTGTCCTTTGGGGCAGTCTCGTGCCAATATGGTGTTCGGTGTGGGAAACCCTTCTGCAGATATTCTGTTCGTCGGAGAAGGTCCGGGGGAACAAGAGGATCTGAAGGGAGAGCCCTTTGTCGGCAAGGCGGGGATTTTGTTGGACAAAATGCTTTCTTGCATCGGTATGAGCAGGCAAGAAAACGTTTATATCGCAAACATCGTCAAATGCCGCCCGCCTCATAATCGAGATCCCTTGCCGGAAGAACGCCAGGCGTGTATGCCATATTTACGGGCGCAGACCAAGCTGATCCGCCCAAAAATTATTGTTTGCCTTGGCAAGGTCGCCGCAACGACGTTGATCGATCCGTCTTTTTCCATTATGCGCTCTCATGGGGTTTGGTATGAGCGAAAAGGATTTTGGTTAATCGCAACCTTCCACCCCGCCGCATTGTTGCGCAACGAGAATCTCAAGCGGGACGCCTATGCCGATCTTCTGCGTATCCGTGCGAAATACGATGAACTTTTTCCGTCCGAAAAAAAAGGACCGTCCGAACCGGGCGGCCAAGTTAAGGAAGAAACGGAGAAGTAAAACATCGAATATATTATAACTGATAATTTCTGCGAAAAACCGCGAAGGAATGCCCAAGTCGGGAAAAACTTTTCGACCTTTTTTTGCAGACAGGAGGTATTTTATGAATAACGAAATTTTTGACAATGCCGTCACTACCGGAAAACAGGTTTTGCGTAAGGCAGGGGAGACTGCCCTTGACTTGGCGGAAATTGCCCGGGTCAAATGGAAGATTGCCGAGTTGAAAAACGCTCTTGCCCGGAAATACCGTCGTTTGGGGAAACTTGCCTGTGACGTGATGGACGCGGGTGAACTTTCGATGAATGAAGATATGCAAAAAATTTATAATGAGATCAATGATCTGAAGCAGAGCATTTCGGCTCTGAAGGAGGAGCTTTGAGCCATCTTTTGATTTGCGCCATGGATTCGGAGGCGCAAGGGTTTCGTGCCATGCTTCAAGACCGTACCGATGAAACGGTGGGAAATCTCACCTTTTCTTCCGGCCTTCTTTGTGGACAGCCTGTAACCGTGGTAAAATGCGGTGTGGGGAAGGTCAATGCCGCTCTTTGTACCCAAACTGCTATTCTTCGTTACTCTCCCAAAGCCATTATTAACGTTGGGGTTGCCGGCGGAGTGGGAAAAGGAATTGTGACCGGACACGTAGTAATCGGTACCGATACAATTCAGTACGATTTTGATTTAACCGCCATCGGGGAAGACGACGGGCTGATTTCTCCCTGTGACGAAACGATTTCCCATGCCCTTATGACTGCTGCCCGTTCCGTTTTGCCGGAAGAACGGTTGTCTTTGGGGCGAATCGCTACCGGAGACCGCTTTGTGGGAGACTCTGTCACCGCGTCCCGAATTCGGGATCACTACGATGCCTTAGCCTGTGAAATGGAAGGAGGCGCCGTGGCTCAGGTCTGTGCTGCAGCCGGAATTCCCTGCGGGGTTCTGCGGGCAATTTCCGACAATGCTAACGAGCAGTCTGAGGTGGATTTTCCCACGTTTTTAGTTTCTGCCGTCGAAGAGACCGAGAAAATTATCGTCGCTTATTTTGAGGGTTTGGTATGACCAAAAACGTAAAACAGCCTCGTAAGGGGTTTTTGATCGGGGCAATGGTATTGTCCCTTTCCGGTTTTCTTTCCAAGTTGTGTGGGGCGGTATTTAAGATTCCCCTGACGAACCTGGTTGGGCCGGAAGCCATGGGATATTTCGGTTCGGCGTATTCGATTTACAATTTTCTTCTTGCCTTGGCAACTGCCGGAATTCCCACGGGTATTTCCACTATGGTGGCCCGTTCCATTGCGACGAAGAAGTATAAAGATATTTCTTCCGTTTTGAAAATTGCCGCGTCGATCTTCGTGGTTCTTGGCGCAACTCTCTCCCTTTTAGGAATCCTTTTTGCCCGTCCCTTGGCGCGGTTGATGAATTCCGATGAGGCGTACTATTGCGTTTTGGCAATCATGCCCGCGGTGTTCTTTATTTCTGCCGTTGCGGTGTTCCGTGGCTTTTTTCAGGGACACAATAATATGGTACCTACCGCCTGGTCCAACGTCATCGAAGCAACCTTTAAATTGGTTGCCGGCTATGGGATTGCACTGATTCTTCACTTGCAAGGCTTTCCTTCTCCTGTTGTGGTAGGCGGCGCTATGGCAGGTGTTACCTTGGGAACCGTGGTTTCCTCGGTCTTTATGTTGTTGCGATACCTTCTGCGGGGCGATTCTTATCGTTTATCTGCCGAATTCGGTGTTCCTGCCGAGGCGCCCACCTCCCGAAAGGTTTTGACCAAGGATTTTCTTTCCATTACCTTTCCCATTATGATCTCATCGGTGACTTCTACGCTGATGAGTGCCGTCGATTCTTTCTTCGTTGTCAACCGAATGAAAATCTATCTCGACATTTCCCAAGCAAACGTTCGCTGGGGTTGTTACGGCAGTATGGCTCTTCCTATTTACAATCTGCCTTCTTTTTTGATTACGTCCATTGGAACCAGTCTTGTTCCTTCCATTTCCATGGCATATGCCCGCAACGACAAGGACGGAATTCGTACCACCTTGGACAAAGCGTTAAAGTACGCTTCCATCTTAGCCTTTGGGTGTGGATTTGGTCTCAGCGCCGTTTCGGAAGGGGCGGTACGACTGTTTTACGGAGCACAATCCGAAGCGAATATTGAAATTGCCACCAACTTGCTTTCCATTATTTCGATTGCGCTTGTTTCGGTGGGAATTACCAACGTCACCGCTTCAATTTTGCAATCGGTAGGAAAGGCGCATATGTCTGTCGTCTCCGTTGCGGTGGGTTCGCTGATCAAAACGATCACCACGTTTATCATGGTTACTTTCCCTCAGATCAATATTTACGGAGCCCCTCTTTCTACCAATATCGCATACCCCATTGTTCTTCTCATGAACCTGTTTTTTATCCGAAAATACTTGGGGTATATCCCGAAATTCCGCGATATTTTCCTCAAGCCCTTGGTCTGTGCCGCCGGTTGTTACGGTGCCGTAAAACTTACAATTTTGGCATTGGGAAATTTTGCCACCACCCGTTGGGCAATTTTCCCCGAAATAATCGTCGGAATCATTGTTTATATTGCACTAATTTTTCTAATAAAACTGGTCACAATTTGTGAAATACGGAAAACTTTTAAGAAATCTTAACAAGCCTCTTGCAAAATGCGGGAAAATAGTGTAAAATAGTTATAGTCCCGGTTTTTCCTTGCGGTCCTGCGAAAAAACCGGGTTTCTATCCGCGCTGGGATCAGCGGGGTACATTTTGTGTAAGTTCATACCCGAAAAGGGGAACTAAAATAATATTTTTTCTTAAAGGAGAAAAGAAAATGAATAAGTTTGAACTGATCTCTGCAGTCGCAGAAAAACTGGACGTCTCCAAGAAGGACGCTGCCGCTTACCTGGAATGTGTTCTGGACACCATCACCGAAACCCTGAAAGCCGGCGAAAAGGTTCAGCTGGTTGGTTTTGGTAACTTCGACGTTCGTGAAAGAGCTGCAAGAGAAGGCCGCAATCCCCAGAAGCCCGAAGAAACCATTAAGATCCCCGCTACCAAAGTTCCCGTTTTCAAGGCTGGTCGCATTCTGAAGGATGCTGTGAAATAAGAAATGCGTCTTGATAAATATCTCAAAGTGTCTCGTCTGATCAAACGGCGAACGGTTGCAAGCGATGCTTGTTCCGCTTCCCGTGTCAGCGTCAACGGTAAGCCCGCAAAGCCCGCCCACGACGTGAAGGTCGGCGACATTCTGGAGGTATCCCTCGGCAATGCTCCTTTGAAAGTGGAAGTGGTTCGCGTTGCGGAACATTCCCAAAAGGCGGATGCCGAAACGATGTACCGTGTCATAGAATGAATCGATTCCTCATATCCTTTAGGGTAGAGGAGTGATGCAAGAATGACCGATACACAAAACTTGGTTCTGCATAACCGCGCTTCACTCTCGGTTTCCGGGGTGACGGAAGTTTGCGGTTTTGACGAGAACAGTATTTCCATGGTAACGGTATTGGGCGATCTTCTTGTGAAAGGGAAGACCCTCCGCATCTCCCGCCTCTCCCTCGACGTCGGAGAAGTCGACGTGGAAGGAACGGTGGACTGCCTGGAATATACCAAATTAAGACGAAAAAGGGAATCCTTCCTCACCCGCATTTTTAAGTAAGGGGGCGGGTGAGGAATGGTTCTTTCCAACGCGCAACAGTTGTCCGTATTGCTATGGTCTCTGTTGTTTGGCGCATGCCTGGGTGCAGTCTATGACGTACTCCGGGCATTTCGCGTATTCGTCAAATGTCCCGCAGTTGCAGTTCTGTTTCAGGATTTATTTTATTTCCTTACTGCTGCCCTGGCCTCCTTTCTCTTTATTTTCGAGGTCAATGACGGAACGGTTCGCCTTTTTATCCTGTTGGCTTTTCTTGCCGGAGGATTGACAGAACGTTCTACCGTCGGGCTGATTGTACTCCGGTTGTGTTACCGGATTCAAAACTTTTTTCTCCGTCGATCAAAACGAGAGCGACGGAAACGACACCAAAAACGTAAGACGCCACAACATCACAGTTCACCGAAAGCAGGGAAAACCATTGCGCAAGAGAATTAAACAGTTGATTCAGATTTTCCTTATCGTCGTCTTTGCCGTCTGTTTGACGAATTTCGTGGTGAAAAAGATTGACATCGCTAAAAAAGATGCCGAAATTGACGACGTTACCCAACAAATTCGTGATCAGAAACTTCAAAACGGAGAGTTTGAAGATATTCTGTCGGAAGAAAACAAAGAAGATTTTTACCGGAACCAGGCAGAGGATAACCTGGGGTACGGCTACCCAAATGAAAAGGTCTATCAAGATATTACTGGCTATTAACTATATATTGTAAATTACGGAAGGGAGTCGGGTACGGTTTGCCCTTTTGCAAAACCGTACCGTCCAATTTATGGCGATTGAAATCGGGGTAATTACAGAAGGAAAAGTGACCGGAATTGCGAAATTCGGTGCCTTTGTGGCATTGGAAGAAGGCAAGTCCGGCCTTGTGCATATTTCGGAGGTTTCCACGGGCTTTGTCACCGACATCAGCGAGCATTTGAACGTGGGAGACGAAGTGAAGGTTAAAGTGGTCAGCATCGACGACAAAGGACGGATCAATCTTTCCATTCGTCAGGCGATGCCTAAACCGGAACAACCCGCCCGGCAGGAACGTCCTTCTCGCCCTGCTCAGAATACATACCGCCCTGATTTACGGGTTGATTTTGCCCCCGCAGAACCCAAAGGTCCCGCGTCTTTCGAGGATATGTTGCAGAAATTTAAGCAGGATTCCGATTCCAAACTTTCTGACCTGAAAGCGAAAGAAGACGGCAGAGGCCGAAAACGTTCCCGAAAATGATGTTTAGAATAAACTTCATAAAAGGAATTGCGCCGCAGTTTGCGGCGCTTTTTTCGTGAAAAAAAGGAGCGTGAAAAACACGCTCCTTTCACTTTTAAAGTATAATGCAGATCAGTCCGCCGCTACCTTCGTTGGTGATTCTCTCCAAGGTTTCCTGTAACTTCAGCCGCGAATCGTCGGACAGATGATTTAATTTCGTATGCAGCCCTTCCGTTACCAGTTCGTGCAACGATTTCCCGAAAATGTTGCTATCCCAAATTTTCTGAGGCGATTCTTCAAACTCGGTCAACAGATATTTTACCAGATCTTCCGATTGTTTTTCACTTCCCACGATGGGCGCAACTTCAGTTTCGATGGTTGCTTTGATGATGTGATAAGAAGGCGCCGATGCTTTTAACCGAACACCGTACCGACCTCCCTGTTTCGTGATTTCCGGCTCTTCTAAAGAAAGTTCCTCGATGGACGGCGTGACGATTCCGTATCCCCTCAAATTCGCTTCCGTGAACGCGTTGGATAATTTTTCCACCTGTCTCTTGCTCCGGGCAAGGTCGGATAATACGGCAATCAAATCCCCTTCGTTTTCCACCGTGACCCCTGTAGTTTCGCTCAGGATCTGATAAAACAGATTTTGCGGTAACGTGGCGTGAATGGAAACTTTCCCACACCCCAGTTCCACACCGTCCAAATCTGTGTCGATAATGTAGGGATTTTCCCTCAGCCGTTCGATCAATCCATCGGTTTCCCGGATCTTTTTCAAGCACCGCGCCGATTCACACAGATCGTCCATGACTCCTTTACGAATGGGGTGATCTTCTTCCAGAAATCCGATCCAAGGGGGCATTTTGATCCCAATTTCCCGAATGGGGAATTCAAATAAGATCTGTTCCAAGATTCTGCGTACCGTTTTTTCGGTGAGATTCATACAATCTACCGGCAACACCGGAACGCCGTATTCTTGCTTCATTTTTTCGCATAATTCTGCAGTTTGCGGAGCTTTGGGGGAGACGGAATTCAACAACACCACGAAGGGTTTGTTGATCTCCTGTAATTCCTTGATGACTCTCGCCTCCGCTTCCAGATAACTTTCTCTTCCGATCTCACTGATACTTCCGTCGGTGGTTACCACAAGTCCGATGGTCGAATGTTCTCGAATTACTTTTTGGGTTCCTACTTCCGCCGCCATGTTAAAGGGCACCGGTTCTTCAAACCAAGGGGTGCGCACCATTCGGGGCTGATCGTTTTCAATATATCCCAAAGCGTCCGGAACGATATACCCCACGCAATCAATCATTCGTACCCGGAAAGACGCATTTTCCTGCAAACTGACTTCCACCGCCTCGTTGGGAATAAATTTCGGCTCGGTGGTCATAATGGTTCGTCCCGCGGCGGATTGAGGCAATTCGTCGGTCGCCCGATCCTTTCCGTAGGGGTCGGCGATATTGGGAAGAACCAAGGCTTCCATAAACTTCTTAATAAAGGTGGATTTTCCGGTTCGTACCGGACCCACAACGCCGATGTAAATGTCTCCGCCCGTCCGGGCGGCAATGTCCTGATAAATGCTTGCATTTGCCATAGGTCTTCCTCCGTCTGCTCATTGTTTTGTACCATCTTATGTCTCCTTGGACAGATTTATGACATCGTAATAGCAAAGGAAAACCGATACGGAATTTTCCGCATCGGTCAAAGGATATTCAATGTTCTTCCCAAGCGACGATACCCTGTCCCAAGGAGCAGGGAAAATAACAGGGACCAATGATACAGGAGTAACTTGATTCATAAGAATCCGTAAAAGTGATGACGTAGTCTCCGTGAAATTTGCTCCATTCAATCTCCTTGAATTGTAGATTTTTTTCAGGAAACTGTTTTTGAACTTCTTTCATTCCGTATATTTTTCCGATTTGTTTTGGAACGACACCCGATCCCCAAAGAATCGTGACAGTAAATAGGGCGAAAAGAAGAATAATAGTAAACACTTTTTTCTTCATTGTCATTTTCCTTTCTTCTTTCGTCTGGGTTTGATGATCTTCTGATAGATCAAAATTCCCACAATGCTGACGATTGCCGTAACGGCAAAAGCGACAATGGCAAGGACGTACTGTTCTTCACCCAAGGCGTCGCCCCCGATGGTGGAAGTGACCACCGACGGAATCCGTGCGATGGACGTGATCCAAATCCAAGTGGATAGTTTCATATCGGTCAACCCGACGAAATAGCACAACAAATCTTTCGGCGTGCCGGGAATGAAAAAGAGAAAAAAGGTCAACCAATTTCTCCGCTTCGCCGTCCGTAAGAACCATAATGACCGGATCTTTTCGATGGGGAAGAAAACTTCCACCAGCCGAACCCCGATTTTTCGCACCAAAAGAAAAACTAAAATACCCCCGATCGTTGTCCCGATAAGGCAAAGCAACGTTCCTTCAATGGCGCCGAAAGCGTACCCCGCGCCGATCTCCAACGGTTCTCCGGGAATGATGGCGAAAAACACCTGAAATATCATCATTCCAAGGAATAATAACCGTCCCCAGATGCCGTGCCCGTCCACCCAATTCCGGAATAATTCCGGCTCAGAGACGAAGCGCAGCATCGGTCGCCCGATGAAAAGGGTGACCAATACTACGAAAGCAAGGAAGACAAGAATGGTGATTGCTCCGAAGAGCTTTTTTTGCTTCGGTGTCAGATGTTTTATTTTTTCCTTGACACGGTTTTTCATGGAACCGTCTCCTTTTAACGTCGTTTATCTGTCTCGAATGGCATCGATGGGGCGTTTTGATGCAATTTTCTTCACCGGAATGAAACTTGCTACCGCGGCAATCAGAATGCTGACGAACAAAAGTAGAACTACTTGCCGGATTCCGAAATGCAACAGTGTAATGAGAAGTCCGGTTTCGTGGCGGATTGCCCAGTTGATGATGGCGGTCACCACGCCCGTTCCGATGGCAGAAAGGACGAAATTGATGGCGGCAATCAAGAAACTTTCCGAGAAGAAAATCCGGAATACGTCGTTTCCGCGAGATCCGATGGCACGCAAAATGCCGATTTCTTGCTTCTTGTAAGAAATACTCGTTCCGATAAAGTTGGACAAGAGCAACGCCGCAAAAACCGCAAACCCAACGCCCACCCAAAGGAATACTTTGGAAAGCGCCTGCAAAATTTCATTGACCACGTTCAGTTCGTAACAGGCGGGATTGATCAATTCGTAAACAATTTCGTCCGAGCCTTTCAAACAGTAGGTTACCAGGTTTTCTACGTCGCCGCGGCGTTCCGGCATTCCTCCGATGGCGTGATCCCAAATTCCGTCGTTTTTAACGGTGTTTTTCTCCACAAAGGCATCGTTCATCAAAAGAAATTCTTCGTTCGGTATCCCTTGAATCAAGCCTACGATACGGTAACCGTCTTCATAAGTTTCGGTAAATTCTCCGTTTTCATAAGACGTAAAGCGTTGGCTGAACTTCAAATTCGCGATGTGAGAATAATCGGGGATTTCCATCTTTTCAATATAAGAGGGAAGGTATTTTTCCGGTTCTTCGGTATAAATACAGTTTTCAAACATCGACGCAGGAAGTACAATCTCTTTTTCTCCCAATACGGTGCGGGGCTGTCCGTCCAGCCACAAAATATCCAAATGGGTATTTTCCGAAAGTTTGCCGTACTGCCACGTGTGAAGCCACAAATCTACCGTTCCGTCTTTTACCGTAAAGGGGAACGATTCCCCACCGTTATAACCGTAATAGACCGGATTGCCTTTTTCCATGGTTTTTACGGCGCCGGGACCTACCATAATCGTTCCCGCAAGGCTGTTTCTGACTGCATACTGAAATTCTTGCCGTAGGGCGTAAAGAACCAGCATATCCGCTTCCGTAGCCCCGACCTGGTCTTCGATCAGCGGCTTGTAGCGTTCCAGATTAAATCCGGTATCTACCACGGCGGTAACGGTGTATTCTTTTTCGTTTAAAAGGACGGTTTTTCCGATGATGTCATCGTATTTTTGAATTGGAATGACGGTTGCATTTTCGTCTTTTGTATTTTCATAATATCCACGTTCCGCAAAAAGTCCGTAGAAAAAGACCGAAATTGCAATTTCATTCTTATTTCCGTCGGGCAACTTTCCGGCAACGACCGAACTACCCATGCTTTGAAGCGTTTCTTCTGTGATTTCCACGTAGCCTGCGGCTTCGGGCTCATAAAGAGAGGGTTCCTTCGGCGCATCGCCCACGTTTTTCTCGAAGGAAGGATAGTCGTAGTTGTGTAGATAAACTCCTTCTAAGGAAACGCCGGTGGCTTCTTTGATTTCGTCCAAATCTTTTTGGCTCAGTTTTACTCCCTCGTAGTAGATAATCTTCCCATCGTTATCCTTGACCGCCACCATTTTTTCCACCGAAGCATAATGAATGTTGGAATCAATGATCGAATCGGTGCTGGTGCGGATATGGTCGTAGGACGCAAAAGTATCCGCCAATCCGAACAGCCCAAAGGCGATACAAGAAAGAAGAATGGTGAATACGAGGCGGATTTTCTTGTGTTTCAGCCCGCTTGCCCCCATGGGGAAGGCAAAACGGAAGGGAAGACGGGATTTGATCAGCCGGAACGTTCCACCCGCTTGTTTAATATTGTTTTGATTTGTTTTGGTAAACCCAAAACGTTTCTTTTTTTGACTGCCCACAATGGTCAGTCCTTCACCCTTGCGAGAATCCAGATATTCGTTGATGGCAATGCGGTCTTCTTCGGTCAGATGATACCCTCCGGGAACGGTGACGGTGTTTTCTTCGTAGATCAGCTCTTCGGGTTCTTCTAAGAGTTCACCCGAACGTTCCACGTCGTCGATAACCTTTCCGTCTGCCAATTCAATGATCCGATCGGCGTAGGTTTCCGCAAATTCCCGGTCGTGAGAAACGATGATCACCAGTTTTTCTTTGGATAACTTTTTCAACGTTTCCAAAACCTGTTTCCCGGTGACCGAATCCAATGCCCCCGTCGGTTCGTCTGCCATAATGATTTCCGGAGATTTTACCAACGCACGGGCAATGGCAACCCGCTGTTTTTGTCCGCCGGACAGTTCGTTGGGCTTTCGGTTTCCATAGCCGTCCAGATCTACTTGATTAAGAATGGCATTGATGGTATCATCGTCTGCCTTTTTTCCTTGCAACTGCAAAGCCAGGGCTATATTTGCTCCCACGGAAAATTGTTCCAGAATATTGTATTCCTGGAAAATAAATCCTACGTAGGTATTGCGGTAGGAATCGAAATGACTTTGTTTAAAATCTTTGGACGAAACCCCTTTGATTCGGATTTCACCTTCATCGTATCGGTCGAGCCCTCCCAGGACGTTTAAAAGGGTGGATTTCCCGCTTCCTGATTTTCCTAAAAGGAAAACCATACCCTTTTCCGGAAAGGTCAACGTAACCCCGTCTAACGCTCGAACCGGCACGCCTTTTTTCGGTTTGTAGATTTTTACGAGATCAATGGTCTGAAGCATGATCGTCTTCTCCTTTACCGTTATTTAAAATGGGAAACGTAATCGTTACTTTGAATAAATCCGCATCAATGGAAATTTCAAAGGTTCCTCCTTGTAATTCCACCAAACTCCGAGCAATAGCAAGCCCCAAGCCACTTCCTTCGCTGTGGCGGGAAGCGTCTCCTCGAACGAACCGTTCGGTTAATTCTTCCGCCGGAATATTCAAAGGATCTTTGGAGATGTTCCGGAAGGTGATAACGGCGTCCTTTTCGTTTTGGGTGACCGTTAAATAAACTCTCGTTCCGGATAACGCGTATTTACAGATGTTGTTCATCAGGTTTTCAAAGACTCTCCAAAGACGTTTTCCGTCGGCCAAAACCGTTACTTCCTGCTCCGGTTTTGAAAGAAGTACCGTAAGCCCGCACTCCTGCATCTTTTCTTCGTATTCTCCGGCGGTCTGTTCCAACAAGACCCCCAGATTACAAGGCGCAGGGTCAATCACAAGCACCCCGGAAGATGCTTTCGAGGCTTCCACAATATCATCGGTCAACTTTTTCAGCCGTGCCGATTGCCGTTGTAATACCCGAAGATATTCGGTGGTAGTATCGTTCATTTCCGTTTCTTTGGACAGAAGATCCACGTAATTGATTATGGACGTCAGAGGCGTTTTAATATCGTGAGATACGTTTGTGATCAATTCGGTCTTCATGCGTTCGCTTTTGATCCGATCGTTGACGGCGGCGTTCAATCCGTCTTCAATGCGATTCAGATTTTCCGCGTGATTTTTTAACGGACCTGCCAAAAATTTGGTGTCCATTTTATGGCTCAAATCTCCTTCGGCAATGGCTTTTCCGTGTCTTTCTACCGAGGAGAAACCCAAAGCCACCGCTACGGCAAGGAAAAATCCCAAAACCGATTCCGTCGTCAGTAACAAAAACGCCAAAGCCTCTTGTGTCAGAATCCCCAAAAGAATGTTGCAGACGGCAATAAATCCGGCAACAGACGCCACCGTCGGTACGGTAGGAATTTTACGGATCAGCCCTTTCAGAGATTTCCACCCCCACTTTAATCCTCGAAGCAAAAGGAGAAAAAGATACCCGATTACGGTCGTTTTCAAAATTCCGCCCACCTTGATTTTGGCGGAAAAGGACGTGATCAAAAGCAGGATCAATGCACAGATAATTAAGCCAAGAAGGGGCAGACAGAAAAGATAGAGGGAGATTCGGTTGCTTTCCAGAATGATCCAGCCCAACAAAACGATACCGAATCCGGACGCGCCCACCAAAGCAAGGAGTAAATCAAAGGGCAGTTTGTTCAATCCCGTAAGAACCGGTTCTTCCTGATGGGGCTTTCTCCCTGCAACGCAACAGAGAAAAATCATTCCTGCAACGGTCAACGTCAATGCTCCAACCGTCGTTATCGGTAAAATCCAGCGAAATCCGTATAAGATGTCAATTCCAAGTTCCAGCCAATATAGGTCTCCGGACGCCACGCGGTTTTCGGAAACGTATCCACCCGTGACAGTATAAAGAGGCTCTTTTCTATTGTAATTTGCGTCTTCCGTAAACGTGGAATCGTAATAAGAATAATATTCTCCCAGACTGTTATATCCGGATTCAGACCATTCGTAATAGTAATAGGTACGGGTGTATTCGATTCGGTCTTCTTCGGTTTTTGCAACCCAGTTTCCCTCTCTGTCCCATACGGTATAGCGAAAATTCGGGTCAATGGCTACTGCATGATGATAATAAGCACCGCGAAATGCCGTAAAGCATTCTTCTGAAATTTTTCGGGACAGTAATTCTTCCTTTAATTCGACTTTAGAATAATCATAAAATTCATATATTTCCAGCACCACCGTGAAAATGCCTCCGACGACGGAAATCAGCAAAAATACCGCCGTCAAAAGAAAAATCAGAGCCTTGAAGGGAATCGACCTGGCAAAGGTTTTCATATTATTTCCCCCGTTCCAATTTGTACCCCTGTGCCCATACTACTTTCAGATAGCGGGGTTCCGCAGGGTTAATTTCGATCTTCTCCCGAAGATGGCGAATATGTACCGCAACGGTGGATTCCGCCCCAAAGGGATCGTTGTTCCACACCTGCCGGTAAATTTCTTTCGGGGACATGACCTTTCCCGGATTTTGCAAAAACAACTTTAAAATATCGTATTCGGTGGGGGTAAGAGAAACCTCTTTCCCGTCAACCGAAACTTCTTTTGTCCGGTCGTTCAGTTCGATGCCGCCGCAAATATAGGCGTCTTTCTGTTCTATTGTACTTCCCAACACGGTATACCGTCGCAGGTGAGAGCGAACCCGAGCAATCAGTTCTACGGGATTAAAGGGCTTTGTAATATAATCGTCTGCCCCCAAGTTCAATCCCAATACCTTGTCCGTATCTTCGCTTTTCGCCGTCAACAATATGACCGGCACGTTGGACGTTTCCCGTAATTTTACCGTAGCGGAAAGTCCGTTCAACCCCGGCATCATCACGTCCATCAGCACCAAATCCACTTTGGTTTGGTTTATTTTTTCTAAGGCTTCGTTTCCGGAATAAGCTTCTACCGTTTCAAACCCCTCTGCCGTCAGATAAATCTTCAGAGCAGATACGATATCTTTTTCATCATCACAAATTAAAATTCGGCTCATATCGTTTCCTCCAAAGACAGTATAACAAAAATCTCTTTAAAAAGAAAGTAGCAAAATCTTTAAGATTTTATTAAGATGATATATTCAATTACAGTATATCACTCAACTGTTACAGAATTGCGACAAAAAAAGAGTAATCTATCCGTAAATAGATTACTCTCTTTCGTTATACCATATCTTCCGGACGAATCTGCTGTTCAAACGTTTTTTCGTCCATCAATCCCAGCTGTGCCGCCGCCTCTTTCAGGGTGATATTTTCGCTATAAGCTTTTTTTACTACTTTTGCGGCATTTTCATAGCCAATATGGGGATTTAACGCCGTTGCAAGCATCAGGGAACGGTCAAGGTTTTCTTGCATTGCTTCCAACTTTGCTTTGATCCCGCAGATACACCGCAGTCGAAATGATTCCATTCCCTCAGCCAACAAGGTCAGGGATTGTAAATAATTATGGATCAATACCGGCATAAATACGTTCAACTGAAAGTTTCCTTGGCTTGCTGCCATGCCCACGGCAACGTCGTTTGCCATTACCTGCACCGCTACCATGGTCATCGCTTCGCATTGGGTGGGATTTACTTTTCCGGGCATAATGGAGGATCCGGGTTCGTTTTCGGGGATTTTGATTTCTCCAAGTCCGCATCGGGGCCCCGATGCCAACCAGCGAATATCGTTTGCAATCTTCATTAAATCGGCGGCAAGCGCTTTGAACGCACCGTGGGAAAAGACCAAAGCGTCTTTCGACGTCAGACTGTGAAATTTATTTTCCGCCGTGATAAATTCGGTTCCGGTCAGTTTCGTAATTTCTTCCGCCGCAAATTTCCCGAATTCTTTCGGGGCGTTGATCCCGGTTCCTACCGCAGTTCCGCCCAATGCCAGTTCCCGCAAGGGTTTAATAGAGGTGCGGATCATCTCCGCATCATGCTCAAGCATACTTCTCCAGCCGGAAATTTCCTGCGAAAAGGCAATGGGTGTGGCGTCCATCAGATGGGTTCGCCCGCTTTTTAGAATTCCCTCGTGTTCCGCTTCTTTTTCTTTCAGCGTGATGATCAGCTTTTCTAAAGAGGGGAGAAGGGCATTTTCAATTCCCAATACTGCCGCAATGTGCATAGCGGTGGGGAAGGTGTCGTTGGAAGATTGGGACATGTTTGCATCGTCATTGGGGTGGATCGAAAATGTTCCGGCAGTGCGGTTGCAAAATCCTGCAATGACTTCGTTTGCATTCATATTGCTCTGGGTTCCGCTTCCGGTCTGCCATACGGACAGAGGGAATTCTTCGTCCAGATTTCCCCCAATGATCTGTTGACAGGCTTCTTCTATCAGATTTCGTTTTTCTCCGCTCAATTTCCCTAATCGAAAATTGGCATTTGCCGCCGCAAGTTTCAGAATACCGAAGGCACGAATTATATCCAAAGGCATTTTTTCTTTGCCGATGGGAAAGTTTTCAAGGCTTCGTTGGGTTTGCGCCCCCCAAAGTTTATCCGAGGGCACTTTAACCTCTCCCATGGTGTCGTGCTCGATGCGATAATTACTCATCGGTTTCGGTCTCCTTTTTTGGCAATTCCGGGGCTTTTTCTTCCCCTTCTTCAGTTTTTGCAGGTTTTATCGTTACGGTTTCTTGGAAGGTTTTAAATCCTTTGGGAAAGACGATGGCAAGGACCACGAAAATAATCAGACATACTGCGGAAATGCCGATTCCCGGCCAGAACCATTCCGGTTCGTACCGCAGTTCCACCGTGTGAGTTCCCTCCGTCAGATTGGCACCGATATACGCACCGTCCAGCACCGCCATTTTTTCTGTTTCCACTCCGTCCACATACAGTTTCCAGCCGTCGGTGTAAGGTACGACCGTGCAGAATAAACCGTCTTCTTGGACGGTAATATCCCCCTTCAGATGGGTGTCGGAATAGTCGGACACGTCCCATACTTCATCGGTCAGATTTTTCCAACCTGCATCAAAGTTTTCTTCATTAAAATAATAACAATAAAAACTGATAATCTTGTTTTCTTTGTTGCGATCCGGTTCGATGGAGACGGTAAAGGTTTCTCCGGCTTCTACTTCACAGATCGGCGCAATATACCGAAGAGACGCCACCGGGTGAGAATAGGTCTTGCCCGATTCCGTAGTGACGGTGATGTCGCCCCCGCCTCCGATCCGCATATAGGCATAATAAGTTCCCGTAGATGCGGCGGTAAACGTAATGTCCAACGTTCCGTCGTTATCGTTTGAGGTGTATTGGTAAGTTCCGGAACCGGTTTTTTCAATGGATTCAAAATTAAAGCTTTCGTAGGAATCTTCCTGCCGGCTGAAAAAGATACTGTCTTGCGAGCCGGTCAAATGCTGGAACAAACGGTTCTGAACCTGGAACGGACTGTTGGTAAATTCCATATTCAGCAATTCCGGCTCGGTCATGAATCCTGCACCCAAAAAGGCGGTGTTGCGATATACGTCCAATTCGTTTTCCGAAAAGACCTTTTCCGTCTTGGTTCCGTCCATCAATTCTCCGCTTCGGGAAACCAAGTATTTTAATCCCAAAAGAGAATTGTTGACCGGAGAGGAAAAGTTGTAATAATAACTGTTTGCACCGGTGGTAAAGGCCATATTGGACAACAGATCCCGCACCTTTCGGTTGGCGGTGGAGGAAAACTGTCCCACTCCACGGTACCGATACATTACGCCGTCGTTCAGATAATACCGACAGGTCATTTCCCCACGCCAGAACGAATCGTCCATGGATTCGAGTCGTTCAAACGTGTCGGTAATTACTTCGTGCCGATAGGGGTAAGAGGAATATTTGGTTTTCCCCACGGTGTCCATGCTCAATACGAGGCTCGACACCATTTCCGCCGTGATCAAAAGGCAAAGAAATACGGAAAACGCCACTTTTTTCAAATATTTTCGTTCGTACAGGAAGAAGAACAAGAGATACGATGCTACCAGAACAATGTTGCCAAGCAACTTTTCAGTTCCCAAAGAGAAGCAGGAAAGACCGATCATTACTACCGACAACGCCGCCATGCCAAAAATATCGTTCAATGATAATTTTTTGAGAAGTAAAAATCCTCGGTATCCGATGATCAGCATCACAAAGCAGACCAAAAAACTGTATCGGGCAGGTAACATATTTGGAAAACGGAATCCATGCAGGATAAAGTCCAAGGCGTTGCAATTGGTACTGAAAATAAAAAATGCCAAAAAGAAGACGTTAATCAGCTTGTCCTCTAACCGGATCTTTTTTGATCGCAAAAACACCACCGACAAGAGCAATGGCAGAATTCCGCAATAAAGATTTGGCAACCCTTCCATGGCGGTGGGTTTATTGAAGGCAAGCATATTGCCGATGACTTCCAGATAAGAATCGTAGAATTCGATCTTACTGAAGGCACCCGTGGCAGCGGAATCGGTGTAAGATAACGCATATCCCGCGTGCAACAGCAAAAATGCCGTCAATCCGCCCCCCAACAGGGAACATCCGGCAAATTGCAACAACCGCCCCAAAAAGGGTTTTCCGTAGATCTGCCGAATTGCGGCGATGGCAAAAAAAGCAATAACGCAGAAATAACAAACGAATGCGCCTAAATAATAGTTGGAAAGCACCGCCCAAAAAAGAGAAAGGACGTACAGACGGAATTTTCCCTCCGTTACCAACTGATAAAGCCCTAAAAAGACCAAAGGCAGAACTGCCACCGTGTCCATCCAGATGGTGTCCCAGTAATAGCCCATGATAAAACTGCAAAAGGCAAATAACCACCCAAAAAAGGTGATGGAAAAATTATTTTTGTGAAAGATTTTTTTGAGCATCAACGCAAAAAACCAGCCCGCACAACCGATTTTTACCGTCAGCATGACTGCCATTACGTCTCGTAACATTGCAGCAGGAAAGAAAACTGTGATCAGGTTCATGGGAGAGGCGATATAATAGGCGATTAACGAGCCGTAATCCGTCCCCATGCCGCCGTTCCAACTCCACAGAATGGATTCTCCGTTCTGCAACCGCGCCTGGAATTCCTGCAAAAAAGGATAGTACTGTTCCCTCAGATCGGAATAAAGCATCTGCATATCCCCAAAGGGGTGTACACCGCAGGCGGCAAAGCCAACCCACATACCCACCATGGGAATCAGAAAAGCAAGAAACAACCAAAGGGGTGTTTCTTTCCGTTTTTCCAGGGGTGATCTCATAGATTTTCCTCCGTCATTTCGTCCAGGGTCTTTCCGAAACTTCCCAAAAATTCCTCTTCAAATACCCGAAGACTTTGCAGGTCAATGGACTGCAGTTTTTCTCGCAGCGTCTGTTCCGCCGAAATGAATTCCCGATTTCCGGCCTGCCGTTCCGCAATACATTTGATATAGGCAGAAAGAGTATCTGCCGCCTTGACGTAGACCCATTCCGGTTCCAATTCTCCGTTCAGAATTTCGGAATAATCTTCTTGTAAATATTTGGGCAATTTTTCCAAAAGCGTGTCCTTTGCAAAATCTTCCACCGCCCGGTAACTGCCCAAAATTTCCCGGTTGTAGTATTTGACCGGTGTGGGAAGATCCCCCGTAATAGTCTCCGATGCATCGTGATACAGGGCCAACACCGCCGCGCGGTCGGGATTCAGATCTGCGCCAAACCGCCGGTTTTCAATCAAAACCAACGCATGGGCAATCATTGCCGTCTGATGGGCGTGTTCCGTAAGATTTTCGGGGATCGTACTGCGCATCAGTCCCCAACGGCGGATAAAACGCATACGGTCGATAAAAGCAAAGAAATGAAACATACAAAATCCTCTTTTTATTTGATAAAAAACGGAGAGACCGTAAGGCTCTCCGTTTTTTGGATCGTGAAATTATTTCCCCTGTTCAGCCTTGTACTTTTCCAGCAGAGTCTTGATTTTTACGTGGGGATCCAGCAGTTTGGAAACCGACTGGTTTTGATGCATCGCTAAAATATAGTAGGCGATGTATTTGGAACAATCTACTTCCGTGAACCAATCCTTTGCCAAAAGTTCGGGAGTGCGGTAGGTAAGGTTGGTCGAAAGAACACCGGTGATTACGCCGTCGTCCACTGCCTTTTGGAACTTTTCAAGTCCTTCGGTGAACAGGCCGTACGTAGCGGTGACGAAAATGCGTTTTGCACCCTTTTCCTTCAATTCGTAAGCCAGACCCAGCATGGAGTCTCCGGACGCAATAATATCATCGGCAACCAGAATATCTTTGTCCGCAACGGAGTTGCCCAGATACTCATGAGCAACGATGGGGTTTCTTCCGTTTACGACGGTAGAATAATCGCGACGTTTGTAGAACATTCCTAAGTCAACGCCGAGGACAGAGGCGTAGTAGATGTTTCTCTGCATTGCACCTTCGTCGGGGGAGACGACCATCAGATGTTCCTTGTCCAAATTCATATCCTTGTATTTGCGCAACAATGCTTTTAATACCTGATACGTGGGCATAACGTTGTCAAATCCCATAAAGGGAGTGGCATTTTGAACCCGGGGGTCGTGGGCGTCGAAGGTGATGATGTTTTTAACGCCGATGGCTTCCAATTCCTGCAACGCGACTGCACAGTCCAAAGATTCTCTCGTGGAGCGTTTGTGCTGACGGCCGCCGTAAAGGGTGGGCATAATTACGGAGATGCGGTACGCCTTCCCGGAAATCGCTTGAATGGCGCGCTTCAGATCTTGGAAATGATCGTCGGGAGACATAGGAACTTTCCGACCGAACATTTCGTATTCCAAGGAATAATTTCCCATATCGGAAATGATAAACAGGTCGTATCCACGGGCAGATTCTTTCAGAACCGCTTTGCCGTCACCGGAGGTGAACCGAGGGCAAGTTACTTCCATCAGCATGGAATCCCGCATTTCGGGGTCGTCTTTGTAGTGAGGATACTTATCATGATACCATTTCGTCAGGTGTTTGTCGATTTTTTGGCTCAACTCCAATGCTCCGGGCATAGCCAAAACGCCAAGGGGAAAATACTCGTCGGGGTGAGCGATAAACTTTTGTTCTTCCATGATGATGTTCTCCGTATCTTTAATTTTTATTCTTTCTGCTTTCTTTTTTTCTTCCCACGGAATGGGAAAAGAAGAGTGGGCTTTCAGGAACACTCTTCTTGTCTTTGATTATTCGTCTTCTTCCTCGGCACGATCCAGCCAGATCGTTCCGATCTCCATCGCTTCCGCCATGGATCTTTTCTCGGTTTTTTGAATGACCCGTTCGTTGGGTTTCGCTTCGGGGTCGTTGTTTTGCAATTCTACGGAAACGTTCGTGGATTTCATAATATCTCCGTCGGGGGTTTCTCCGAGAATTTGCATCATGACCACGTATTTGTCGGTCAGATTTCCGTAAAAAATAACGTTACCTGAACGTACCAAGGGACGTCCCTTATAGGTCAGGAAGGAAGTTTCCTCTGCCATATTGATGCCTCCGTTCCAAAATTTACTTGATTTATATTTATTATAACATAAATACATCGCCGTGTCAAGCACACAACGAGAAAAAATTATACAATCTTTTCCTTTTTAGGAATAGAATTTCCGTCATTGGTGCATACTGACGGTGAGGTGATTTTATTATGTTACAATTGACCCAAAAAGAAACCGACCTTCTCAAAGACATGAAAGATCAGGAGCAACTCTGCATCGACAAGTATACCAAACATTCCGAATGTGCTTCCGATGCTCAGCTGAAAAACCTGTTCTCTCAAATGGCACAGACCGAACGGGAACATCTGGATACGTTGAATCAGATCTGCTCCGGAACCGTTCCGTCCATGGCGGGGGGAAGTAAGACAATGCCCACCTTTACCGCCACCTATACCGGCCAGACCCCGGAAATGAAGAACGATAAGTATCTTTGTTCCGACGCTCTCGCCATTGAAAAGCACGCGTCCCATCTGTACGACACCTGCGTTTTTGAATTTGCCGACGAAAACGTTCGTAAAGTGCTCAATCACATTCAAAAAGAAGAACAGGACCACGGCAAAATGTTGTATGATTATATGTCAGTCAACGGAATGTACTGCGCTTCTTGATCTGATTTAGAAGAAAAACCTTGTAATACCAAACAAAACCCCCATTCCAAGTAATTGTGGAATGGGGCTCATTTTATACCGATTCGGTTTATAATGCACAATGACTAATCGTTTTCTTAGGATAGAAAAAATCCAAGTCCGAAGACTTGGATTTTTTTTGGTCGGAGTGAGGCGACTTGAACGCCCGGCCTCTTGGTCCCGAACCAAGCGCGCTACCAGCTGCGCTACACCCCGGTTTTTCAGTTACCAAAGTATTATATCACAGTTTTTCAAAAAATGCAATAGGGTATCGGGGAAAAAATTGCAAACTTTTTTGAAAAGAGCGAGGGAGAGCGGTTTGACTCTCCCTCGAACTTTATTCTTATTTTAAAAGCAAACTTTCCAATTCGGTCAGGGCTTTGTCCATTTCCTTCATGGCGTTGTTGACGACCGAAGGATCGGTCATGTCGATGCCTGCGATCTTCAATTCGTTGATGGGATAATCGCTTCCGCCCGTTGCCAGAAATTCCAGATATTTGGAAGCGTCACCGGTTTCCAGAATATTGCTGACGATGGAGACCGACGCACAGAATGCGGTGGCGTACTGATAGACGTAGAACGCCCGGTAGAAGTGGGGGATTCTCGCCCATTCAATGTCTTGTAATTCGTCCACGACCGCACCGTTGTAGTACAGTTCGTTCAGTTCACGGTAAACCTTGTTCAGGATTTGTGCCGTCAAAGGAACTCCTTGCTGGTTGAGATCGTGAGCTTTCCGTTCAAATTCCGCAAACAAGGTCTGACGGAACACGGTAGTGCGGAATCCTTCCAGGAAGTGATTTAAGAGATATGCCTTCTTTGCCGGATCGGTTTCGGTTGCCAACAGATGGCGCGTCATGAGAACTTCGTTGACTGTCGAGGCTACTTCCGCTACGAAGATTTTGTAATCGTGATTTGCGTAATCTTGCTTTTCGCTGGAGAAGTAAGAGTGCATGGAGTGACCTAATTCGTGGGCCAACGTAAAGGCATCGTCAAAAGTCCCGGAGAAGTTCAGAAGCACGTAGGGGTGAACGTCGTAAACGCCGCAGGAATAGGCACCGGTGGTTTTCCCCTTGGTTTCGTAAACGTCGATCCACCGTTCGTTATATGCCCGATCCAAAAGATCCAAATACTGCTGACCCAAAGGTGCGCAGGCTTCTTTGACCATTTTCTTTGCTTCTTCATAGGACATTTCGCTGTCACAGTCAGCAACGATGGGGCAGTACAGGTCGTACATATGAAGTTCGTCCAAACCGAGTACTTTTTTTCGCAATTCCAGATACCGCTTCATGATGGGCAGTGAATTGTGAAGCGAACTTACCAAATTGTCGTAAACCGAAACCGGAACGTTGGAGGTAAACAGAGCCCGATGGCAAGCGGTTTCGTGCCCCCGAACTTTCGCATAGTAGTTATCGAATTTAACCGAGTTTCCGTAAATAGCGGCGATGGTGTTGATGTATTTCTTGAATTCGCCGAAATAACCTTCAAAAGCATCTTTACGGACTCTACGGTCGCTGCTTTCTCTGTATGCGCCGAAAGAACCGTGAGACAGTTGAACTTCTTCACCTTTTTCGTTTTTGATGGTAGGGAAGGTCATGTCAACGCTTTCAAACATGTCAAAAGGATCTTCCGCAGAAGAGGATACCTCGGACAATAGCGCCAGCATCTTTTCCTTTTCTTCATCTAAGGTGTGAGGTCTGGCACGGTCAATATCTTCCACGATATGCTTGTATCCCGCAAGGCAAGGATCTGCCAAGTATCCGGCAAGAACTTTGCCGTCAATGGATAATATTTCGGGTTCCAAAAAGGAAGCGGCGGCAGAAAGCTTGGTAAAGAGCATCATGGCTCTTCCGTTCATTTCTTGTGACGTTGCATCTCCGTTGTCCAAACTCTTGCGAAGCATGGTATATACATATACCAATTCCGCCTTGTGCATGGCATCGTAAAGAATATCCAACCCTTTTTTCAGATCTGCGGCGGATTTGCCCAAGGTTCCTTTGACGGCGGGAATGGTTTCCACCGTTGCGGCGGCTTCTTTGTAAGCCTCTTCCCAAGCGTTGTCGTCGGCAAAGATTTGGGATAAATCCCAAGTTAGAGATTTGTCGATTTCATTTCTCAACTTCATATGAAATACCCTCCTATGGAAAAGATTTGCATGATTTTATTCTTACCATATCTTACCACACCATTCCTTTTTTGTCAAGGGTGCAAAGGGTGAACTTCAAGATTTTTTACGCCTCTAAGCCCCGGGCGGCGCCCTGCCCGCAAAAATGCGGGGCAGGGGACAGGCGTTGCCTGTCTCTGCCGTTGCCCCCCCCGCTGCCGGGGGCAACGGCGCGCCGCCCTCATACTGCACCACCGGATATTAATTGCAAAAAATGTTCATAATTTTTTCCTTTCTTTTTCCCGAAAAATGTGGTATAATGGATTTATGAAAATAACCGGGCGCGTCTTGTCCGGAAAATAAAGGAGAGTTTGCCATGTCCAATCGTTTCATTCTCAACGAAATTTCCTATCATGGTTCCGGTGCGATCGAAGCTATCGCTACCGAAGCAGCCAGCCGTGGGTTCAAAAAAGCCTTCGTCTGCTCTGACCCCGATCTGATTAAGTTTGGTGTCACTCAAAAGGTTCTCGACGTTCTTGATAAGAACGGTCTTGCTTACGAGATCTTCTCTGACATTAAACCCAATCCCACCATCGAAAACGTTCAGAACGGTGTTGCCGCTTATAAGGCTGCCGGAACCGATTACATCGTTGCCATCGGCGGTGGTTCTTCTATGGATACCGCAAAAGCTATTGGTATCATTATCAATAACCCCGAATTTGCAGACGTCCGTTCTTTGGAAGGCGTTGCCGATACCAAGAATAAATGCGTTCCCATCATTGCTGTTCCCACCACCGCAGGTACTGCTGCCGAAGTTACCATTAACTACGTTATTACCGATGCAGAAAAGAACCGCAAAATGGTCTGTGTTGATCCTCACGATATTCCCGTGGTTGCGGTCGTTGATCCCGACATGATGGCTTCTATGCCTAAAGGGCTTACCGCTGCTACCGGTATGGACGCTTTGACCCATGCCATCGAAGGTTATATCACCGGCGGAGCTTGGGAACTTTCCGATATGTTCCATATTAAAGCCATCGAAATTATCGCTCGTTCTCTGCGTGGTGCTGTTAATAACACTCCCGAAGGTCGTGCTGATATGGCACTCGGTCAGTATGTTGCCGGTATGGGCTTCTCTAACGTCGGTCTCGGTATCGTTCACTCTATGGCTCACCCCTTGGGTGCTCTTTACGATACCCCCCACGGTGTTGCCAATGCGATCATTCTTCCTACCGTTATGGAATACAATGCGGAAGCTACCGGCGATAAATACCGCGATATTGCTCGTGCTATGGGTGTTTCCGGTACTGATACTATGACCATCGAAGAAGCTCGCAAAGCCGCTGTCGATGCCGTTCGTAAATTGTCTGCCGACGTAGGCATTCCCGCAGACCTGAAAGAAATCGTCAAACCCGAAGATCTGGATTTCTTGGCTCAGTCTGCTTATGACGACGCTTGCCGTCCCGGTAACCCCAGAGAAACCTCTGTTGCCGAAATCAAGGCTCTTTACGAATCTCTCCTGTAATTGAAGCATCTCTAATTTTAATCAAAACTGAGAGGCACGTTTTTTTGCGTGTTTCTCAGTTTTTTGTTCGACTCTTTTCTTAAAGATTAAGAAAATCGCAACAAAAGGTGACAAGAGTGGAAACTTTCGATAGAGACTATTGCTTTTTTGCAATTTATCTGATAAAATATTAGTATATTATTTAGGCTATTGCCTGAAATCGCTCTAAAAGGAGAAGTACTATGAAAAAGACCTTTGCAATCCTGCTCTCTCTAGTGTTGGTCGTTACTGTGGTTTTTGCTTTTGTAATCGGCAGTTCTGCTGCAGAATCCCCCAAGGTAACTTCCGTTACGATTACCGATGCTGAAGGTGCAACCCACGTTCTTGATGAAACGATAACGTCTTATACAGCAAAGACGGGAACTGCAATTTTTAACGCAGCTTCCGGAGAACTGACGTTGGATAACGTTTCCGGTGTGAAGAAGATTGATGCGAAAAACGGTTCTTTGACCATTATCGTCATGGGGACGAATACTATTGAATTTGAAGACGGTTCGGACATAATTTCTCTTGGGTCCGATCTCTCCGATGCTGTTTCCAATCTCCTTATCAAGGGTGATGGCACTCTGAATGTAAAGGCAAAGAAGTATTTGTTCATGGTTCATGCCGGCTCTCTTGAAGTTACCGGCAACGTTACTTTAAACCTGGAATCCACCGCCGTTGAAACAATTTCCGATACACTTTATATTCACTCCTCCGGTACGGATATGATTTTTAGCGGGAACTCTGTGGTAAATTCCGTTACCGCTGGTTGTACCGGAATCCGGAATGCCGGTACAGGCTCTTTGATTATTCGGGATAACGCTCAAGTTACTTCTTCTATGAAGGGTCCCAACGTTTGGAGCCGTTCCGCTGTTAACTGCCGTAATTTTAAGATGACGGGCGGTTCTTTGAAGGTTGACATGGAAACAAAAGGTCTTCCTTCCGGTACAGGTACTTATGCTTGCAACGCCGTTGCTGTAAGTGGGTCTGTTGACAAGCCTGCAAAGGTCGAATTCCTCGGTGGTAAAGTCAACATAGACCTTGTCGGTACGGTGAATACCACAACGGCTTTTTCTGCACTTTCCGTGAATACTGCTGATGCCGTAACTTTCAAAAATACAGAATTCAATACTAACGTTGAATTCTCCGGCAGTGACTCCGGTAAAACCGGCGTATTCAATTTTGTCGGTGTTCCCGGGCTGACCGTTACGGATTGTTCTGTAAACGTTGCTGCTGCTAAATGTGGCACTCTGTTTTGTGTAGCTGCTGTAGGTGATACGAAGGCAAATGCGGTCTTTAAATTGGATTTCAACGATACGACCCTTAACGGGGAATGCGGACAATTCCTTGATGTCACCACATCCACCGAGCAGAAACATCTCTTCGTTTCTTCGATCAATTTGGATCTCGATAAATCCAATGTGGTAGACCTCGCCCTTCCCCGTGGTGTCCTCAACCCAGACGCAAAAGCGATTGCGAATATTTCCACGAATGCTACTTTTGTGTCCGGTGCTGATTTTAATTCCACCATTGCTTTGATTACCGGAAATCCTGAATTAGAGCTTTTTACTATTACCATTACTCCTCCCAAAGGGTACGATATTACTTTGACTCCCGGAAAACGTACGTTGACGGAATCGGAAGCTGCATTGATTGATATTCCGGTTGATTCCATTGTTTACGATCCTGCGAACGCAGCTGTTATTCTGAATAATATGACCGGTGGCGTGAACCGTCTTTGGGCATCAGGCAATGTTAACTATGTCCTGAAAGGCGAAAATACCGTTACGATGAAAAAGCATCTCGGTTCTTATCGTGCTTTTGGTAGTTCCGGAAATATGACCATATCCGGCGACGGATATTTGACCATCAGCGGTGGTACGAACGTTCTTGTCTGCAAAGATCGTTTGATTTTGGAAGATAATGCAAAAGTTAAGGTCATTTCCAATAAAAATTCCACAAATGATTACGGCATTCATTTGAGCGGAGACGGCGACAATGCAATGATCGTCCGTGGGAACGCGCAATTGGATGTTCTTACTGACGTTAAAGGCATTTATCTTGCCGGTGGTCAACCCTACCTTCAGATTACAGATAACGCAAAGGTCAATATTGCTCCCATTGCTGAACAGTTTGTCGGTCAGGCGATATATTTGTGTCCCGATGTCGACAATGGAACCGGAAGCCAGGACGCTGTTGTGGAAGTTTCCGGCAACGCTTCTTTGAAGATCAATAACGGTGCCAGCATCGGTGTTGAGTTCGGATTCGTTCCTAAAACGGACACCAAGGACAAAAACGGCAATGTCGTCGAGGGTATCGAAGTAAAGCAGGAAACTTCTGTAAACGCTATTTTCGATATTCTTGATAATGCGTTCGTTGATATTACCGCAAATAATCAAGCCGTTTATTTCAATGTAAATTCAGAAGGCGATTCTGCGGTTCTTAGAATTGAAGATACCGCGAATGCAAAATTTTCTAACATTGACACTACCAACAAAGGTACTCAAGGTGCGGCTGTTGAAATGTATTCCCCCAAGAACGTCGTTTCCTTTACTACGACCGGAACGGTCGATATGTCCGGTAATGTCGGTGGAAATCGCGCTACCTTCTATCTTCGCGGAATGGACTACGATGTTCTTGTCAAAGATACGGTTTTGAACGTTTCCAATGTTTCTGCCTCCACCATTACTCCTAACGGTGATATTGCAAAGGCCATCAATTTTGACGGAAAAGGAACCGGTGCTTTCGTTGTTGCCGGAAAAGCCGTTGTTACTGTGAAAGCTGAAAAGAACGGAGAAGAACAGGGTAACCGCGCTTGGGGTCTCTATCTTAATTCCGGACATCGGATGACGATTCAAGACGATGCTATCGTCAACGCCACTTCCGGTGGTGATTCAAAGATTTCTCTCGGATCTGCCGTTTATTTGGAAAAAGCATCAATCCTCATTACCGATAACGGTAAACTGAATGCTCTTGCTACCGGAACTTCCACCGCCGGCTTGATCTTTGAAGGTGCTTCTTCGCTGACCGTGGAAGAAAACGGAAAAGTTTCTATCATCGGTGAAGGAGAAGGTGTTGCCGGAGTTCGTCCCGCGAATAGAACTGCCAAGGGGGTAATCGAAGTGAAAGATGGCTCCGGTATGATTGAAGTCTTTGGTGATCCTGCTTTTAATATTAAGCAGAAAAAGATTACTACTGAATGTGCTATTTTGAAAGCCGGAGATACGAAGAAAAATGCCAAGTCCGTTGATTCCGTAACGGGAACGGAAGGATATGTCCTTCTTGCCGCTAAGAATCCCCCGACCTCTGACCTTTCTATCGCAATCTTTATCGTTGTAGGCTTTGTCGCCATTGCTACGACTGCCGTCGTTATTTTGCGCAAGAGATATAGTCGCTAACAAAAACACAAAACCGAAGTGTGTGGGAAAGAAACAGCCGGC
>JAZUMQ010000048.1:0-40849 GCA_045603745.1 Eubacteriales bacterium | reverse complement strand
CTGAACAGATACATTCATTACTATAATCACGACCGGATTTCCTTGAGACTAAAAGGAATGAGTCCGGTACAGTACCGGACTCATTCAACAGCAATCTAACTTGATATAATTTTGTCTAAACTTTGGGGGTCACTTCATTTTCGGGTGGATTCTTTATCTTGTACTCTTTATCCTTCGGGATAGTAATTAACTTTCGTAACGGTAAGGGACGTTGCCTGCGTTCCCGAGAGCGTTGCAGTAACCGTATCTCCCGGAACAAGGAACGGAAGCTCAGAGGAAAGGATGATGGAGGCGGAAATGACGCTTCCGTCATCGAGCATGATATAATACATACTGTTTCCGTCTACGACGGCGGTTGCAATCGACAAAACAACGCCGGTTTTCTCAACGGATTCATCGGAAGGTTGATCCAACTGTCCGTCGGCGGCAAGCTTTTTCAGATAATCTTCTCGGGCAAGATCTACGGAAGTTCCGGTGCCGACGATCTGATACTGCTGAACATCGACGAAGGCGTACATCTTAACCAAACCGGCGGAATCTTTGAGAGACATAAAATAGGTGGGACGATTTCCAACATTGAGGAGAATGGGGAACGTTGCCTCATAAGAAAGGTGCTGAACCTGACCTTCTGCAGAATCCATGGCGGAATATTCTTCCGCACCGGGCACAGCGTAATAGCGGGTTTCTTTCGTACGCAGATTTACAAGAACAAAACCAACGTTAGATTCGTCGCTGACCACAGAAGTCATACCGGTATAAAGCCAAACGTCATCGTCCAGAGCAATATAGTTATAACCTTCCGTGGGGGTCAGAACACCCTTTTGACCAAAGATGGAATTCCAAAAACCGGAGCGATATTTTCCGTTATATACCAATTGTTGAAGTATCATATCGGAATCATAGACTTGGTCGATCCAAGTGGGGGCGTCTGCAACGTCGTAATATTCGCATTCTCCGGTAACGGCATTCACAAGAACGACACCACCGATGTCTCTGCCTGACCAAAAGCCGATCCGATATTCCACCGTGGAAGCAACCCAATAAGGAGCACCGTTATCGTCGATCTCAAAGGAAACGTCGGCATAGATCTTGGTAGGATATTGGAAACGCAAATAACGATGAATGTTGCGCATAAAATATTCGCTTTCCGAATAACGGATTCCTTCTTCCAAGCGAACCAGCGAAACTTCCTGAGTAGTCATATCCACCCGAAGATAACCGGGGATCCCCTCGGATTGATTATACAACCATTTCACGACATCTCCGTATTTAAGGGGAGTAACCCGGACGGGGGAATCGTTGTAATTGATTTGAGTGTAATCGTTTGCAATCTCAAACTGGGAAACAAGATCGCTCATCTCACCCAATTTTCGTTTTCCTAAAGCCTGAGAAGAATCTCGGTCTACCACGGGAATTTGAGACATACTCAATTCCGCCACGTCTTCGGTAAAATTCCCGTCCTGAATAGTAATCAGATCTTTATAGCGGGTGGCATTAAAAAGTTCCAATCCGATGACGTTGAAAATTCCCGAGAACACCACCATTAAGACAAAAACGCCAACCAGAACGAGGACGGGAATTCCCAAAGATTTTACAGCGGTTCGTACAGAAGGAATAAAGCGAATATTTTGTCCGGTCTTCAAGTTTTTGAAAAAGGAAATCAAATTTCCGGTAAAATTCACTCCAACAATAACCAACAAGGACAAAAACAAGAAAGTCCAGAATTCGGAACTGCGTAGATTTATTGCGGGCAGAGCAAACCAGAACATCAAAAAAATAATGACGACGGAAATGACCGCACGCAACAAAACGGGCAATACTTTTTTCAAAAGAATCAACTCCTATGCTGTTTTTTCGACGTAGCGTGAAAAAAATCATATTACATCTGCAAATAGTATAACGGAAGATCTTGGATATTTATTGACAGAAATTCAAAAAAAGGAAAACTTTTTTCGGATTGGAAATGATATTTTCAGTATTTGCCGGAACTTTCTCGCTATTCACTAAAGTCAAAAAGAGAATTTGGCAGAAAACAGAACAAAATCTTTCAAATTATCGACTTTAATTGACAAAAATGGAAAAATAATGTATAATAAGAAGAACTATAAAATGAGAGGACCGTTCCATGGAAGAGTTGCAAACCCTGTTTGATGCCGGAGATTCCGACGGTTTGGTTCAGTTGGGAACCGAACTGTTTCGACAGGGCGAAGAACAAACCGCCTTTGAATGTTACCGGCTCGCCTGCAAATTGGGGAATGTAGTAGCCATGGGGAATTTAGGATACTGCTATCAAACCGGGCGGGGAGTCAAGGCAGACAACCGACTGGCAGCATATTGCTTTGAGCGCGCAAGCGAATTGGAAGATCCGGGCAGCATGTTGAAATTGGGCGATTTCTACTTTCACGGAAAAGGTGGACTGCAAAAAGATCGGCGACGTTCTGTGGGATATTATTTGAGAGCCTATGAAATCGCCGTTTCCGCGTCAGAACCGGACGAACGGTTGTTGGCGCAACTCTGCTATCGGATCGGAACCTGTAAAAAAGACGGTCTTGGAACAGAACAAAATTATGAAGACGCTTACGAATATTTTCAAGCCGCAGCGGAAACCGTAGCTCCGGACGCAGATTACGGAGACCTACAAGCCCAAAACCTTCTTCGGAAGGCAGAGGCGGGCATGGCGGAATGCGAGACCCATTTTTAACAAAAGAGGAAGGTTTAATACATGATGAAAACCAAGAACAATCACTCCGGAATCATTTGGACGGTACTCTCCGCAGTATTCGTTACAATTGCGTTTCTTCTCTTATTTGCAGCCCTGTGGTTTACCCGTAGTTTCGGGGCGGACGTAGGATTTGACGCCGTATTATTCACGTTGTTTTCTGATTTGAACGGTGTTGGAACAACGGTAGTATGGGAAGCATTGCTTCAGGTGATTTTACCCACGTTCCTTTGTGCCGGTGCAACCTTTTTTGTTCTTATTTTTCTCCCGAAACTGATTTTGAGAGAAAAAATCTCCAACGGAAAACGCCCCTTGATTCATCGACTGATTGCCGCAGGGCTTTCGTTCGCCCTCTTAACCTCGTTAACTTGGTATTCCGTCTGCAAAGCGGGGCTTGATGCCTATCTTGCCGCCCGAATGGATCAAACTACCCTTTTTGAAGACCATTACGTAGATCCCGATACGGTGGAAATTACCTTCCCCGAAGAAAAGCGAAATCTGATTTATATTTACTTGGAATCTATGGAAACCGCTTACATGTCGGTGGAAGAAGGAGGATCTTCTCCGGTCAACTATATCCCGGAATTGACCCAGCTGGCAAAAGACAATCTGAACTTCTCCCAATCGGAAGGAATTGGCGGAGGGAGAACCACAACCGGTTCAACGTGGACCATTGCGGCAATGATCTCCCAAACGTCCGGGTTACCCTTGTGCCTTCCCAACGGGATTTGGAACAACGGCTTAAACAATTATTCTCAGGTGTTGCCCGGCGTAACGTCCTTGACCGATATTCTCAGTGAAAATGGCTACGATCAAACACTGATGGTCGGCTCTGACGCAAGTTTCGGAGGACGGAGAGAATATTTTACCCAACATGGGTTGGATCACGTTTATGATCTGTTCACAGCTCGAGAAGAAGGTTTGATTCCCTCGGATTATTGGAACAATTTCTGGGGATACGAAGATATGTATCTATTCCAATATGCGAAAGAAAAACTGACCGAAATCTCCGAACGAAACGAACCCTTTGCCTTTACCATGCTCACGGTAGACACTCATCACCCCGATGGATACCAATGCACGTATTGTGACACTCAATACGAAGAACATTTTGCGAACGAAGAACAGGGAAATAAGCAATTTGCAAACGTAATTTCCTGTTCCAGCAAACAGGTACAGGAATTCGTGGAATGGATTCAGCAACAAAATTTCTACGAAAACACGACCATCATTATTTCCGGCGACCATTTGAGCATGAACAACACCTACCATAACGTTCACACCGGAAAAGACTATATTCGCAGAGTCTATAACTGCATCATCAACGCACCGATCGATGCAGTTCAGGAAAAGAATCGGAATTTCACCACATTGGACATGTTCCCCACGACCTTGGCTGCAATCGGTTGCGAAATTAAGGGCGAACGGCTGGGACTGGGAACAAACCTGTTCTCAGACAAACAAACGCTTTACGAAGAACTGGGATACAGTTATCTTTGCGATGAAATCAACAAAATCTCGTACTACTATCAAAACAATTTTCTATTAGGGAAAAAGAATTGAGTATAGGAAAGGCTCCTCGATTGAGGAGCCTTTTTCGCTATTTTATAATAAACAACCTTGCGTAATATCGCGACGTTCCAACTCCCCTTTAATCTCGGCTAAAACTCGCTTTTTGTCCCCCGTCCATGCGGGAGCAATGAGAAGTTCGGACGAAGGGTCTCCCGTGATCCGGTGAACCGTTACGTCAGCGGGAAGCAGGGCAATGGAATCACAGATCAAGGAGACGTACTCTTGCCGAGTCAAGAGGGGGAATGGTTCTTTCTCATATTCAATCCCCAGAGCAGAGCCCCTCAAAATCTGCAACATCTGAAGTTTAACACCGTCGGAATATTGACCGGCGTAGCGAACCGATTGAAGCATTTGCTCTTTCGTCTCCCCCGGAAGCCCGAAAATTAAATGAGTAATCACAGGGATTTCTCTTTCATGAAGAGATGCAACCGCCCTTTCATAAACGACACGGTCGTAGCCCCGATTCAATCGGGCGGCGGTGCAGTCATGAGCCGTCTGCAATCCCAATTCGACCCAAAGGGGTTTGATTTGATTTAATTCGGACAAAAGATTCAAAACCTCATCAGGCAAACAATCGGGGCGAGTTGCGATAGACAATACCGCACCGTCGGGATCGGCAATGGCTTGTGTAAAAAGATGTCGAAGGGTTTCTACCGATGCGTAAGTATTGGTATACGCCTGAAAATAAGCGATATAGCGATACTTCGACCATTTGCGGAACAACCGTTCTTTTCCCTGTTTTATCTGTTCTGAAATCGAAAGTTCGGAGGACGATGCAAATTCCCCACTTCCTCCGGAAGAACAAAACGAACACCCTGTTCCGCCCTTTTGACGATTCGGACAGGACAATCCGGCATTAAGAGATAATTTTACCAATTTTTCTCCGTAAGTTTCTTTCAGATAAGAATCAAGGGTACGATAACGTTCGCAAATAGGGAGACGGCAGGTCACTGCTTGCATATCAGGGGCAAGAGGCGCCTTGACGGTAACGATTTTTCCGGTAACCGGGTGAGGGAAAGACAGTCGGTAACAATGCAATCCGTGGCGATTTAAAATTCCGTCGGATTCATCTCCGTATAAAAAATCGGAAACAATCGGAGTACCGATATAAGATAAATGCAATCGGATCTGATGGGTTCGACCGGTGCGAGGCAACACCCGAAGCAACGAAAGATTTCCGTCGCTTTTCTCGGTAAAATATTCGGTAACTGAGGCTTTACCCCGTTCATCAACGATCCGCTTGACGGTGGCCTCTTCCGGACGGTAGATCGGGGCGTTGATGACGCCGTGATAACGAGGTTGACCATGAACCAAAGCGTAATATTCTTTCAAAACCTTTCCTTCGATGAGATGATGACGGATTTGGTCGTGAGCATAAGCGTTTTTTGCAAACAACACAGCCCCGGAAGTATTGGCGTCCAAGCGAAGAACACAACGGGAAACAAAAGTCTCCCCTTTTTCGTGGTAATATGCGGTCAATCCATTTGACAAGGTATCGGCTTCGTGACCTTTCGATGGGTGAACCGGTAAAAAGGGTGGCTTATTAAGAGCGATCAAATCGGAATCCTCGTACAAGATCTCCAAAGGCATCGGGGTTTCTGCAAAACCGGAGTCTACGCCTTCGTCTCCGACGGAGATACATACTTGATCTCCGGATTTTACCATATATCCCACAGTGACCGTTCGTCCGTTAACGGTAATACCCTCTCTCCTGCGTTTTAATTCAATCAGCAGGGCTGCAGATAGATGCCACTTTGCCCGTAAAAAGTCTTTGAGCTTTTTTCCGGCCTCGGACGAAGATACGGTTGCATACAACTTCCGTTCCAAAATCAATCACCCCCTTTGTATTACATTATAAACCCTTATCATTTCTTTTTACCGACGAATCTGTAATATTTTTCTAACAATCGTTTTCAAAATCAGCAAAGGCAATTTATATTTTGGGGGAACTCCACAACAGAACAAGAGGATTTCATCAAAAGACGACACAAAGAAACAATAAATAAACAACAAAACTACAAGAAATCGCCATAAATATATGGTATAATAAAAATATATGTAACAAAGGAGCGACGGTTATGCCTATCCAGTACTCGGAAGAGTTGAGATCCTTTTATTTGAACACCCCGAATTCCTCTTACATATTTCACGGAAGTAAAATAAAACATAAATAAAGGAGCGATGATCATGTCAATCCAGTATTCGGAAGAATTCAAATCCTTCTATCTTTCCACCCCGAACACGTCCTACGTATTTCACATCAACGACGGCGGATTTTTGATCCATGACTATTACGGACCTGTCGTCCCGATATGTGATATGAGAGAATATGCCGGACGTCTTGCCCGGGGTCCGAAGAGTGCCGACGGCACCACCACCCCCTGCACCGCCGCTTTGGAATACGGTTGTAACGGCACCGGAGATTTCCGTGTCAGCGCCCTTCAGATCCGTAATGTCGCCGGAAACGCATCGACGGACATTCGGTACGTGTCTCACAAAATTTATGCAGGAAAGCCGGAAATTCCCGGTCAGCCGTCCACATACGGAACCGAAGAAGAAACGACCACTTTGGAGATTTTGACCGAAGATAAAGTAACCGGAGCACAGGTTACTCTGTTCTACTCTGTCTTTGAAATTTATGACGCCATTACCCGCAGAGCCGTCGTAAAAAATAATTCCGATTATGAAATGGAACTGGAACGAGTATTCTCCCTTTGTTGTGAAATTCCTTTCGGAGATTGGGAACTCTGTCATCTATATGGCGAATGGGGTAGAGAAAGGACCTTTGAACGGTCTGAAATCCCCCATGGAACGATTGCCATTGAAAGCTCCCGGGGTGCTTCCAGCCATCAGCAGAACCCCTTTGTTGCAATCGTAAATAAGGACACCAACGAAGATTCGGGGGCTGCGTACGGATTTAATCTGGTCTATAGCGGAAACTTCTCCATTCAAACTGAACAAAGCGTCGACGGAGATCTCCGTGTAATCATGGGGATCAATCCAAACGATTTTGGTTGGAAATTGGAACCCGGCGAACAATTTGAAACTCCGGAAGCCGTTTCGGTCTTCTCTGCCGACGGATTGGGGGAAATGAGCCGAACCTTCCACAAACTTTACCGAAACAATCTCTGCCGTGGTCCTTGGAAAAATGCAAAACGCCCCTTGTTGATCAACAACTGGGAAGGCACTTACTTTGATTTTGACGAAGAAAAGATCTATAACATCGCAAAACAAGCCGGAGAGCTGGGTGTAGAAATGTTGGTTCTCGACGACGGTTGGTTTGGTACCAGAAACAGCGACAAAGCCGGATTAGGCGATTGGTTTGTTAACGAAGAAAAACTGAAGGGTGGATTGGGGTTGCTTTCCGATCGCATTCACGCTTTGGGAATGAAATTCGGTCTTTGGTTTGAGCCGGAAATGGTCAACCCGGACAGCGACCTTTACCGTACTCACCCCGATTGGTGCTTGCAGGTGGAAGGTCGTGAACTTTGCACCAGCCGGAATCAGTATGTATTAGACATGTCTCGGGAAGACGTTCGTGATTATCTGTTCAATTGCATGGACAACGTCATGAAAAACGCCAAGATCGAATACATCAAATGGGATTTCAACCGTTATTTAACTGAAGCGGGAAGTTGTCTGTTAGCTCCCGAACGGCAAAAAGAAATTTTCCACCGTTATGTTTTGGGTCTCTATGCCCTTTTGGATCGGTTATTGAAAGCATATCCCGATCTTTTATTGGAAGGTTGTGCCAGCGGCGGCGGACGGTTCGACCCGGCAATGCTCTATTATTCGCCCCAATACTGGACCAGTGACGACACCGACGCCATCGAACGTTTGGACATTCAGTACGGGACGTCCATGTGCTACCCCACCTCTACCGTTTCTTCCCATGTTTCCGCTTGCCCCAATCATCAAACCGGAAGAACCACTCCCCTGCAGACCCGCGCTGACGTGGCCTTGGCAGGGACCTTTGGATACGAGCTGGACGTTACTACCATGTCCGACGAAGAAAAAGAAGAAGTTAAGGAACAAATTGCAGAATATCATAAATACTATGATGTCATCCACTTCGGCGAACTGTACCGCGTAATTCCTCCCAATCGGGAAGAATGTGCTTGGTGCTACGTTTCCGAAGACAAGAGCGAAGCTCTGTTGACCTTCGTCTGTGTTCGCAACCGTCCCAGAGTACGGCGCAGAACCGTTCAATTCCGCGGATTGGATCCGAACAAAATGTACATTGACCAAAACGGAACCGTACGTCCCGGAAGCGTTTGGATGAACGCCGGCTCCAACCGTCTTGAAATCATGAAAGACTATACGACCTTTAAAGTTTATTTGACCGAAGTAAAATAAGAGAACAAAAATTCCCGAAGAAGCGATTCTTCGGGAATTTTATGCAAAAAGATGCCGACCTCAATGGAGATCGGCGTCTTCAATAAAATTACAGGTTCTTCAAATAGTCGTGGTTCTTCTTGACGTCCACCCAGGTATGTCCCATGGCGTTGGTTTCATACATGAAAGGTCCTTTATAATCTGCCAATTCCAAAGCAGATTGGAGCATTCTCCAGTTAATCTGCCCTTGCATGGGGTACAGATGTCTTTCATCAATGAAATCGTAGTCGGAAATATGGGTGGTAACGATATATTTACCAACCTTCTTTACAAACTCAGCGTGATCCTCTCGCAACAGGTGGTTTACGTCGAAGCAAATACGCAGATCCGGGTTGGTTTCCACAAAACGGAGCATTTCGTCAGAATCCCGACCAAGGCAGGTACGAGGAAGGTCTTCTACACAAAGAACACAACCGTTTTCCTTACAAATGTCAGAAAGGATCTTAAGACGTGCAATGGCAAGCTGCATGTATTTTTCCCGGTCTTCGTCCTTAAAAGGTTCACGGCTGGGATGAATTACCACATGTTTAATGCCGGCTTTTCCGCAACCGATAATGAGAGGAACGTAGCGATCATAACTTTCATTCCAATCCTCTTCATTATCTGCCGTAGGATCGGCAAAAGGATGCTTTTTCCAGCTAAACGGAAGATGAATAGACCAAACTTTAACCCCGGTCTTAACTTCCCATTCGGGAACCTTTTCCCAGTTGGCAGGATCGTCAATTCCGTTGATTTCAACCAGATCCAATTTGGCGGCAGCTGCCTTTTGCAGTTTTTCCTCCGTAAGAACGCCAATGGAAAGACCTGTTTTCCACATTTTACGATCAGTCATAACATATACCTCCACAACCGATTTTCGGTTTCTTATTGATTTAATTATAGATAAAAAAGGCGGATTTGTCAATGGTATTTTGTAAAAAGTCACAAAAAAGAAAAGAAAGCGGAAATAACACTCTTTTTCTCTAAAACCAAGAGCATCATTTCCGCTTTTTACAAGTTATCAGGCATCAATTTCAGCAAAGGAATAGAAATCGGAACGCAAAAATTCCACTTTCTTTTCCGCTTCTTCCCTGTTGGCTTCCCGAACCAAAATGTAAATTTTAACTTTTGGTTCCGTTCCGGAAGGACGGACAATAATCACAGAACCGTCAACCAGACGATAATAGATCACATTCGCCTTGGGGAAGCCCATAGCACCCTTGTTTAGATCATACACCTCATCCAAAGCAATATCGGCAAAACCATCGGGGCAAACCGTACAAAGCCGATCCATGAGTGCCTTAATCTTTTCTGAAGCGTCAAAGCCCTGCAAGGTGACCGAAAGGGTTTTATCCACATAAAAACCGAGTTCATCGTACAAAGAATTCAGAGCATCGGCAAGGGTCATTCCTTTCTCTCTGTAGTGAGCAGCCATTTCAGCAATCAAAAGAGATGCGGCAACGGCATCTTTGTCCCGGGCATAAGTCCCGGAAAGATAACCGTAAGATTCCTCAAATCCGAAAACGTAGGTATATTCTCCCGAAGCTTCAAATTCTTTAATTTTCTCGCCGATAAATTTAAAACCGGTCAACACGTTAAAGAGCGTTACACCGTATTTTTCACACACTGCGGTCGCCATTTCTGTGGAAACAAGAGATTTGACAGCGGCGGCGTTTTTCGGAAGATTTCCGGTCTTTTTCCGGGCGCCAAGAACGTAATCTAGGAGAAGAACTCCCGTTTGATTCCCGGTCAATGCAATAAATTGTCCGTCTTTGTCCCGAACGATAACGCCGACACGATCTGCGTCGGGGTCGGTGCCGATAATAAAATCCGCACCCTTTTCGTCAGCCAGCTTCATGGCAATGGCAAATCCCTCTTTGTTTTCAGGATTGGGAGAAGCCACCGTAGGAAATTCCCCGGAAAGAACCATTTGTTCGGGAACACAGGTGACATTTTCAAAACCGGCACGCTTCAAAGCTTCCGGCACAAGGCGATACCCCGTTCCATGGAAGGGTGTGAAGATGATCGTCATATCTTTTTGACGGAAAATGGTATCGGAATCAATGACGCAATCCAAAACGCAAGCAAGGAATTTTTCATCAAAATCTTTGCCGAGAATGACGGTGCTTTCTTCCATTTCTTCTACGGTAGAGACCTTAACGTCGTCAAAAATATCGTCGGAACAGATAGATTCGTAAACCGTATCCGCCTGTTCCAAGGATAACTGAGCGCCATCTTCCCAATAGACCTTATAACCGTTGTATTCCTTGGGGTTATGGGAAGCGGTGATATTGATACCGGCAATACAATTCAATTCCCGAATAGCAAAAGAAATTTCGGGAGTGGGACGAAGCTCGTCAAACAGATATGTTTTTATGCCGTTTGCAGTCAATACCCGACAAGCCTCCACTGCAAATTCACGGGACATAATTCGACAATCGTGTCCCACTACGACTCCGCGGGCGCAGGCTTCTTCCCCGGTCTTGCGAATCAAGGACGCAAGACCTTGGGTGGCATGGCGCACCACATATATATTCATTCGATTGGTTCCGGCTCCGAGAATACCGCGCAAGCCTGCCGTACCAAAGGTCAGCTTAGAACCAAAACGGCTGATGATTTCTTTTTCGTTTTCAGCAATGGCGGTCAACTCTGCCTTGGTTTCGGCATCGACAACAGGAGAAGACAACCAGCGTTGAAACATCGCATTCATACTAATATACTCCTTTTATGGGGATCACAGGGATTTTTTAAACTCTTCCAAGGCGCACGCCAACTGGTCGGGACAAGAAGTCGTCTTCATGCCACAGCGGATTCCTTTTAAAATTTCGATGACGTCATCAACCTTGCGTCCTTCGGCAAGGCGAGCAACACCTTGGGTATTTCCGGAACAACCACCGGTAAATTTCACGGAAGTAACGGTATTGGTTTCATCAACTTCCAAATGAATTCCCCGGGAACAAACGCCTTTAGGCGTAAAATCAAACGTTTTCATTATAGTATAACTCCTTTTATGGATATAATATTCCGATTTTACATTTATTTGTGATACGTCATATTGCGTTGAATCGTAAATGCGCGGTAAATTTGTTCGAGAAGAATCACACGCATCATCTGATGAGGAAACGTAAAAGAAGAAAAAGAAAGACGAAGATCGGCGCGTTGTTTGACTTCACTGTCCAAACCGCAAGAAGAACCGATTACGAAGGTAATCTTTGAGGAAATTTGGGAAACGGCGGCCATCTTTTCCGCCAGTCCTTCCGACGTCATGGGTTTCCCTTCCACACAAAGGGCGACGACGAATCCTTCGCATTCCTTCAAAATTGCATCTTTCTCCTGAGAAAGCGTAGATTCGGGCAATGCAACACACTTAAACTTACAAAAAGCGGAAAGGCGCTTTTCGTATTCGGCACAGGCCTCTCGCCAATAGGCCTCTTTCAACGTGCCGACGCAAACCACTTTAACCGTCATCATAAGGTAAACACCTCAGATCGTTCGCTTCGGGGAGAGATCCGGACGCGGACGTCTTTTTCCGCTTCGATTCCCGACCGACGCAAAATATTTTCCACGGTGCAACGGCAAAGGGATTCGGTATTGTTGTCCTTGCTCAGGTGTGCCAAATAAATTTGTTCCGCCCCATTTTGGACAAATTCCGTTAACCCCTCTCCGCACTGCTGATTGGAAAGGTGTCCGTTGGGACCGGAGATCCGTTGTTTGAGAGAATAGGGATAGGAACCGTTGCGGAGCATATCAATATCGTGATTGGCTTCAAAAACCAATACTTTACAGCCATTTAAGGCATTGCGAACAGAATCGGTAATCTCGCCAAGATCGGTAGACACGCCGACGCGACAAATTCCGGTGTCGATAACGTATCCGGTACATTCCACAGAGTCGTGCATGCAGGGAAACGAAGTGACGGCAAAAGATCCGCTTTTGGCATTCCCGCCGGTGGGAAGAACGCAAAACAAATCGGAATCCACTTCGGGAAGACAATAAGAAATCTCGTCCAGCGTTCTTTGATTGGCTAAAATAGGGATACGGTATTTTTTCGTAATGGTCTTCAATCCGGAGATGTGGTCGGAATGTTCGTGAGTGATAAAAATCCCCTTGACTTTCGACAACGAAGAATCCACGGAATTCAGCAAAGCCTCGGTACGACGAATTCCGGCACCGGCATCAATCAAAAGACCGCAACCGTCCACCTCTACGTAAGTACAGTTAGCACTGCTGCCACTAACGAGGGTGCAAACTTTCAGTCGGCTCACTTCAGGCACTCCGTGCTACAAGTTTCCGAAGAAATTCCATCGTCGATCTTCTCGATGTCAGCACCCAAAGACCGAAGTTTTTCCACCAAACCCTCATATCCCCGTTCGATGTGGCGAATCTCGGAAACTTCGGTGACACCGTCGGCGGCAAGACCGGCAAGAACCATAGAGACCCCTGCCCGAAGATCGCAGGCACGAACCGATGCACCGTACAATTTTTCCACGCCGTCAATGACACAGACGTTACCGTCCACCTCAATTTTCGCACCCATTTTCCGCAATTCTGCGGCATAGCGGAAGCGCTGATCGTAGACCCCTTCGGTAATCACCGAAGCGCCGACTGCGGTAGTGAGCATGGTAGCAAACTGAGGTTGCATATCCGTGGGAAATCCGGGATAGGGTTGGGTTTTAACGTTGATACGCTCGGGACGATCAAGGCGGGTAACGATAATCGAATCGTCCAATTCTTCAATTCCTACGCCTGCTTCTTCCAATTTGGCAGAGATGGATTCCATGTGCTTTGGAATGACATTTTTCACTTCTACTCTGCCTCCGGCAATGGCGGCGGCAACCATATAGGTTCCCGCTTCGATCTGATCGGGAACGATTTCGTAACGACCGCCCTTTAATTCTCGACCACCGTTGATCCGAATAACATTGGTCCCGGCACCTTTGATGTCGGCTCCCATGGCATTCAAAAAGTTTGCAATATCAACCACGTGAGGTTCCTTTGCGGCATTTTCAATCGTAACTTTTCCCGGAACCCCTACCGCGGCAAGCATAACGTTAACGGTAGCGCCCACGCTGACAATATCAAAATAGATGGAAGCAGGACTCAATCCATCGGATTCGGCAATTACGTTGCAATCTTCCAGATCCACCGTAACCTTTGCACCCAAAGACTCAAATCCTTTGATGTGTTGGTCGATGGGGCGGGAACCGAAATCACACCCACCGGGGAGCCCCACCTTCGCGTTTCCAAATCGTCCGAGCAATGCGCCGATGAGATAATAAGATGCTCGCATTTTACGCACTGCATCTTGGTCGGCAACCACGGGCTGGCTGATGGAGGAACAGTCGATACGATAGGTGGACTTTTCCAATCGGGTGACCTCTGCTCCAAAGGAACGGAGAATTTCAAATAAGAGGAATACGTCGCTGATTTCAGGTACGTTATCGAGGACACAAGGACCTTTGACAAGAACGGTGGCGGGGATAATTCCGACAGCAGAATTCTTACTTCCACTGACCGTCACAACGCCTTCCAAGGGATTGCCTCCGTGAATAATGAATTTTTCCAAAACGAACACCTCAAAAAATTTATGATAAATTACAGATATTTCTGCGGATCCAAGTAGGTACGGGACGATTTCAGATACAAAGCAAAGTGCAGGTGATTCCCGGTACTGTTTCCGGTACTGCCTACGTAAGAAACCGTCTCTCCCTGATAGACTTTCTTTCCGGCATACATACCGTCTGCCAAAGACGACGCGTGACCGTAGATAGATATAATTCCGTTTCCGTGGTCGATTTTAACGCACCAACCGAGGGAACGATCCCAACCGGCAAAGGTAACCGTACCGGCATCGGCGGCGTAGATAGGAGTACCGTAAGAAGCGGCAATATCCAATCCTTGGTGGTAATTTCGAGAACCCCGTAACCAACGCCAACCAAAGGGGGAAGAAATATATTTATAAGATTTCAACGGGAAGATAAATTTTCCGGAAGGCGCAATGGGTTTGGTTCCAACCAAAACCTTTTGTGCCACGGAATCTTTGATCTTCGTTCGGGAGACAACGTTGGTGGAAGATGCTTTTCCGTTTACGTAGACGTTATGGGAAACAACTTCATAAATCCCTTCCGTGCCCTTAGACAAAATCTTTTTGGTGCCTTCGTAATAATCCGAAGAATAAGAATATTCCGTTTCAAAAGGAACGGTTTCCGCAGAGGTGACGGTCATAGTGTTTTTCACCGTCAATTGCAAGTACGGTTTTCCGTAGAAAATAACTTGTCCGGTTCGGACGTCCTTCCCCACGGGAATCTCGTTGAGCAACCGCAAAACAGGAACGCTGATTCCGGAACGCTCTGCAAGAGAATTCAACGTATCGCCTTTGACAACAGTATAAGACTTAAGATTCGGCCCGGTCTTAAACAAATCGAGGATTCGGCGATACCCCAAATCATACGAGGGGGCGTATTCCCCTTTGATTACCTCAACGTAATTGATGATCTCCAAATTATCCTCTTCGGGATCCATCACGTAATATTGTAAAACGTTTTCAATTACTGCGTCAATCACAGAACGGTCTTTGCTGGTTGCCACCAATTCGCCGTCAATAAACAAACCGTAAGATCGGCGGGTATATTCTGACGCCATAGTATACAGGGCGGCAAACAAATCTTGATCCTGGGTAAACTCGTCCTTTTCCACAATGGCATAACGCAAGGTGGGGAAAGCTTCCACGAGATATAATTCCTCGCCGGTCTGAGCAACACTTTCCTGTTTTACCCGGGTTTCAACCTGATCGCTGATGCGACTGTATCGAGCGGAATTTTCCACATAACCGATCACGTTATCTCCAACACCCACGGCAAGTCCCACGGAATAATTAGAGAAGAACCACAAAACTCCACAGATCAATGCAATTCCCAACAATGGGAAAATAGCGGGAGACAAAAAGGTAAAGACCGCAGAAACCAGAGTACGGAAATAATGAAACCCGCGTTGAAAAAGCAATAAAAGACGGTACCAAGGAGAAGTACTGCGAACGGTCATGTGTCGGAACTTCTCTTGATGGGCACGCATTTTTCGCCGGCGCAAAGCATAATACTTCTTACGCAAACGGCGGAAGAAGGAAATCCTTCGCCGAGGGCGAGGGAGATCCGCCTCATTCCGAAATTGGTTCGGCATAAATCCTCCTTAAAAAGTAAAACAGAACAGAGACGCACAAGATCCCTCATGCGCCAAAGTGAACGCATATTTATTATAATATTATATAATAAAAACGTAATAAAAGCAAGAGGAATTTTCATCTTTCTCGGAAATGAGATGAAAATTCCCCAAAACGTACGATTAAATTTACAGATTTGTCAATAAGAAATCCGATCGGCAGACCAATCTTTAATTATGGAACAATAATCAGCGGCAATGGATTTGGCGGTCGCAAGATCGTGTTCCCGATAATTTCCGCATTCCTTTTCTGCAGTGCCGGGAATCTCGCCCTCATAAGACGCAATAAAGGAAAAGGTTTCCTGAATCAATTCCACCGCTTCGGCATCGGTATTATTTACCATAAGAAGATAAAATCCGGTACGACACCCCATGGGTCCGAAGTAAATGATCTTATCTCCCTTTTCGCCGTTTCGGGCGTGGACGGCAAAAAGATGTTCAATGGTATGCATTGCGGGATTGGGCAAAAATTCCTTGTTGGGCAAGGTGACACGAATATCGTAGGTTCGCACCCCATGATCCACCCGAGAAAGATAAATCCCCGGCTTCAATACAGTATGATCAACTTCAAAACTGGCGATGGTTTCCATAAATCATAACTCCTTAATAAGATCGTAAACTTCCTGTTTGGACAGAGAATACTCTTTTGCGATGGATTTTGCAGCAGCACTTTTCCCCATTCCCTCGGCTTCTTTTTTCCGCCAAAGAGCAAGGATTTGTTCTTCATCGGGAGTCGGTTGTTCTTCCGGAGAATATCCTTCTACGACCAAAACGAATTCCCCGCGAGGATCGGCATTCTCATACCGTTCAATAGCCTCGGAAAGGGTGGAGCGAACACATTCCTCGTAAATTTTGGTAATTTCCCGCACGCAAGCAATCCGCCGATCGGAACCGAAAACCGATTCAAATTCCGATAGCGTTTCTCGGAGTCGGTGAGGAGCTTCGTAAAAGATCATGGTACGAGGTTCTGTTTTTAATGCTTCAAAAAGTACCGTTTTTTCTTTTTTAACCGTAGGCAAAAAGCCTTCAAAGGTAAAGCGGCGGGAAGGGAGTCCCGACATCGCAAGGGCAGTAACAAAAGCACACGGACCGGGAACGGCACTGACCCGAAGTCCGAGATCAATACAATCGGAAACCAGGTCTTCTCCCGGATCGGAGACGGCGGGCATGCCGGCGTCAGTAATCAAGGCGCAGGTCTCCCCTGCCTTGAGCCGAGAGAGAATCTTCTCTCCGTGAGCTTTTCGGTTGTGATCAAAATAACTGATCATGGGTTTCTTGATTCCGAAAGAAGAAAGCAGCGTTCCGGAATTACGGGTATCTTCGGCGGCAATAAAATCCACGTCATTCAATACCTCCAACGCCCGGGGAGATAGATCTCCACGGTTTCCTATGGGAGTGGCAACGAGCCACAGAGATACCTTTTCCATAGTTTTACCTTCTTTCAAAAGCGGTGAACCGATTGAAACCGTTTCGTTTCGCTTCCCGATTCATCGTATAATACAAAGGGCGGTTCACACTTCAATCCGGGAGCGGCGCCCTTTTTACATTCCATTAAAAACAATTCCGGGGATCTATCCATTTTTGGATAGATCAAACGAAGCACTTTTGGTTCCAGATTTACTTCGGCGCAAGTGGTCATTGCCTCGGTTAAGCGCTCCGGTTTGAACACGAAACAAAACCGTCCGCCAAAACGAAGTAACCGAGAAGCGGCGGCGGCAACATCGGAAAAAGTGCAGGTTTCTTCTCGTCGGGAAGATTCCACCGTCTGTCGGGCGGTCTTTCCGGTACCCGGTAAAAAATAAGGGGGATTCGCAGTGACCAGATCAAACTTCCCGGAAGGAAGTGAAGTTTGTTTTAAATCTTCGCAAAGAATCGTAATTTTTTGATTCAGACCGTTGAATTCAACGGATTTTTTTGCAAGATCGGTGCAGGCACTTGAAATATCCACACCGTATACCTGTTTCGCACAATCGTTTGCGGCTAAAAGAAGGGGCAATATCCCCGTACCGCAACACAAATCAACGGCGGAAGAAAATCTTTTTTCCGCGGCAAAGGAAGAGAGCAGAATTGCGTCCGTACCAAAACAAAAACCGTCGGTGTCCTGATAAATCTTCCAACCGTGAACAAAAAGGTCATCGAGACGAATCATGCAATCCCTCCTAAAAAATAAAAAAATGCATAATGAGACCCGGAAAAACGGTTCCCATTATGCATTTGTGCGCGGATTATTCTGCGGGATTGGGAGCGCCAACGGGACAAGCTCCGGCACAAGCGCCGCAATCAATACAATCGTCAGCATTGATAACGAACTTGCCGTCCTTTTCAGAAATAGCGCTGACGGGACATTCGTCTGCACAAGCGCCGCAAGCGATGCAATCGTCGGAAATCTGATAAGCCATGATAAGTACCTCCTTAAATGATCGGGTATCGGATTCGATACTCATGATAAGCATATTATAGCACGATTTTTTTCATTCGTCAAGAGTCTAATTCGTAATTTTTCGTCAAATTCGGAAAAAATATGATCATACGATACGATTTCGGAGATTTCCCTCAAAGAACGCCTTCATATTATCCGCCATTTCCCGGACGCAGCGATTCCGAGCCTCCGCACTTCCCCACGCCATATGGGGCGTAAAACAGACGTTTTTCCGTCCGAGAATCCGAGTAAAGGGGTGGTCGTTGGAAAAAGGTTCAACGGAATAAACGTCCACACCCAAGCCACCGAGTTTTCCCTGTTCCAAGGCTTCGGTCAAGGCCTCTTCATCGGTAACGGCACCTCGGGCGACATTGATAAGGATTGCACCGGGTTTCATCTGAGCGATGCGCTCCCGGGAGATCATACCCCGGGTGGTTTCGTTCAAAGGAACGTGCAGAGAAATAATATCAGAACGTTTACACAATTCATCGATGGAAACCTGCTCATAACGGTCGTCGGGCTTTCTGCGGCACATCAAAACCTTACAGCCCATCGCCTCGGCGACCTGTGCCACTTTTCCACCGATTCCGCCGCCCCCCACAACGCCCCAAGTCAGGGAAGAAATTTCGTGGTAAATGGGAGTAAGTTTGTTAGCAACTCCGGAAGCGGAATATTGACCCGAAGATACAAATGCATTGTATTCCGGAAGATGGGTCACCAAAGAAAGAGCCATGGCAAGGGTCAAGTGTGCTACGTTGTCGGTAGAATAACCGGGGACATTGCACAGGGCAATCCCGTTGTTTTTGCAATATTCCGTATCAATATTATCGTATCCGGTTGCGGCAACGCAAATGAGTTTGACCGCCGTTCCGGGAAGATTGGAAGCGTTGAGTTTAATCTTATTAACCACAACCACGTCGGCGTCAAGAATCCGTCCATGGATTTCCTCTGGAGCGGTGGTAGAATATTCCGTGGTTACTCCGAGGGAGCGAATAGGAGAAAGGTCAACATCTTGCCCCAAGGTAGCGGCGTCCAGAATGGCGATTTTCATAAAGCACCTCGTCTGATTTCGTTTGTTTTATTATATGTATGTTTCGAGTCAGGCACAAGTTTTGTTACTCGTTAGGAAATGAGAGAGCTCACATTTTTTTAAATTTCTTATACGTCATACAGTTTACAAATTTTTCATCGTATTTTTTTGAACTTCTGAAAATACCGTGATCCAATCCCACATCACCAAGCGGGGCTCCCCTCACGACAAATATAGTATTCAGAACTTTTCCGACAAATTTATAAATCGGAACTCTGTCTCCACGATAATATTTGCCCGAAAGTCGAGGGAAAAGAGGGATTTGTTCCCAAGATACAGTATCCTCATTGAAATGAATTACGGTTCTCTTGTTGGCAATTTTTTTAGGAATGATGATCGTGTAATCTTTATCACCGCAAACCAATCTGTATATTTTTACAAATTCAGTTTCAGTTATTAACTCTTTTGAATGTTTAAAACAATCAAACATTTTCATAAAATCACCTCACAGGTTTATTATAACACAATTTCGGACAAAATGCAAGGGTAGAAAAATCTCCGAACCGAAAAAGTTCAGTTCGGAGAGAAAGAAAAAAAATTATTTCAAATTACTTGCGAAAACGGTAGGCATCGAAAGACAAATTTGAAACATCGTTCTTTTTAACCTCAAGACAGACGAGCCAGCCTGCCATATCACAAGTACCGCTTTCGGGAGCGATCGATTCTACCACGACGGTGCAGATTCCGTCTTCCACGGCGCAACTGTGAATTTTGTGGGAAATAGAACCGCTTGCCTCTGCGATATAAACGAGAAGCAACGCTTTTTCTCTAAAAAAAGTTTCGTCGTACGCGGTGGGAAACTCGGTAAACAACGCCGTATCGTTCCAAAGAACGGTGGAAGTATACGCGTCACCGTTTTTGAGCGATGAAATCATTTGAGAAAGCTCTGTTTTGCTCTCGATTGCAACGATCGGAAGGCGGTTCCAACCGTCGGCTTCGGCTTTGTTTTCTGAAAATTTAGAGAAGACATGTGCATTATTCCCGCTTCCGTCCACCCGCAGGTATGAGGCTTTATAGTCCACGGTGCCTGCTGTTGAAGTCACGGTAATTTTTTTAACATTGGGAATCTGCGCCGGATAGGTTTCCATAATTTCGCCGGAAAACTGAACGAAAACCGTGTCTCCGACCCGAAGATCCGAAAGAGAAATTTCCTTATCGTTTTTCAAAAGAACCGTCTCTTCCCCAACGGAACAGGAAAATTCATACCGAAAATTCAAGGGGTTGCTTTCTAACCCGTTTACCAAAAGCCCTTTTTCCCTGATCTGAGATACGGTGGCGTAAAATCCGTTATCGTAAGAAAAAATTTCCAGTTCGGGGTTCTTGGCAACCTCCCGTTCCCACAAATCATCGACCGATGCATAGCGTAACGTCATAGGATAAAGCTGCCACTTGGTATAGAAATCTACGGTTCCGTCTTCCGCGGGAAGGATTCGGTTCCAGCGGATCAGACGGTAGGTCAACGCCCGGAAATCCCGGCTTCCCCCGTCGTTCATCACGCCGACGGGAATGGGCAAAAATAAAATCAATGCAAGAATAAAAACCGGGATCAAGATCCGCAAGAGTTTCTTCTTTCTCATTTTGCGTTTTCACCTCCGAATAAGGTAAATAATTCGTTGAATTCCGTCTCGGTCAAGGAGTAGGTTATCCCGTCCGCCGTAATGGATTTTTCTCGCAAGCAGTAGGTTTTTGAATCATTTCCGCAAATAACGGTAAAGACGGATACCGGTATTGTACTTTCCGGTCGGCTTGAGGTGGAAGTAGTCGGGGGACTTACTTGAAGATCTTCGCCGTTTTCAAAATTCGAAGAGGTATCGGAAAATTCTTCAACCGTGTCCTTCCCTTCCGGCAAAGGCACGTACTTTGCCAAAATTTCCAACCGAAAATCTACGTCCTCCGACGCTGTCAGAGTCCTGCCGGGCAGATGGATCGAGACCATAACGTCAGAAGCTTCATTTTCGGGAAACGCTCCGTTTCTGTGGGATCCTAAGATTCCGGAAACAGACAATATCACAACAAGACAAAGTACGACCGTGACGATTCCGGAACCGTATGCCAAGATTTGGGCATGACGGCGTCTGAGGTAGGTTTCTTTTCGGCGGAGAATTTCCGCTTTAAATTCATCGTTGTTTCGTATCATAGCAAATCCGACTCCTTTCCCAGCAAATCCCGCAACAGACCTTTGGCGCGGTAAAGAAGATTGTCGATCTGCTTTTTATCCTTTTTCATGACCTTTGCCGCTTCTTCGTAAGAAAGTTCTTCAAAATACACCAGATGTATCGCCACACGCATTTCCGCAGGCAGTTGATCCAGGGCGACATTGAGAATTCGTTTTCGTTCTTCTTGAAGAACGGAATCTTCCAGAGATGAACGATCTTCTGTTCCGTCGGCTTCGGACAATTCCACCATAAGAATCTTTTTGCGACGTTTCAAATAGTCCAACGCGCGAGAGCGACCTAACATAAAAAGATAGGTTTTTAACGAAGTGCGGAAATTATACCGTCTTGGGTGGACGAGCACGTAGGTAAACACGTCGATGGCGATGTCTTCCGCCGTTGCTATATCCCCCACGAAGCGGTCGATGAAAAAGGTCAGACCGGAACGATATTCTTTCCATATCGCATCAAAAGCATCGGGTTCGCCTGCAAGAAAACGGCGGTAGCTACTTTCACCGTATTCCATAGGTTATTCCTCCTGACCTGAAAGAGCTTTTTTGCCCTTTCACTTCTTATACGACCGATAGCGGTCAAAATCCTCAAAATATACCAAATCGGTTTAATTCATTATAACATAATTTAAAAAAATTGTCAATATAAACCGGAACGACAGGTCAATATTACATGGCATAAAAAAATGTAGAAACCGAACACTAAAATTGAAACAAAAATAGGAGGTAAAATTATGTTTCATCATGAAAAAATGTTATTCCATCCGGTGTCGGTAGAACGTCCGAACCCTCAATACGCGGCGTTGATGCAAGAACAGTTGGGTGGCGGAAACGGAGAATTAAAGGCGGCGATGCAATATATGTCTCAAAGTTTTCGAATCAAAGATCCGAAAATCAAAGATTTGTTTTTGGATATTGCGGCGGAAGAATTGGGACACATGGAAATGGTGGCACAAACCATCAATCTGTTAAACGGTCATGAAGTGGCGGCGGTATCGGTTCCCGCAGGAGAAATTCAGACCCACGTTCAATTGGGGTTAAATCCGGGATTGATCAATGCCTCGGGGTATTCCTGGACGGCGGATTACGTGACGGTAACCGGCGATTTGTGTGCGGATCTTTTGAGCAATATCGCTTCGGAACAGCGGGCGAAAGTAGTTTACGAATATCTGTATCGGCAGATCAACGATAAAAAAGTTCGGGAAACCATTGACTTTTTGCTGAACCGGGAAGAAGCGCATAATCAGATGTTCCGAGACGCTTTCAACGAAGTGCAGAAGTGCGGAAGCAACTGTGACTTCGGAACGACCAAAGCAGCACGGATGTATTTTTCCATGTCCGAACCGGGTCCCAACGCCTTTGCCGGAAATGAAGTCAAACCGGTGGAATTTGCAAAATAACAATGGGTTGGCGCGTGCGCCCGCAGACGGTTTGCCGTCTGCGGCGTTGCGGCGTTGCCGCAACGGAAAAGGGACAGCCCCGCCCGGGGCTGTCCCTTTGCGCGCGCATGCGTGCACAAAAGACGTTACAAAAATACTTTGCAAAATGAAAAGGCTTGCTATTTTTTGAAAGATATGTTATACTGTATACATCGAATCTCTGAATTGGGAGGCAATTATGAAACAAAATATGCGAGCAAAATTTTTTGCGGCATTGACGATTTTCAGTCTGACAGGACAAATCGCATGGGTCGTAGAAAATATGTATTTCAACGTATTCATTTACAAGATGTTCCATGCCTCGGCGGAACAGATTTCCATGATGGTCTCCGCCTCTGCCGTAGCGGCGACGGTAACCACGCTCTTAATCGGCGCTTTGTCTGACAAACTTGGAAAAAGGAAATTTTTTATCTGCGGCGGATATATTTTATGGGGCATTTCGATTTTAGCATTTTGCTTAGTACGAGAAGACGTCATAAGCGTATTGTTCCCCATGGTTGCATCAGCATCTGCCGTAGGAGTAACGTTGACCATTATATTGGATTGTGTCATGACCTTCTTCGGTTCTTCCGCAAACGACGCATGCTTTAACGCATGGCTGACCGACGTAACCGACGACAGCAATCGAGGTGCGGCGGAAGGGATCAACGCAATGATGCCTTTGGTAGCGATTTTGGCGGTTTTCGGCGGATTCATGGGATTTGACCTGAATCGATCCGAAAGTTGGACGGCAATTTTCTTCATCATCGGGATTGCGGTTATTATAATTGGTATTTTGGGAATTTTTCTGATCAAAGATTCTACAATTAAAACGGCAGAAAATCAAGATTATTTCAAGAATATTTTTTATGGATTCCGTCCTTCCGTTATTCGGAAAAATAAAATATTGTACTTGTGCCTCGGCGCTTTTGCTCTGTTTGGGATCTCCATTCAGATTTTCATGCCTTATTTGATTTTATATTATACCGTCTCTCTGAAGATGGAAAATTACGTTTTTATCATGGCACCTGCAATCATTTTAGCGGCACTGTTTACGGCGTTATGGGGGCGAGTTTACGACAAAATCGGATTTCGGAAGTCTGTCATTCCCTCACTTGTTCTTTTGGGCGTTGGGTATGTTTTTCTGTTCTTCTTCCGAGGTACGGCAATGGTCTTTACAGGTTCTCTGTTGATGATGTGCGGATATTTATCGGGAATGGCAGTCTTTGGGGCAGTAATTCGAGATCATACGCCGGAAAACCGCTCGGGAATGTTTCAGGGATTACGGATCGTGGGACAGGTATTGATTCCGGGGATCCTCGGCCCTGCCATCGGATCTGCCGTATTAAAAAATGCGGAAACCATCGTCAATGATGACGGAACGACCTCCTTTGTGCCGAACCAAAATATTTTCTTGGCGGCGTTTGGCGTGGCAATTCTATTGGCGATTTATTTGATCCCCCTGTTCTTATCCATGAGAAAGAAGGAAAAATAAGTGAAAAACGAATCTTTCATCACCTTATATACCGCGGAAGGAGAAGCCTTATCCGGACAACCGTGGAATATTTATCCTCGTCCTCAAATGAAACGGGATTCCTTTTTCTGTCTTAACGGAGAATGGAATTTTTACGCAAACGACGGTGAAAAAGAAACCATTTTAGTACCCTTTCCCCCGGAATCTGCATTATCGGGAATCGGACGAAGATTGGGAAAATTCCCCGGCGTAAAATATGAGCGAACCTTTACCTTGCCCGAGGGCTTCGTCAAAGGGCGGGTGATCTTGCACTTTGGGGCGGCAGACCAGACCACTGCGGTGATTTTAAACGGTCACGAAGTGGGAACTCATCTGGGAGGATACGATGCATTTTCCTTTGATATTACAGAATATCTTCAAGAGGAAAATACATTGATCGTTGCCTGCATAGACGATTTGGAGTCCCATATTCTCCCTTACGGAAAGCAAAGAGAAAAGCGAGGGGGAATGTGGTATACGCCGATAACCGGAATCTGGCAGACGGTATGGATCGAAAGTGTTCCGGAACAGTATATTAAATCGTTGAAAATCGAAACAGGAGCGGATTTTGTTCAAATTACCGTGGACGGAGTGTCCGACGGCGTTGTGGCGGTTCAAACTCCTGACGGAGAGATTACATCAAAACTGGAAGATTCAACCACCCGCTTGGAGGTCAAAGATCCCCGGTTGTGGTCACCGGAAGATCCCTATTTATACGAATTTAAGATTACGGCAGGAGAAGATGAAATTTCCTCTTATTTTGCTCTACGAACGCTGGAGATCAAAACAGTGGACGGCCTTCCCCGCCTTTGCCTTAACGGAAAGCCTTACTTTTTCCATGGTCTTCTGGATCAAGGGTATTACAGCGACGGTATTTACACCCCGGCGTCACCGGAAAATTATACCAAAGACATCAGCGAAATGAAGGCTTTGGGATTCAATATGCTCCGAAAGCACATCAAAATGGAACCGGAACATTTTTATTCCGAATGTGATCGACTGGGAATGATCGTTTTTCAGGACATGGTCAACAACGGAGACTATTCCTTTTTCCGAGACACGGCGTTGCCCACGATAGGAATAAAAAAACTGCCGGATCAGTGGCTGCATCGGGATAAGGCAACCCGGAAATGTTTTGAAGAGGGAATGAATGCCACGGTAAAACAATTGTACAATCACCCTTGCATTTGCTACTGGACGATCTTCAACGAGGGCTGGGGGCAATTTGAAAGTGCCAAAATGTATGAAAAACTGAAAGCATTGGATTCTTCTCGCTTTATCGACGCCACTTCCGGGTGGTTTAAGGGATCAAAAAGTGATGTGGAAAGTCTGCACGTATATTTCAAACCGGTAAAGATCAAACCCGGCGATAGACCGGTGGTTCTATCGGAATTCGGAGGATATTCCTATCAACCGGAAGGGCACATCTTCCACCCCGGCAAGCCTTACGGTTATCGATTTTTTGAAGATCGGGAAAAATTTGAAGACGCACTGATCGAATTATACGAGAAAGAAATCATTCCTGCCATAGATCAAGGCCTATGCGGGGCGGTCTACACCCAAGTTTCTGATGTAGAGGACGAAACCAACGGATTGATTTCCTATGATCGAAAGGTGTTAAAGGTCTCCCCCGAGCGCATGCTTGAAATTGCAAAGAAGTTGAAGATTTAACGTAAGAACGCCCCCGAAATTCGGGGGCGTTAAAATCTAAATGAGAGCGAAATCAGTCTTTCTTACGGTTTGCAATGGCGGTAATGATCCACAACGTTGCAATCATCAAAAAGAGACTTACTCCGAGAACAGCAAATACGTTTTGAACAAACCCTGCAAAAAGGTAGCCGACCAGAGAAACCGCCGCCACAGTCATGACATAGGGCAGCTGGGTGGAGACGTGGGTAACGTGGTCACAGTGCGCGCCGGTGGAAGACATGATGGTGGTATCGGAAATCGGAGAGCAGTGGTCACCGCAAACAGCACCGGCAAGACAAGCAGAAATACAAATAATGACAAGGGAGGGAATGGAGCCGGCATCGGCAACCGTTGCCAAGTCTGCTTCAAAGACACCGGTTACGATGGGAATGAGGATTCCGAAAGTGCCCCAAGAAGTTCCGGTGGCAAAGGATAAAAGAACGGCGACCAAGAACAGAATTGCAGGCAACAAAATCCGAATCGCGGTGAATTGTTCTACCATACCGGCAACGAAAGTTCCGGCGCCCAAAAGGTTCGTCATACTCTTCAATCCCCATGCAAAGGTGAGGATCAGAATGGCGGGGACCATTTGTTTGAATCCTTCGGGAATCGAGGACATACAATCCTTAAAGGTTAAAACTTTGCGAAGCAGGAAGTAAATAACGTTGATAATCAACGCCGCCAGAGAACCAAGGGCGAGGCCGTAAGAGGCATCACAGTTGGCAAAGGCGTCAATCAAAGAAACTCCCCCGTCAAATAGACCACCGGAATAAAGCATACCGGCGACGCAGAAAACAATTAAGACCACTACGGGGAGAATCAGGTCAATAACTTTTCCTTTGGTATTTTCTTTTTCATTGGTATTCTCCGTAACTTCGGACTGAATCCCGGAGAACAAATCGCCCTTGGAAGCATTCAACTCGTGCTTGCGCATGGAACCGAAATCCTTGCCGGAAATGGCAACAAACAAAACCATGGCGATGGTAAGAAGGGCATAAAGATTATAAGGAATCGTACGGATAAACAACGCAATCCCATTGATGTCCGCCCCGTTTGCGTCTTGCACCGTACCGCTGACGGCAGCAGCCCAAGAAGAGATGGGGGCAATGATGCAGATCGGAGCGGCGGTAGCGTCAATCAAATACGCTAATTTTGCCCGAGAAATTCGTTGTTTGTCGGTCAAAGGACGCATAACGCTACCGACGGTAAGGCAGTTAAAATAGTCATCTACAAAGATCAAAGCACCCAATCCGAACGTGGAAAGCTCCGCCCCACGACGGGATTTAATCTTGCGAGACGCCCATTCTCCATAGGCACGGCTTCCTCCGGCGCGGTTCATCATCACGACGATAATACCGAGAATTACGAGGAAGATGAGAATTCCCACATTATATTCATCGGACAAATTGGCAATCAATCCGTCGTAGAGGACGGCATTAAATACTTTTTCACCGTTGAATCCGGCGTTGGAAATACCGTACAAAATCCCACCGGAAACAATACCGATAAAGAGAGAGGAATAAGCCTCTTTCGTAATCAATGCCAACGCGATGGCGATGATCGGGGGCAAAAGCGCGATGGCGGTTTCATTAAAGATACTTGCGTATTCTTCGGTTTCTTCGGCAACCGTCGCAACCCCGTCGACAACTTCATCGGCGGAAAAGGTTAGGGCAAAGGATCCGACGAGGGCAAGACAGAGAAGCAAGATTCCGAAAATGCGAGTCAGTTTTTTCATGAAAATCCCTCCAAAATAATTTAAAACAAAAACGTGCCACGAAGATGCTTCATGACACGGTTCTTTTGCAAGATCATGATAGCGCTCCACAGATTATGTGACAGTACGGCACATATTCTGTACCGTCCCGGAAGCGGCTGAAAGGCACTCACCGCAACCTCGGCGATCCTCCTCGAAATCCGCACCCGCCTCGGGCTTTGATCGGAATCGGTGATGACCGCACCTCTATCTTCGACATATTTTGTTTTAATCAGTATACCATTGAATGCCACATATTGTCAAGTAATTCGATGGGATTATAACATTTTTTTCACATTTTCCGCGAAAATTTGATTTTTTTCTGCCCATGTGCTATAATGAAAGCGAAAGAGAGGAAGATATATGAATAAAACCAACGCTATGCGGATCTTAGATAAAGCAAAAATATCCTATGAACCGAAAGAATATGTTCCCGACGAGAAAGATTTAAGCGGGGTGAATATCGCCCGACAGATCGGTCTTCCGGCGGGACAATGTTTTAAAACCATCGTCACAAAAGGAGACAAAACCGGACCGGTGGTGTTTTGTATTCCGGCAGACCGAGAAATTGATCTGAAAAAGGCAGCGAAAATTACGGAAAACAAAAAGGTCGAACCTTTGCACGTAAAAGATCTTCCGGGATTGACCGGCTACGTTCGTGGGGCCTGCTCTCCCCTGGGCATGAAGAAAAAATTCCCCACATACATTGACCAAGCCTGCCGAGATTTTGAAAGGATCACCGTCAGTGCCGGAATCAAGGGGTGTCAGTTGTTAATCAAGAGCGACGAAATTGTGGCTTGCGTAGAAGCGACGGTGTGCGATTTGACAACAAAAATGGGCGAAGCTACTTGACAAATGGGAAAAAGCATGCTATAATATATAATATATTGTAATTTAACTGAAAACTGAACCGAAAAGCTGTGACGAAGACAGTAGTTTCACAAAGAAACGGAAAGCGAGCCGGGGACGGTGTAAGCCCGGTGCGGAGTAGTGTGAAATGAAGATCCCTTCCGAGCTGCGTGCTGAACAGGGAAACAACCTCAGTAAGTTCTGCCGGAATCCCACCGTAAATGGGAAGCATATGAACGTATGTGAAATGGGTGGTTAAGCGAAGTGACCCTTCGTCCCGTTGCTACGGGGCGAAGGGATTTTTGTTTTTCGGATAAGTTTCGGAAACATGGAGGAATTGTGATGTACGAAAAAGTTTCGGGCGATCTGAATTTCGTGGATCGAGAAAAGAAAATCGAAGAATTTTGGGCGAAGAACCAAATCTTTGAAAAGAGCATGGATCAAAGAAAGGATGGAGAATACTTCACCTTTTACGACGGACCTCCCACGGCAAACGGAAAGCCCCATATCGGGCACGTTTTGACCCGCGTTGTGAAAGACACCATTCCCCGCTACAAGGCGATGAAAGGGAATTTTACCGTCCGTAAAGCCGGTTGGGACACCCACGGTCTTCCGGTAGAACTGGAAGTGGAAAAGAAACTGGGGTTGGACGGAAAGGAACAAATCGAAGAATACGGACTGGAGCCTTTCATCAAGGAATGTAAGGAAAGCGTCTGGAAATACAAAGGAATGTGGGAAGAATTTTCCGATACCGTCGGTTATTGGGCGGATATGAAAGACCCCTACGTTACCTACGATAACAATTTCATTGAATCCGAATGGTGGGCGTTGAAGCAAATTTGGGAAAAAGGTCTCTTGTACAAAGGCTTCAAGATCGTCCCCTACTGCCCCCGCTGCGGAACCCCCTTATCCAGCCACGAGGTTGCTCAGGGATATAAGACTGTAAAAGAGCGTTCTGCGGTTGTCCGTTTCAAGGCAGTCGGAGAGGACGCCTATTTCTTGGCTTGGACCACCACGCCCTGGACGTTGCCTTCCAACGTAGCACTGTGTGTCAACCCTGACGACACCTACTGCAAAGTCAAAGCCGCAGACGGTTACACCTACTACATGGCACAGGCCTTGTTGGATTCGGTTTTAGGGAAACTTGCCGAAGAAGGACAAGCCGCGTACGAAGTATTGGAGACCTACGTCGGAAAAGATCTGGAATACAAAGAATACGAACCTCTCTTTGCCTGTGCCGCCGCCGTTGCGAAAAAACAGCACAAGAAAGGTCATTATATCACCTGTGACGGCTACGTTACCATGGCAGACGGTACGGGAATCGTTCATATCGCCCCTGCTTTCGGTGAAGACGACGCAAAGGTGGGTCGGAAATACGATCTTCCCTTTGTACAATTCGTAGACGGTGCCGGAAACATGACCGAAGATACGCCCTATGCCGGGAAGTTCGTAAAAGACGCGGATCCCTTGGTTTTGGCTGATCTGGAAAAAGAGGGTAAACTCTTTGATGCACCCAAATTTGAACACGAATACCCCTTCTGCTGGCGTTGTGACACGCCGCTGATCTACTACGCTCGGGAATCCTGGTTCATCAAGATGACTGACGTAAAAGAAGACCTTTTGAAAAACAACGCTACCATCAACTGGATGCCGGAAAACATCGGAACCGGTCGGTTTGGGGATTGGCTGAAAAACGTTCAGGATTGGGGCATCAGCCGAAACCGTTATTGGGGAACTCCCTTGAACATTTGGCAATGCGAATGTGGACATCAGCACGCCATCGGCTCTATTGAAGAACTGAAGTCTATGTCCGACAACTGCCCCGATGAAGTGGAATTACACCGTCCTTATATCGACGCGGTAACCATCAAGTGTCCCCACTGCGGAAAAGAAATGCGCCGAGTTCCGGAAGTCATCGACTGTTGGTTTGACTCGGGGGCAATGCCCTTTGCTCAATGGCACTATCCCTTTGAAAACCAAGACATCTTTGAAAAGACCTTCCCTGCTGATTTCATCAGCGAAGGGGTGGATCAGACCCGCGGTTGGTTCTATTCTCTGCTTGCGATCTCTACCCTTTTGTTCAACAAAGCTCCCTATAAAAACGTGATCGTACTGGGGCACGTTCAGGACGCAGACGGTCAGAAGATGTCCAAATCCAAAGGCAATGCAGTGGATCCCTTTGATGCGTTGAATCAACACGGCGCCGATGCGATCCGTTGGTATTTTTATTCAAACTCCGCTCCTTGGCTTCCCAATCGGTATCATCATACCGCAGTTACCGAAGGTCAACGGAAATTCATGGGAACGTTGTGGAATACCTATGCGTTCTTTGTTCTTTACGCTAATATTGACGGATTTGATGCGACGAAATACACCTTGAACTATGACAAACTGAACGTCATGGACAAATGGATGATTTCCAAATTGAATACGTTGATCAAGACCGTTGACGACGATATGAGCAACTACAAGATCACCGAAGTTGCTCGGGTGATGCAATCCTTCGTCGACGATATGAGTAACTGGTACGTCCGCCGCAGCCGGGAACGGTTCTGGGCAAAGGGTATGGAACAGGACAAGATCAATGCTTACATGACGTTGTATACCGTCCTTGTTACCTTCTGCAAATTAGCAGCTCCCTTGGTTCCCTTCGTCACCGAAGATATTTACCAGAATCTGGTAAGAAGCATTGACAAAAACGCACCCGAAAGCATTCACCTGTGCGATTATCCCGTAGCAAACGAAGCTTGGATCAATCAGGACATGGAAGCAGAAATGGACGAGGTTCTGCAGGTAGTCACCCTGGGCAGAAACTGCCGCAATGCCGCCAATATCAAGAACCGCCAACCCATTGCCGCAATGTACGTGAAATCCGACCGGGAATTGGAAGAGGAATACAAGGCTATCGTTGCCGACGAATTAAACGTCCGTGAAGTAAAGATTGCGGAAAACGTCAAGCAATTCCTTTCCTATTCTTTCAAACCCCAATTGAAGACGGTCGGCCCGAAATACGGAAAATATCTCAATGCCATTCGTACCGCATTGACCGAATTGAACGGTTCTGCCGCGATGGACGAATTGGACGCAAACGATTGTCTGAAATTGAATTTGGAAGGTGCTGAAATCGTGCTGACCAGAGACGATCTGCTCGTCGAATCTGCCCAGACGGAAGGTTACGAATCCTGCACAGACAATGGCGTTACGGTGGTTTTGGACACCACGCTGACTCCGGAACTGATCGAAGAAGGGTTTGTCCGGGAAATCATCAGCAAGATTCAAACCATGCGAAAAGAATCGGGCTTTGAAGTGACTGACCACATCGCCGTTTATACCTACGGAAATGATAAGATTGCGGAATTGTTCCAAAACAATGAAGTAGTAATCAAATCGGAAGTGTTGGCGGAAGCGGTAGAATATACGGAACCCACGGAAGCCGAACACGCAAAAGCATGGAACATCAACGGGGAGAAAGTCACCCTCGGAGTTAAAGTAATCTAAAAACACCACTCCCCCGGTCTCGCGATCGGGGGAGTGTTGCAAAGGAATATAGCCTATGCCTAAATCGAGAAATCAAAAATTAAAATTACCTTATTTAATCAAAATTCTGAAAGAAAAAACCGACGAAGAGCGGGGATTGAACGCCGAAGAATTGATTCGGGAATTGGCTCGGTACGATATTTCGGCGGAACGAAAAAGCATATACGACGATATTCGCCTGTTACAGGATTGCTTTGGCATGGCAATTGAGCATGACAAAGCAAAGGGCTATCGTTTGGTAGAACGGGATTTTGATCTTCCGGAATTAAAAATGCTGGTAGACGCGGTACAATCCTGCCGATTTATTTCCGTAACCAAAAGTGATGAACTGATCCGAAAATTAAAGGGGTTGACCAGTGAACATCGGGCACGGGAATTACAACGACAGGTGACGGTGAAAAATCGCATCAAATCCATGAATAACACCACCATTTATTCCATTGACACCATTCACAACGCCATTTTACACGACAAGCAGATTACGTTCCAATATTGGGGGTGGACAGCAAACAAAGAACAAGTACCCCGACACGACGGAAAACGGTATCGGGTCTCCCCCTGGATGTTGTTGTGGGACGACGAATATTATTATCTGATCGCTTACGACGGCGAAAATTCCGAAATTCGGCATTACCGAGTAGATCGCATGCGAACGGTCAACGAATGCGAAGAAAAACGTGATGGTCGAGAAGAATTTACGAAAATCGACGTTGCGGAATACTCCTCCGGCGTGTTCGGAATGTTTGGAGGGCAAACGACCCACGTGACCTTCCGATGCAAAAATTCCATGGCGGACGTGGTTCTTGACCGATTCGGGAAAGACGTAATGTTAGTTCCCGAAGGAGACGGATTCAAATTTTACGCGGATATTAACGTGTCTCCTCAATTTTTTGGTTGGGTAGCGTCTTTTGGAGACGGAATTAAGATCGTATCCCCTGCCGACACCGTTGCTCAATTCAAAAAGCATCTCACAGAAGCCTTGGGGCAATACGAATAATCATAGGAAAGACAGCATGGTTTTTTTGCCACGCTGTCTTTTTTCATTTTAATAAAACCGAAACATTTTAAAAAAAACTCGAAAACAACCACAAGGTATAATAAACTCACAAAAACAAAAAAAAGGAGCATGTTCAGAATGTCTAAGTTCGTAAAAGCAAATGAAAAGATCGCGGAAAAAGTCGTTGAGGGCTACAAGAAAATTGAAAACGGTGTAATTGACGGTTATAAAAAGATCGAAACCGGCGCTGTCAAAGGTTTTGAAAAAGTAACCGACAAATGCGTCGAAACCCTCTTTGCAAGAGACGGCGAAACCGTGGAAGAAGCAAAGAAAAGACTTTCCAAAGACAAATAAAATGTCAAAAACAAGAAAGAGGTAATCTTATGAATCAAAACGATCAGAATTTTCTCATTCAGAAAATCCGCACGCAGTACACCGAAAAGGAACATACCGGGCTGGACGAACTGAAAGCCTTAGATCAAAAAGTAAAGCGCCCCGCCAACGTTTTTGCATACGTCTTCGGAAGTATCAGCGCCATGATCATGGGAAGCGGAATGAGTCTGGTAATGACAGATCTTTCGAAAACGATAGGAATTCAAGATCCTATGGTTTACGGAATTATCATTGGGATTGTGGGACTCGGCATGGCAATCGTTAACTATCCTATTTATAAAGGAATTCTCAGTTCCCGCAGAAAGAAATATGCGGACAAAATCATCGCTCTCAGCGAAAAATCATTAAAAAGCAATAAAATTGCAAGGCAACGTCAGTGAGAGCGTTGCCTTGCGTTTTTTCAAAAAAACATCAAACATAAACAAAATCTTAACATTTGAGTGTTATACTATATAACAGAATAAGCAGATTGGGGAAATGGGCAATGTTTAAGATATTGGTAGTAGAAGACGATCGGGAACTAAACAAAACGGTTTGCTCCTTTTTAAATCAAAGCGGATATGAAGCAATCGGCTGTTTGAATGCAAACGAAGCCTACGATGCTCTTTACGAGAATTTGTTTGATCTTATCGTATCGGATATTATGATGCCCGGGATTGACGGCTTCGAGTTTGCCCGCAACGTAAGAGAATTGAACGAAGATATTCCCATACTCTTCATGACCGCCCGGGACGATATTGCTTCCAAACAACGGGGATTTCGGATCGGGGTGGACGATTACATGGTAAAACCCATCGACCTTGACGAACTGTTTTTGCGGGTTGGGGCGCTGCTTCGCCGTGCTAAAATTGCCTCTTCTCGAAAACTTGAGATCGGTAGTTTCATTATGGACGCCGACGAACATACCGCCTATCTGGACGGAAGCGAAATCCCGTTAACGAACCGGGAATTCAGTATTCTTTATAAACTACTTTCCTACCCTAAAAAAACCTTTACCAGAACGCAACTGATGGACGAATTTTGGGACGCGAATACCGAAACCGCACCCCGCGCCGTTGACGTGTATATGACAAAACTCCGTTCCAAACTTACGGACTGCGAAGATTTTGAGATCAAGACCGTTCATGGATTGGGATACAAGGCGGTGATTAAGTGAAAAAACGTGATCTGATTAAAAATATTCTAAAATCGCTCAATCATTACTTTGTATTCTTTTTTCTTGTCGCCTTTGTTATCACTTGTTGTACCATGCTTTTCGTCTCCACGTTAAGAGACACCTTGGGAATTACTTTGACCGATGCAAATATCAGCGCCGCCGCCAAACTCACATTTTGGAATGTGACATTTTTGAGCCTCATATTTACGATTATTGATCGTGTTCGCAGGAAGCTAACCGTAGAGCGTCCGGTAAAAAAAATAGTTGAAGCCGCTGAAAAAATCGTGCAAGGAGATTTTTCGGTTCGCGTCAAACCACAAAGCAAATTCGGAACCGATGAAACCTTTCACCGTATCATTGATTGTTTCAATAAGATGGCTGAAGAACTTTCCAGCGTGGAGACTTTACGCACTGATTTTATTGCAAACGTATCCCACGAAATGAAGACACCTCTTGCCGTCATACAAAATTACGGAACGCTGTTACAAGCCACGAATCTGCCGGAAGAAAAACGAATCGAATATGCAAAGGGCATAACCGATGGGTCGCGCCGCATGGCAGAGATGGTAACAAACATCTTAAAACTCAATCGTCTTGAAAATCAGCAGATATACCCGAAAATCACAGAGTTTGATTTGGGAGAACAACTGTGCGAATGTCTTTTACAATTTGAAAGCGTTTGGGAACAAGCAGAAATAGAAATTGAAACCGAGATTGAAGAAGGCGTTAAAATAACGGCTGATGCAGAACTTTTAAGTCTTGTCTGGAACAATCTTTTCTCCAATGCTTTTAAATTTACCAATGCAAGAGGAACGGTTCGCGTCGAACTTACCGCAACACAACATCACGCCATCGTAAAAGTAAAAGACACTGGGTGTGGCATGAGCCCCCAGATCGGGAAACATATCTTTGAAAAATTTTATCAGGGAGACACGTCTCATTCGATTCAAGGCAACGGACTTGGTCTTGCACTGGTAAAAAGAGTAATTGAAATTATGCAGGGCGAAATCCGAGTAGAAAGTGCACTCGGAGTCGGAACAACGTTTACCGTGAAAATACGGAGAAACTGAAATGAACTGGAAAAAATTCGGAAAATCCTTACTGTATCCCCCTATCTCCATCTTGATCATACTGATTCCCGTCGCTACCGTATTTCTTGTTTATTCGATGGTGTTTTTAGACTCGCAATCGGTTGTTGCTATCATTGCTTACGTGATTTCTGCCTATACACTGACGATATGGTGTTTCAAAATACCTTACTTAATTCGGCTGTTTAAAACATTTAAGAGTGAAAACAAATATGCGAAACTATGGAGAGACGATACGAAGCTTCGGGTAAACGTTTCCCTATATGGAACGTTGATTTGGAATACGGCTTATGCACTTCTGCAACTCGGAATGGGATTTTGGCATCGAACCTTTTGGTTTTATTCTTTAGCGGGATACTACTTTTCCCTTGCCGCAATGCGTTTTTTCTTGGTTCGGCACACAAGTAAACACAAACCTGGCGAACGAATGATAGAAGAACTTCGCAAATACCGTGCTTGCGGAATCGTCTTTCTTATCATGAACTTGGCGCTTTCTCTTATGATTTTCTTTATGGTGTATTGGAATCGAACCTTTCATCATCACGAAATTACGACTATCGTCCTTGCTGCTTATACCTTCGGTTCCCTCACAATGGCGATTATCAATGTGATTCGATACCGAAAATACAATAGCCCCGTATATTCCGCATCAAAAGCGATCAGTCTTGCCTCAGCGTGCGTATCCATGCTGACTCTCGAATCGACCATGCTTACCACTTTTGGAAACAAGACATTGGAACTGAACGAACGCAAAATTTTCTTAGGAACTTCCGGCGGCGTGATTTCCGCGCTTGTCATTGCAATGGCAATTTATATGATTATTCAAGGAACTCAAAAAATAAAACAGTTCAACTCAGAGGAGAAATAACATTGGAAAAGAAAGAGACCTTTCATTACACTTATTCTGCAAAAGAACAGCATGAGATTCAAGCGATCCGAAAAAAATATACTGCACCGGAAGTAGCGGAAGACATGATGACGCAACTGCGCCGCTTAGACTCCGGAGTAACGCAAAAAGCAACGGGGGTGGCGCTTGTCTTTGGAATTATCGGTGCATTGTTTTTAGGATTTGGTATGAGTTTGGCAATGACGGAATTGGGCAACATACTTGCTCTATCCGACGGGATTGCGATGATTGTGGGAATCGTGACCGGAATGATTGGTATTGTTCTTGTAAGTGTCGCTTATCCTCTTTATAACAATATCGTCAAAAAAGAACGTCAAAAGATTGCACCCGAAATTATCCGACTTACCGATGAATTGATGAAAGGACGGACAGCATGAGCTGTCCGTCCCCCTTTATAAATGTTAAATTCTCATAATTCAAAAATATATTTTTTCCCACAGGCGTTACAGTAAGTGACGATTTTACCGTTTTCCGAAAGATCCGCTTGTTCTTCCGGGGGCATAGCAGAAACAAAACGCATCAGGGCCGCTCGAGAACAAGTGCAACCAAAACGCAGAGGAGTGCTTTCGAGGAATTCAAAATCGCCTGGAATTTCGTTTTTGGGAAAAGATTTTTCCGCCGCATGACAAAGTTCTTGCAGATCACAAGAAGTGCCGGGAAGTTGTTCGGCAACGATACAGAAGAATTCGCGGTTCTGTTCAAACACGCTGCAAGAAGCGGAAATCTGCAAGGATTGGGTAAAATATGCAGAAACCAATCCTTCCAATCCTTTTCCCATTACCATGCCGGTATAGTTTCCCCGCAAATGAAGTTGTAACGTTACTTCCAAGGTATCTTCCGTGCCGTCATAAAGATCCTCTTTTCGCCCCCGAACGATTCCTTCTTTATCGGCGGTAGCAGAGAAAATGCCGACACCTGCCAGAGACAACCGCGCGGTAACCGAAGCACGCTCGTCCTTTTGCAAGGCAACGATACAACAGGCAAAGACTTCTAATTTTCCCAAAAGAATATAATCTTCGTCGGTCAAGTGATTCAATTCCGCAGATTTCGCCACAGCGTCAGAAAGAGAAACGCAGAAAATCCGGGCGTTTTGCGACATATATTTTGATACTTGTTCAGTCATAACGGTCTCCTTACGATAATGATTTTGCGTCCCTGATAGGGAATAGTTTTAACATATCGGAATCCGATTCTACGTAGATAATCTCGCAGTTCGCAGGCATCGTACCAGCGTTCCCAAATTTCCTCGTCAACCCGAGAATAGGTATCCCCTTCCGAACGAAACAGAATAAGTTTTTGGTAGGCGTAGGTTCCGTCAAAGGATCTTTGAAGAATCAAGGTTGCGTCGTCTTTTTCGTCGATTTGGGGAGTTGTGTCGGCAAATAATTTTTTATCTTTCACGTCAAAAATAAAATAGCCCCCCGGCTCGGTAAAATTAAAGATGCGGCGAAAAAATCCTTTTACTTGCCGCTTATCCAACAAATGGTTTACGGTATCCATAGACGAAAATACTGCGTGATACGCTCCGTACAAGTCGATCTGAGGAAGAGACTGGCACATCAAATGGGGAGAAAGTCCGGCATCGCTGAGTTTTTCAAAGGCGGTATCCAACATTTCGGGAGAAGCATCAACACCGCTGCAATCAAATCCGCGCTTGGACAATTCCAGCATCAAAGTTCCGGTTCCACACCCGCAATCGAGGGCAAGGGGGTTGTCCGGCAACTGTAGGCAAGGCAAAATATGAGAAAGATAATCTCCGTAATCAAACCCGGAATTGAACCTATCGTAATCCCGGGCAATGACGTCATAATCCATGAAAATTCTCCTAATCAATCAAAATGTTACAGTTTTTTCAAAAAATTCCCTTTTCATTCAGGGACGGATATGTTATAATAGAGGTATACACAACATTCGGGAGTTCTGAATATGAAAAAATCTTTAAAACTCCGTTTCGGAGCAATCTTATTTACCTTGATCTTTCTTTTGGGAAGTTTTTCTCTCTTTGGGGAAGAAACCCAAACCGTCGAAGAAGAACCGGAAATCGGTGCGGAATACGCCGTAATCTTTAATGCAGACGACGAGGGAGAGATTTTATACGGCAAGAATGAAACAAAGCAAGTATACTGCGGTTTTTTGCCTCGGGTCATGACTTGCTTGTTGATTGCAGAAAGCGGGAAACTGGACGAAACGGTAACTGTAACCCGAGGTATGTTAGTCAACACGCCCCAAATCTCCACAGCGCAATTAAAGGCGGGGGACGTAATTTCCTACCGAGATCTACTCACCTGCATTTGCGTAGTCAATTCTCAGGAAGCGGCGGTTGCGGCGGCAACGGGATTGGCGGGAGATTTGAAAAACTTCGTTCAAATGATGAACGATAAGGCAAAGGAATTGGGAGCCACGGACACGTTATTTACCAACGTAACGGGGAATTTCGTATCCAACACCAAACAAATTTCAACCTTGACGGATTGTGCAAAAATTATCAGTGCCGCATTGCAAGAAGAAATCATCGCAGAATCGGCGATATTGCGGACGGCGAAAATTACCGTCAACGGAAAAAGCAAAAATCTTTACACGAGAAATATGCTCATTGAGCCCACCGGAAAGAATTACGACGCAGCGGCGAAGGGATTGTTTATCTATTCCCAAAATTCAAGTAACGCGTCCATTGCTACCTGCAGAAAAGATTCCCAACGAAATATTATCTCCATGGCAGTAACAACAAAAGGGTTGGAAGCGATTTATCGAGACGCCGGAATCCTTTTAAAATATTCCCAGAACCGCTACGTTTCAAGAACCCTTTTGACCAAAGGAAGTGCCTTAGAAGAAGTAACGGTAAAAAATGGAAAAGACGTGGACTACGTAGTGGTAACCGCGGCAGAAGAATTAACGGCGTTGATCCCCAAAATTTACGGAGACGTAAAGGCAACGCTGACCTTTGATCTTCCGGAAGCCATCGAAGCACCCGTAGAAAAAGGTACTGTTTTGGGAACGGTAACGGTTTCTTGCGGAGGCAAGGAGTACGGGAAAGTAGAACTGAAAGCACAAGCAAGCGTGGAATTGGATCATTTTGAGTTATATTCGTCAAAACTGATGAAATTCTTCTCCAATCCTTGGCTTTGGGTGATTTTGGGCGGGCTATTATTCATAGTCGCAGGATATGTATTTTTAGCCTATCGCATCAACAATCCGAAGAAAAAGAAAACTTCCGCAAGAGAGACCGGCGGACGGATCCGAATGACCGGATCGACAGACGACGATGAATAAGACCGAAAGATCTCCGCACCGCAAGGGTGCGGAGATTTTTTATCCTTGATCTGATTGAGGACCGGGAAAACCAACTTGTTCCAACTGTGTTAACACTTTTCCGATGCAAGAATGAAGGGAGCGATTATTGGTAACCCGAGCGTCGGCAATGGATTCGTAAATGGGAATTCGACGACGGGCGATAGGATAAATCCGGTTGGGGTCATCGTAAAAAACGGGACGCTTATCGGTGTTGAGCGTGGTCAAAATCGACCGTGGGTGGCGAACCACGTAAAGTACTTTTTCGTGTCGAAGCAAATCGACATTCTCCTGCCGCTCCACGATCCCACCACCGGTGGCTACCACGCAGCGATCCAGATTTTCACGAACCCATTTCAAAGCGGTGGTCTCTTTTTCCCGAAAGGCATTTTCGTCGGCGTGGAACAATTCGGGAATCATCGCACCTTCCCGCTGAGTAATCAGGCGATCTAAGTCCACAAAGCGTAATTTCAGACGTCGGGCAACGATTCGACCAACCGTAGTCTTTCCCGCTCCCGGAAGTCCGACCAAATATAAATTCGCCATAGATGCATCCTCTCGACGGTACTATACAATATAGTATACAATAAAAACCGGAAAATGTCAAGAGTGATATATCAACATAAGAACTTCCCGCCATGGCGGGGGGTTATTTCATCAAAGAATCAAATTATTATTCGTTTTTCTTTTCTTCTGCGGGAGCTTCTT
>JAZUMQ010000047.1:0-13191 GCA_045603745.1 Eubacteriales bacterium | reverse complement strand
AAATTCCATATCCTGCATATCGTGATAGTGATTTTCCAGAGTTTTGCAAACTTCCTGGAACTGAGCGAACGCTTCGGGGAATTTTTCAGCCATCTGAGCGATGGGCATGGGAGTACGAACGCCTGCAACGACGTCTTCACCCTGTGCGTTAACAAGGAATTCACCCATCAGTTTCTTTTCGCCGGTAGCGGGGTCACGAGTAAAGGCAACGCCGGTACCACAGTTATCGCCCATGTTACCAACCGCCATCATCTGAACGTTAACGGCAGTACCCCAAGAATAAGGAATGTCGTTATCGCGACGGTAAACGTTGGCACGGGGGTTGGCCCAAGAGCGGAAGACAGCCTTGATAGCGCCCATAAGTTGTTCTTTGGGATCGGAGGGGAAGTCAGTACCGATCTTGGCTTTGTATTCCGCCTTGAACTGAGAAGCCAGTTCCTTCAGATCGTCGGCAGTCAGTTCAACGTCGAACTTAATGCCTTTCGCTTCTTTCATTTCGTCGATAAGCTGTTCAAAGTACTTCTTGCCGACTTCCATAACGACGTCGGAATACATCTGAATGAAACGTCTGTAACAGTCCCAAGCCCAACGGGGATTGCCGGATTTCGCAGCCATAGCCTCAACAACGTCTTCGTTCAGACCCAGGTTGAGGATCGTGTCCATCATACCGGGCATGGAAGCACGAGCGCCGGAACGAACGGAAACGAGAAGGGGATTTTCCTTATCGCCGAACTTTTTACCGGTGATTCCTTCCATCTTAACAATGTTTTCTTCGATTTCTGCCATGATTTCGGGAGCGATTTGCTTTCCGTCATCATAGTAGCGGGTGCAGGCTTCGGTCGTAACCGTAAAGCCCTGGGGAACGGGGAGACCGATCGCGGTCATTTCGGCAAGGTTTGCACCTTTACCGCCCAGCAGGTTGCGCATGTCTTTGTTCCCCTCAGAGAACAAATATACATACTTAGTGCTCATTTGGTTTCCTCCTATAAGTAAAGTTAAAATAAACATAATATTATTTTACCTTTGCCATTATACCACATTTCCAATGAGAACGCAAGGCGTTTTCACTTTTTTTATAAAAAAGAAGAAAATAATTCACAAAGTCAACAGGATCACTTAAAATTCTCGCCGAAAATTTACGGAAATTATGTGAAATCATCTGCAGAGGCTTGCAATTATCAAAAAAATCGTGTATAATATTTATTTGTAGAAACATATAACGGAGGTCCGCCATGGACTGGATAATCGTGGGACTTGGAAATCCCGGAAAGAAATATGAATTCACCCGGCACAACATAGGCTGGTTAGCCTTGGACGCTTTCGCGGAAGAAACCGGAGCAAAAATGAATCGAATCCGCTTTCGCGCTCTGTGTGGGGAATGTGTCATCGATGGGAAAAAGGTTCTATTATTGAAACCTCAAACCTTCATGAATCTTTCCGGTGAAGCCGTTGCCGAAGCTTGCAAATACTATAACGTTCCGACGGAACGGGTTATTGTCATATGCGATGACGTGGCTCTTCCTTTTAACCGAATCCGTATCCGTACAAAAGGAAGCGGTGGCGGACACAACGGATTGAAGAATATTATTTCTTTGCTTGAGAGTGATCTTTTTCCCCGGGTACGAATCGGTGTTTCCGACCGTGCAGACCCCACAACGGATTTAGCGGATTGGGTCCTTGGTTCCTTCTCCGGAACGGAAAAAAAGAAACTTTCGGAACGGTGCAAAGACATAAACGAAATATTAAAACTTATTATCAGCGGAAAGATTGACGACGCCATGAGCCGATACAACGGAGATCCGAAATGAATGAACTAATCGGGAAATTGACGTTACTTCCGGAATACGGTGCGCTGGAGCAAGCGGCTTCAAAAAAGCATACATGTGCCGTATTCGGTGTCGATACCCAAAAACCATATTTTGCAGATCTATTACAACGCCGGTTGGGGAAACGGGCGTTTATTATTGTACCCGACGAACGGGCGGCGAGGTCAGTAATCCGCACCTTAGATGCTTTGGGAGATCCTGCGTATTATTTTCCGCCAAAAGACTATACTTTTCGAGATATGGAAGGGGTTTCCCGATTTGAGGAAAATCAGAGAATTGAAGTCATTTCAAAGATTCGTAAAGGTTTTTTCCAAAACGTTGTAATACCTGCGGAAGCATTGTGCACATTGACCCTTCCACCCTCCGATTGCAGAGAAACCGTTTTGACCGTGGGAGAAGATTTTGATTACGACTCTTTGCCTGCAATTTTAACGGAATACGGATATGAAAGTTTTCCGAAGGTAGAAGGTCCGGGACAATTTTCCATTCGCGGAGAAATCGTTGATATTTTTCCGCCCACGGAAGATCAACCCTACCGCATTGAATTTTTCGATCAAACCATCGACACGATCTCCCTTTTTGACGTATCCTCCCAACGAAGAACCGAGGCAAAAGACCTCCTTCGCCTTACGCCTGCAAAGGAATATACCCAAAGAATTTTGGAAGTATTAAAAGAAGAACTTTCCCTATTACCGCAAACACCGGGCGTACGAAAAGATATGGAACTTTTGGAGCAAGGTATCTTGCCCCGTCACGATCGCTATTTGCCCTTCTTTTATTCCGGAAGAGCAAATATTTTGGATTATCGTCCATCGGAAGATCTCTTGTTTGTATTTGATTACAAAAAAGTTTTAGAGACGATAAAAGCCTTTGCATTTCGCACGGAAGAAGATATAAAACAACTTGCGGAAGAAGGTTATATTTTTGTCGATAAACCTTATTTCTTTTCCGAAAATGAAATTTTAGAACGATTAAAATCTGCACTGGTCTTTGAAACCCTAACCTCTTCCCTTCCCGGATTGAAATTGGATCGTATTTTTGAATTCAACGTATTCTCCACGTTCAATGCAAATCTAAAAACGTTGCCTCAAGAAATTGAACAATTCCTCGCGTCGGATTACAAAGTTACCGTTGTGACCATTACGGAAAATCACCGCAGAGAATTGGCGAAGATTTACGCAAAACGGAAGGTTACCGTTTGTTGCGATCCATTGCCCTACGGTTTTGAGTTGCCGGAAGCAAAAGAAGTGGTATTCTCCCTCCGCCAAAAAGGAGAGAAAAAACAAAAACGAAAACCGCGTTTCGGACGTGGGGAAAAAATCAAAGCCTTCTCGGATATTCAGCCGGGAGATTATATCGTACACGAAAATTACGGTGTTGGAATCTACGATGGAATTCACAAAATCGAAACTGACAACGTAACCAAAGATTTCATTAAGATCAAATTCGCGGGAACAGATACCCTTTATGTACCCTGTGACAATCTCGATCTGATTTCAAAATACATTGGAGCCGGCGAAGAAGTCAAAGTAAAACTGAATAAACTTGGGGGTACGGATTGGCAGAAAACGAAACAAAGAGCAAAAAAAGCCGTCCGAGACCTTGCCGATAAGCTGGTTCTCTTGTACGGTCAGCGGTTAAAAACCGAGGGACACGCATTTTCTCCCGACACGGATTGGCAAAAGAATTTTGAAGAAGATTTTGAATTTGAGGAAACGGAAGACCAACTCCGTTGCATCGAAGAAATCAAGAAAGATATGGAGCGTCCTATTCCTATGGATCGGCTTCTTTGCGGAGACGTGGGGTTCGGGAAAACGGAAGTGGCGTTACGGGCGGTTTTTAAATGTGTAATGGATAGCAAACAAGCGGCATTGCTTGCGCCGACCACCATTCTTGCTTATCAACATTACACAACCATTAAAAATCGATTTCGAGATTATCCGGTACGCATTGAATTATTATCCCGTTTTCGGACGGCAAAACAACAAGAGACGATTTTAAAAAAGTTAAAGAAGGGTGAAATCGACGTCATCATCGGTACCCATCGACTGGTTCAAAAGGATATTGGATTCAAAGATCTTGGATTGATTATCATTGACGAAGAACAACGATTTGGAGTCAGTCACAAGGAATATCTGAAAGAAAAGGCGATTAATGCTGATATTCTTTCCCTTTCGGCGACCCCCATTCCCCGGACATTAAATATGTCTATGAGTGGAATTCGAGACATTTCGGTCATCAGCGAAGCACCCCACAACCGGTATCCCATCATGACCTACGTGACGGAATACAGTGAAGGATTGATCTGCGATGCGATTCGCAAAGAATTGTCCCGAGGAGGACAGTGCTATTATCTTCACAACCGGATCAAAACCATCTACAAAACGGCACAGATGATTGAAGAACGCACCGGCGCCAGAGTTCGCGTTGCCCACGGAAAAATGTCACAAGAAGAACTGTCAAGCGTTTGGCAGGAACTGGTAGATGGAGACATCGACGTTTTGGTATGCACAACAATCATAGAAACAGGTGTCGACGTTCCAAACTGTAACACACTCATCATTGAGGACGCAGATCAACTGGGATTGGCACAATTGCATCAAATCCGAGGGCGGGTCGGAAGAACCGATCGACGGGCATATGCCTATTTTACCTTCCGGAAAGGGAAAGTATTGTCGAGTAATTCTTATAAGCGACTTACAACCATCAAAGAATTTACCGAATTCGGCTCCGGGCTGAAAATTGCTATGCGAGATTTGGAAATCCGGGGAGCCGGGGATATTCTCGGAGCAGAACAAAGCGGTCATTTGGTCACAGTAGGCTTCGATATGTATATGAAACTGCTGGAAGAAGCAGTAAAAGAACAACAGGGTGAAACGGTAATCAAAAAAGATTGTACCGTGGAAATGAAGTTGGACGCCTATATTCCAGATCATTATATCCGTGACCCGGAAAGCAGAATCGAAGTGTATAAACTGATTTCCGGAATTTGTTGCGCCGAAGATGAATCGGACGTCACTGACGAACTGATCGATCGATTCGGAGAACCGCCAAAACCGGTGCAGAATCTTTTGATGATTGCTCGCCTGCGCTATAAAGCGGTTGCCTTGGGAATTACGAAAATATCAGAATTCCCCAAAGGTTTTTTAATTTATCCGGAAATGGTGGATCCTCGGATTGTGGCAGGGCTTGCGGCGATCTATCGGCGGGATTTCTTGTTCTCTGCCGCAACTCCCCCCTATATTACCTTGAAATGCGAAAATAAAGCAAAGGATATAGAACAATTTTTAGGAAACTTTGCAAAAATCATAGACAACAAGGAAGAAATATGATATTATAATAGAAGAAATCTGCAAGGAGTAAATAACATGAAGAAGAAAATCATTGCATCTTTCCTCTTGACCGTTCTGTTGGTCGGTATGGTTTTGACCGGGTGTTCCAAACCCGTCATGACCGCAAAGGGAGAAGATATGAAAGCCGGATACTACAGTTTTTACGTTCATTGGCAACGAGATTATTATAAAGAACTTTTGAAAAATTACGATTATGATATATCCGCGGTAATGGACAGTTACTACACCGAAACGCAAACCGTTCGGGATAGCATTATTTCCACAGCAAAATCCCAATACCTTACCTTTGTTACGGTGACCGAAAAGTTTGAGGAACTTGGACTTTCCCTGACCGAAGAACAACAAGCGGAAATTGAGAAGCAATACAATGAAGAATGGATCAAGGTTTACGAAGAAGCAGGAATGAAAAACATTCTGAAAACCTTGAAGTTGAAGCGAGAAGAATTTCTGAATCTGCTGGCAGTAGATTATAAGAGCAAAGCAATTCTGGAATATTATTACGGAGAAAACGGCATCACTCCCATCACACAGGCAGATAAAAAAGATTATTACAACAATAATTATTACCGTTTTAAATATATCTTGTTCACCACGGTAGACGAGGACGATAAGACAATTCCGGTAGATGAGTTGGCAAACAAACGAAACCTGGCGGAAAGCCTGTGCACACAAGCCCAGAACGGCGCTTCCTTTGAGGATCTGGTGGCAAAAAATTCCGAAGATTACGTTCCAATTACCGACAATATGTCCGAAGAAGACAAAGCCTCCGCAGAAAAGAGTAATAATGACGCGGTCACGGTGGGGTTGATCTGTGACTCGAACGGAATTTTCAATCAAACCCTTTATAATTATTACAACATTTGCGTGAATCAAACGATTATCACTCGACTGAAATCCATGAACGTGGGAGACGTTTCGGTGGTTGAAATCGACAATTCCATCTGGGTGATTAAGAAATACGATCTGAACGAAGATTCTTCTTATTTTGAAACTCGAGAAGAAGCGATTTTCCAAAAAATGTACGCAGACGATTTCAATAATAAGTACACGCTGTGGCTGGCAGAACTGGACTATTCCTTCAACGAAGAAGTGATCGAAGAACTGGATCCCGCAAAATTTACGGATCTGTTCTCTAAAGTTTACAATCTGGAAGAGAAAGCAAACTAATAAAAAAGACCGGAAAACGGAGGCACTTCGTAAAGAAGTAGTCTCCGTTTTTCTATATAAAGAAAAAATGACACTTTCAGTTGATGAAAGTGTTATAGTGGGTTACATACTTTGAGAAGAGTAAATACTTTCCGAAAATAGCATTTCTTTTTCGGTGTGTAAAAGTGATATTGCAAACTAAAAGTTTGCAGTGATATTTGACCTATGATCAAGTTATATGAAAGCCTTGCGGCTTTCGTTATATTATATTCGCTAATAAACTGTCCAAAGGACAATATAACTTGGCGAAAACCAAATATAACTGCGAAGCAATATAACTCGCCGTCAGGTGAATATAACTGAGGCACACTTCCTTACGGAGTGTGCCTCAATCCGATCTTTTTTTATTGCTCTTCATGCTTTTGAATTTTCTTTCGCGTGCGTTTGCAAAGAAACAAAAATATCAAGGTAGACAATGCGGGAAACAACGAATAAAGAGAATGATAGTAGCAACGAATCACCAAGATTCCACCGATAAGAGTCAAAACGGAAAACAGGATCATCAGGATAAAAAAGACGATTAGCTTCCTCTTTTCCCGTTTAGAATCATACTCTTTTCCCATCAATATCACTCCGTATTACGATCTTTGCAGTTCTTCCTTGTGAGATTGAAGCGTATACAACTGATAGTAACGTCCTTTTTGATGCAACAATTCTTGGTGCGTTCCCTGCTCGATAATTTCGCCGTGGGACAGAAGAATAATATTATCTGCTTTCTGAATCGTGGAAAGACGATGAGCAACGATGAGCATGGTTCCGATGGACATCATTTTTTCCAAAGAATTCTGAATCAAAAGTTCCGTTTCCGTATCAATATTCGCCGTGGCTTCATCTAAAATCATTACCGACGGTTTATGAATAATAGTGCGGGCAAAAGACAGTAATTGACGCTGTCCTGCAGAGAAGTTGTTTCCTCGTTCCCGAACCACTTCGTCAAGACCGCCCTCCAGTTTATTGATAAAAGAATCCGCATTAACGTAACGGCAGGCTTCCAAAACTTCTTCATCGGTAAAAGAATCTTCCCGAAGAACGATATTGCTGCGGATCGTACCGGAAAAAAGGAATACATCTTGTAACATCTGTCCAAAGTGTCGGCGCAAAGAGGAAATCTTAATTTTCTTAATGTCGATACCATCAATAAGAATCTGACCTTTTTGAATATCGTAATTTCGGCAGATCAATGACAAAATCGTAGATTTCCCCGATCCGGTAGAACCGACAAATGCCACGGTTTGTTTCGGCTCGACTTTAAAAGAAACGTCTTTTAAGACCCATTCATCGGGAACATAGGAAAACCAAACGTTTTTGAATTCGATTTCCCCTTTAATCTCGTCTAATTCAATGGCGTCTGGCTCGTCCACCAATTCCGGTGTGGTATCAAAAACCGTAAAGATCTTTTCCGCAGAAGCAAAAGCAGATTGAAGCCAGTTAAACTGTTCCGCCAGATTCTGAATGGGATTAAAGAACTTGGAAATATACATATAAAACGTAACGACCGTTCCGGCGGTGATCGTCTGCCCAAGGAACGTCGCATTATCAATATACCCCTTTCCGCCCAAATAAAACAAACACAAGACGGAAGAAATATAGAGCATATACACCATGGGACGGAAAATCCCGAAAACGAAGATCTGATTCCGTTTTGCTTTTCCCAGTGCGCGGCTTTTTTCTTCAAAATCTGATTTTTTCCGTTCTTCCCGATTAAAGATCTGTGTGATTTTAATTCCGGAAAGGTTTTCGGAAAGATACGTATTTATATCGGTGGTTCCGTCTTTTACCTTTCGATATGCTTTTCGGGAAAACTTCCGAAAAATCACCGTAAAAAGAACGATAAAAGGAACGAAACACAAGACCATCAGCGTCAATTCATAATTGACAGTGAGCATAGCGATCAAAACCCCAAAGATGATAAAGAAATTCTTCAGGAGATTGACGATAATATTCGTGAACATCATGGAGATGGCATTGGTATCGTTCGTGACACGGGTGACCAATTTTCCAACAGGAGTCTGATTCAACTGATTATGGGAAAGTGATTCGATATGAATAAAAAGGTCTTCCCGAATCGAAGATAAAATCTTTTGTCCTGTTTTTTGCAAAACGATTGCCTGAATATAAGTACAGATAACCGAAATTACCAAAACACCGCCATAAACAGCGACGGCAGTAAAGAGAGATTTTAATTCAAAATCCGTCTTTACGATTTCTTCAATATAACCGACAATCAAAGGTGCTACAATGTCATAAGCGATAGAAAAAGCCATCACAACAATAACAAAAACAAAACTCTTCCAATGGGGTTTTGCATATTGTAACAGACGGCGGACAATTTCGCCGTCCTTCATATTTCGGTCAAATCCGATGGCTTCCTTCTTATTTTTTAACGTTGCAAATGCCACGATGAAAATTACCGAAAGAACACCGATGATAGCACCGACTAAGAGAAGAGGATAATACTCACGCATGCTGTCCATCTCCTTCCTCTTCCAGTTTTTGCAGATCTACCATTCTGCGGTAGGCGGGACAACCGGAACACAGTTCTTCATGGGTCCCGACAGCAACTACCTTGCCGTCATCAATAAAAATAATCTTATCCATTTGTTCGATGGTGGAAATTCGATGAGCGATTAAGATTGTAGTCTTCCCTGCGCGGGTATTCCGCAAATTTTCCAGAATAACTTTTTCGGTTTTTGTGTCTACGGCTGATACGGAATCGTCCAAAATCAGAATAGGAGCGTTTTTCATCAATGCCCGGGCAATTGAAATCCGCTGTTTCTGTCCCCCGGAAACGGTGACACCACGCTCCCCGAGTATGGTTTCGTACCCTTCCTTAAATTCGGAAATATTTCCGTGAACGTCTGCTAATTTTGCAACCGATTCAATTTCCTCTTTCGTTGCAGAATCCACACCGAAAGAAATATTGTTGGAAATGGTATCGCTGAACAGAAAATTATCCTGAGGAACGTAGGCGGAAGCAGCGCGCACTTGGGCGATAGGAACGGCATTGACATCATGACCATCAATAAATACCGTGCCGTCCGGAACATTATACCCTCGCAAAATCAAATCTACAATAGTGGTTTTTCCGGATCCGGTCTTCCCTACCAATCCAACGTTTTCTCCTGCATTGATCGTAAAAGAAACGTTTTTCAATGCGTCGTATTCCCCTTCAGGATAACGGAAGGTCAAATCCCGGAATTCAATCTTCCCGGAAACATCACCAAGATCGGTTACGTCTTCACGATCAATAACGTCTTGTTTTGCATCGAGAAGTTCCCCAATCCGTTTCAGCGATGCCTTCCCGCGAGAAGTCATTTCAACCAATTCGGACACTGCCATAACGGGCCATACAATCGCATTGAAATAGCCGATAAATTCGATCAACTGCCCCGCGTTAAAATGACCTTTATAGACCAAATATCCGCCGTAGCCGAGAATAACGCAGATCACAGACTCTACAAAAAGGGTAACGAAAATCCGAAGAAGCGTAGAAGACTTGGTATATTCTACATTTGCCTTTTCGTTTTGTTTGTTCAGTTGTTTAAAAGCGAGCAATTCTTTGAGTTCTTTTACAAAAGCTTTAATAACGGCAATACCGGAAAAACTCTCTTGAGAAAAATCCGAAAGATCGGAAAAGGCTTCTTGACGAACATCCCACTTTTTCATCATAGACTTTCCAACGATAGTAGCTACAACCAGAAGGAAGGTCATGGGAATCAAGGAAAGAAGCGTAAGCAATGGATTCATATTCCACATCTTGACAATGGCGAGAACCCCCAGGAACAGAGCATCGAAAAACATCATGACACCCCAACCGAAGCACTCCTGCACCGTATCCAGATCGTTGGTAAAAAGAGACATCAAATTGCCGACCTTATTAACCTGATAATACTGTCGAGAAAGATCTTTACAATGGTCGAACATACGATTCCGCAGATCTGTTTCTACCCAAAGAGCGGCACCGAAAAAACAGACGCGCCACAAAAAGCGCCCCAAAATCATAGCCAGAATGGTAAAGATCATGGGAAGGCAAATTTTATCCAGAAGAAAATTCAAATCGAACGCTTCCGACTCCACAAAACCGTAATTCATTCCGTTGATGACCATTTTATATAATTCCGGAATTTTTAACTGAAAATAGTCCACCATAATCAACGCCGCAAGTCCCAGCAACAAAAGCCAGGAATAACGGAGATAGTAGCGGTTAATATGCTTCCCGAATACCATAGAAGTTACCTCAAAATTTCACGTTAAATGTCTGTATGATATGTTTATTACATTATAACATAAACCCCTAAATTTGGCAATAGTTTTGAAAAAATTGTTTCCGTTTCTTCATAGATTTTTTTTCGATCTGTATGTTATGACGCAGAATGATAAGCTGATTGCATCTTTTGCATTTTTAACCAACTGTAAAATCCATATATATCGTTAATGAAAAATAAGGTAAAACAAATCACCACCGAAAGATAAGAAACGTCCTCTTTCGATGCCAATATCCACAACAAAATCAGAACTATATCATTCGCTCCATATGCCAACGCAAAATACGGACTTCTGCGAAACGTCAAATAAACGGCAAGAAAACTGGTAGCAACCGATAAAGTACTTAACATTAAATTTGCCGTATGGAAATACTTCAGAATAAAATAAAATCCAGCGGTTACAAAAGCAGTCAAAAGAAGCATCAGAAAAACTTCCGATTTTTTGATTCGATTGACTGTCACCTGTGCTCTGTTTCCTTTATAGGGATTTTTCAGCCAGGAGATCAAGGCAAACAACGCCATGGGGGCGGTCATACCAAGATAGGTAATCATTTCTCCGTAATAAGCAAAAGTATAGGAAATAATTCCATATAATACACTGAAAAGAATCATAAGAACCTGGCCGAACGGATTTCCTTTTGCATTAAAGATCAAAGAAGTTACCCCGATCAAAGAGGCAGTTAAAATCAAATAATTTCCACGGTCAAACAAAAGAAACGAAAGAAGTACAAGAAACACAGAACAACCCCACAAAATCCATTCTCCGGGGGCAAAATAATCTCTCAAAAAGCGAAATAATCTCATTTATTCCTCCAAAATACAAAAACATCCGTAGCACATATCTTCTAAGACCTAACGATATGCGTACGGATGCCAGATTGCACCCACTACCCGGTGGCAGTGCGACTATTTTCTGTATTATATCATACAAAATTTTTTTTGTCAAGAAATTTCCGGCAAAAAAGAATATTTCCCATGGTTTTTCAATACAATGCAATATAACCAATATTCGGGGAAAGGTGATTGAAATGTTCATTTTTTCGACAAAACTGACAAAAACAAAAATTCTGACCATCGCACTGGTCAGCGCATGCTTGGTGCTTCTGCTTTTGATTTCCCTGCCCACCGGAATTAAGGCATCAAAAGACACCGTTAAAGGCGAAACAAACGAAGAACGTATCGAGTATCTGCAAACTTTCGGCTGGCAAGTTTCCAATGATCCTGTAGAAGTGGTAAATATCACCATTCCGGAAGAATTTGATACAACGTATAATGAATACAACGCCTTACAGATCAGCCAGGGATTTGATCTGAGCAGTTATAAAGGAGACGCAGGAACAAGATATACTTATACGATTTCCAACTATCCAAACCAAACTTCTGCACAGGTCTTGGCAAATATCATCGTCATTGATGATCAAATCGTAGCGGCAGATGTATCCAGCGTGTCGGCAGGGGGATTTATGCACACGTTACAAATGCCCGAGAAATCTAATTCGGAAGCGGTTGATACAGAATCCAACTCCACCGGGTTAACAAAAGACGAAATGCTCAACTCCTTGGGAACAGGTTCCAAATAATACTTGACATCCTCTCGATTAAGTGGTATAATATTCTATACTATGGAATGTTACGCTACCCATCGGGAGGATTTTTCATGAGGCGCATTTTTACGTTTTTTCTTTTTCTCTTTTGTGCGCTTGCGTTTTCCGTATCTGCTTTTGCGGACACGGCAGATAAAAGCGAATTATCGGTTCTTTTAGGTGAAATTTACGACCCGTCGCAATACACCGTGGAATCCTATCAAACCTATCAAAACGCGGTTAACAATGCACTTGCCGTATACGAAAACGATACCGCAACGCAAGAAAAAGTCAATACAGTTACCGAAGAATTGAAAGAAGCAAAAAAGGGACTGACCTTAATTTCAAATCGAGAGCCTTTACTTGATTACATTGAAGATATAGAAGAACTGATTTATAACACCAATTATGTCCTGACGGCAGAAACCATTCAAATTCTAACTTCGATAAAAAATGATTTTCAAAAACTTTATGAAAGCGAAAATCTCTCACAAGAACAATTAAATGCAGCCAAGATAAAATATGACAACGTAATCAAAATCAAAGAAAACACCAAAGAAGTTCAAAAATTTTCAGCAAAGGAAGCAGATGAAAACGTCATTATTCCCTCAAAGATCATCAGCAGTACACAAGGGTTGGGACGAGTGACAACCATCCGTCTGACATTATTGCTTATTAGCTTCGGGTTAATTCTCTTAGGGGGAACCGCCTCCATTCTCTATTTAAAACCTCCGAAATTTTTAAAATAAATACGTTATAAAATGAACCGGCTTGTACGATCATACAAGCCGGGTCAAATTTTATTCTTCGTCAATCGGTTTTGATATGCACCCCAAAAGTTAGACACTTTTGGAGGTGCATATTTTTTATGGCAAAAAAAGGACAAATTCAGCGAAAGTACTCGACAGAATTCAAAATATCCGTTATAATGGATATGCGAGAACACCGTTTGAGTTAT
>JAZUMQ010000046.1:0-18390 GCA_045603745.1 Eubacteriales bacterium | reverse complement strand
AACACGGCATGCGATACACGCAGTACAGAGGCCTGACCCAGGTAAGCAAGTGGGTGAGGCTGAAATTCGCTGCCATGAACCTAAAAAAGCTGGCAATCTGGAAGGCAAAGCCCCCGGTTTCCGGGCAATATACAACGTTTTGTATTCACGTTTTCCAATTCTTAACTAAAAACAAAGAAGAACCTGCTGTTGCATATTCGTAAACAGCAGGTTCTTCGACAGTCTGGAATGAGTCCGGTACAGTACCGGACTCATTCAACAGCAATCTAACTTGATATAATTTTGTCTAAACTTTGGGGGTCACTTCAATTTTTCAAGGTGCATATTTTTTTTGTCTTCGCTCAAACTAAACAAAAATGTGGCGAAAGGTGTTTGTTATGGCAATCGCATTGATTCGGACTGCAATTTTATACGTGCTTACCATTACCGCTTTGCGGTGCATGGGCAAGCGGCAGATCGGGGAGTTGGAACCGGCGGAATTAGTGATCACCCTGCTGATTTCCGATCTTGCAACCTTGTGTATGCAGGATCTGGAAATGCCTCTTGTTTACAGTGTTATTCCGATGATTACCTTAGTGGTATTGGAAATCTTTTTTTCTTTTCTCACCCTTAAAGTTCCCTTCTTTAATCGAATGTTGGGGGGACGGTATTCGGTGTTGATCGACGACGGAAAAATCGACCAGAGGGAAATGAAAAAATCCCAGATGACCGTGGGGGAATTGATGGAAGAATTGCGCCAAAAGGGGTTGATGGCGGTGGAAGATGTGAAATATTGTGTTCTGGAAACCGACGGAAAGGTCAGCGTGATTCCCAAAAAAGGTGCTACTCAAAAAACACTTCCCCTGATCTTGATTGCCGATGGGGTTCCCGTTCAGGAAAATCTTCACCGCCGAGGAATCGATGACGGTGCGCTTGCGGCAATTCTCTCAAAAGAAGGGGTGACCGAAGCAAAACGTGTTTTTCTTCTCTATGAAATAGCCGGACGTTATACTTGTATCTGTCGGGAGGACGTTTCATGATCAGTCGGTTTGTTTCGGCGTTGGGCGTTGCTGTGGCTTTGTTGTTCTTCGTTTCTGTTAGCCAACTTTCCTTGGGAAGGGTCGCGGAAGATTTGGCGTTGCAGGCAGACGAGGTTTGCAATGCTTTATCGGAAGAAAGTAGGGAGAAAGAAGGACTTCAGCTTCTTGATAACTTGATCTCGGATTTCGAGCATCATCGTCCTTTTCTCGGAATTTTTGTTAACGATGCCCGGATTCATGAAATCCAGCGTGCTTTGTCCCGGGCAGACCAACTGGCAGAAGAGGGAGATGTTTCTCCGGCTTTGGAGGCCTTGTCCGACCTTTCCCGCACCTTGAAAGAACTTTCCGAAACCCACCGTCCTACCTGGGAAAATATTCTTTAAGATTCCTATATTTGTTGCAATTGAACCTTGACATTTTTGATAAAATAGTGTATAATAAATCCGTATATAGTTTAGAAAGGAAGTTATTATACCGTGAACCAAGAATTGCTTACGAAGTTTCTTGAACTCTACGGAGGAGACGCGTCCGACGTCCGTATGTTCGTTTCTCCCGGACGGGTCAATATGATCGGCGAACACACTGACTATAACGGTGGTTTTGTGTTTCCTGCGGCTTTGGAGCACGCATCTCATATTATCGTCCGTAAGACCAATAGCGGAAAGATCCGTCTCGCTGCCACTGATCTTCCCGACCGGGTAGAGTTGGATCTCGAAAAACTGGATTCCTACAAAGACCTCAAATGGGGGAATTATCAGGCCGGAGTTGCTTACGTGTTGCAAAACCACGGATACGAGATCTGCTCCTGCGATATTCTTTATCACGATACCGTTCCTCTGGGGGCTGGGCTTTCTTCTTCCGCCGCCATCGAAGTAGTTATGGCTCTGACCCTTGCCACCTTCTCCAACGAGGCTAAGGGGATTACCGAACCGGTCGATATGATCGAAATGGCAAAATTGTCTCAGGAAGCGGAAATTGTTTACTGTGGTGTTAACTGCGGTATCATGGATCAGTTTGCCAGCGCTATGGGGAAAAAGGATCAGGCGATCTTCCTTGATTGCAAAACCTTGGATTTCCAATATGTTCCCCTGATTCTTGACGGATATAAAATCATCGTTGGAAATACCAAGAAAAAGCGCGGACTTGCGGATTCCAAATACAACGAACGCCGTGCGGAATGTGAATCTGCTCTGAAACAGTTGCAGATCGCTTATCCCGAAGCGGATTGCTTGCGTGCCATTTCCGTGGCTCAGTTTGAAGAATCCAAGCATCTCATTCAAAACGAAGTGGAACGCCGCCGTGCGGAACACGTAGTTTATGAATGTGATCGTGTTCTTAAGTCCATCGAAGCCCTCAACACCGGAGATCTCCACGCTTTCGGTCATTTAATGACCGCGTCTCATATTTCCTTGCGCGATCTGTACGAAGTGACCGGATTGAATCTGGACGTCATGGTGGAAGAATCTCTCAAGATCGAAGGTTGTATCGGTTCCCGTATGACCGGCGCCGGCTTCGGAGGTTGCACCGTCAGCATTGTTGCCGATGATGCAGTGGATTATTTCATCAAAGAAGTTGGAAAGAATTATAAAGAACGCACCGGATTTACCGGGGAATTCTACATCTCTTCCGCTTGCGACGGCGGTAGAGAGGTCAAATAAATTTTCCAATTTTACTACTTGACATTCTGAAAATTTGTGGTATAATATATAAGTATGCGTTTTGCACCGACACAAGAAAGGAGTTCCCGATATGCGGTTTTTGGATATTAACGACTTCAGCCGCAGCGAAGGGGAGAGCTTGCTCTTTGACGAGCAGGTTGACCTATCCGCTACGGAACCTTCTTTCACCGAAGTCCGCGTCATCGGAAAACTTCGCAATGTCGTCGGCGTCATGACCTTCCGCGCCACCGTTTCTGGCACTTGTATCGCTCCCTGCGATCGGTGTCTGGAAGATGCCGTTCTTCCCCTTCAAGCCGAATTGAAAACCGTACTTACTTTGGAATCGTCGGACGACGACTCCGTTGCGGTGGAAAATGGGAAGATCGACCTGGAGAAAACCGCTTACGACGCATTGGTCCTCGCCCTTCCTACCAAAATACTTTGTAAGGAAGATTGCCTTGGATTGTGTCCGTCCTGTGGGAAAAATCTCAACGACGGGGATTGCGGGTGCAACAACTGAGTTTATAATTTGATATTGGAAACAGGAGGTGTCCACCAATGATCGCACCGAAGAAAAAGGTCTCGAAACAGAGAAAGCATAAGAGACGTTCCAGCGTTTGGAAGCTCGATATGCCCGGCATGGTTCAATGCCCCAACTGTGGCGAATACGTTCTTTCTCACCGTGTTTGCAAAGCTTGCGGTTACTATGACGGTAAGCAGGTTCTGAAAATGAACAACGAAGCAGCGAAGTGAGTTTTGCTGCATCAATCCGAGGGGGAAACGTTCTCTTCTTTCAGACGGGAGAGTAATGTTTCTCCATCGTTTTGTGTCCAAAAATATTTTTTACACCATCTTTTAAAAGGAATCGCTTTATGGCAATCATTCGCAGTGTTGATAAACACAGCCCCTTTCGGAAAAAAGTCCAACCCGGGGACGAACTTCTTGCCGTCAACGGAACGCCCGTTCGGGATTTTTTGGACTATATGTATCAGACCGCCCTCGGTGTTACAGATCTTACGTTGTGCCGGGACGGAAAGACCTTTGCTGCGGTTCTGAAAAAACCTGCCGAAGACCCGGGTCTTGAATTTGAAAATTATCTGATGGACAAGCAACGGTCCTGTAAAAATAAATGTATTTTTTGCTTTATTGATCAGCTCCCTCCGAATATGAGAGAAACCATGTATTATAAGGACGACGATTTTCGTCTTTCACTTGTGTATGGAAACTACGTTACGCTGACCAATATGACCGATGACGACGTGGAACGTATCATCAATATGAAAGTGTCTCCTTTCAACGTCTCGGTTCATACCACCAACCCGGACCTTCGGGTGAAAATGATGAAAAATCCTGCCGCCGCGAACGGATTTGAACTGATGAAGCGGTTTCGGGACGCAGAAATCAATATGCGGGGACAGATCGTTCTTTGCCCCGATTGGAATGACGGAGAAGAATTGACCCGTTCCTTGCATGATTTGAAAACACTGTATCCGCAACTTTCCAGCGTTTCGGTCGTTCCCGTCGGTTTGACCCGGTTTCGAGAGGGGTTGGAACCTCTTCGGGTCTATACTCCTGCCGAATGCAAAGCCATCGTTGAGCAGGTAGAAGCCTTTGCCGATGAATGCCTCAAGGAATTGGGTACCCGTTTGGTTTGGGCTGCAGATGAATTATATCTCAAAGCTGGTCTCCCTCTGCCCGATTTTGATTATTACGAAGAATTTGAACAGATGGAAAACGGCGTTGGTATGATCGCTACCTTTGAACGGGAAACCGAAGACCTGATGTCGTTCATTGTTCAACCCTTCACCAGCCCCATTCGGGTCAGCAGTATTACCGGAAAAATTACCGAAGATTTTATTCGTCGCATGATTCAAAAGATCGGAGAAAAATATACCGATCTTCAATGCACCGTATACGGAATAGAAAACGACTTTTTCGGACATGACGTCACCGTTACCGGGCTGATTACCGGTCAAGATGTGATTTCCCAACTTCGAGGAAAAGAATTGGGAGATTATCTTCTGATCCCCGAGGTAATGCTCCGGGACGACAAATTTTTAGATGATATTTCGGTTCAGGATATTGAACGCGAATTGAATATTAAGGTTCTGATTGCGGAAAACGGAGCCGAAGGATTGGCAGACGCTTTGATGCGGGCTGCTCTCAACTGAAAGGAGTTTTGTTATGGCAAATCCCATGATCGCCGTCGTCGGTCGCCCTAACGTAGGGAAATCGACGTTGTTTAATAAAATTGTCGGACAACGCCTTTCCATCATCGAAGATACCCCCGGCGTGACTCGGGATCGCATTTATTGTGATTTTGAATGGCGGGGCAGAACCTTTACGCTGGTCGATACCGGCGGAATCGAGCCATATACCGGGAATGAAATTCTCGATCAGATGCGTCGTCAGGCTCAGATTGCCATTGATCAAGCCGACGCGGTTATCTTTGTCACCGATATTAAATCCGGTGTCACCGATGCGGACGTGGAAGTTTCCCGCATGTTGATGAAGGCGGGAAAAAACGTGGTTCTTTGCGTCAATAAGATTGACCGACCCGGTGAAAATCCCCCGGAATTTTATGAATTCTATAATTTGGGTATGGGCGATCCCGTTGCCGTGTCTTCGGTACATGGGCTTGGGATCGGAGATCTTTTGGACGCCGTTTACGAGTACCTTCCTTTGCCGGAAGAAGAAGCGGAAGAAGATAAAACCATCAAGGTTGCCCTCATCGGACGCCCGAACGTGGGAAAATCTTCCTTGGTCAACTATATCCTTGGGGAAAAACGCATGATCGTTTCCGATATTCCCGGCACGACCCGGGATGCGGTGGATACGGTCAAGGAAAATAAATACGGACGGTACTGTTTTATCGACACCGCCGGAATACGCCGGAAAAATAAAGTGTATGATAATATTGAGCAATATTCCATCGTCCGTTCCTATATGGCAATTGATCGTGCAGACGTAGTTCTGATCTTGATCGATGCTTCTCGGGGTGTTACCGATCAGGACGTAAAGATCGCCGGTTTTGCTCACGAGCGTGGGAAAGCTTCCGTGATTTTGGTCAATAAGTGGGATCTGATCGAAAAAGATACCCATACCATGGATCAAATGAAAGTGGACATCAAAGAAGAACTGAAGTATATGTCTTACGCACCGGTTCTTTTTCTTTCTGCCAAAACCGGTCAACGGGTGGAAAAATTGTTCCCCCTCATCAATTCCGTTCACGAACAACATTCCCGCCGCATTACTACCGGAGTTTTGAATGATATTCTTGCCGATGCCACCATTCGGGTTCAACCTCCTTCCGATAAGGGCAAACGGCTGAAGCTCCTGTATATGACTCAAGCATCGACCAATCCTCCTTCCTTCGTTATCTTTTGCAACGATGCGTCTCTCTTCCATTTCTCTTATCAGCGGTATATCGAAAATCAGATCCGTGCCGTCTTTGGATTGGAAGGAACGCCTATTCGTCTCTTTATCCGTGAAAGGGGAGACCAAGAAAAATGAAATGGTTGTATCTCGCATTGACCTTTTTGTTCGGTTATCTTGTCGGCAGTGTCAATTTGTCTCTGATCGTCACCAAATATATTGGAAAAATTGATATTTATAAGGTCGGCAGCGGAAATGCCGGCGGTACCAACGTGGCTCGTTCCATGGGGCTTGGCTGGGGGATTACCGTCATGGCGGCGGAGATTATGAAAAGTATGGTATTCGGTTTGATTGCCAAATATCTGTTCCCCGGCGATGTTTTCGGTTTTGGAAACGTCGGAGCTTGTCTTTCCGGTGTGATTTTGGTCGCAGGTTGCCTTCTTGGAAATTATTATCCCTGTTTCGCCCAGTTCAAGGGCGGAAAAGGGGTTTCGGTAATGGGCGGTCTTCTGATCGTTCTCGATTACCGAATCTTCTTAGCGGTGCTGGCAACGTTCCTCATCGTTTTGCTCTTGTTCCGCATGGTGTCCCTGTCTTCCCTTATCTGCGGAATCGTTATTCCCCTTACCGTCGGATTCGTTTATTACGGTCAACCCGGCTGGGGGTGGCTGACCGGAGTGATCGCTGTCATGTGCGCTTCCGTATGGCTTCGCCATGGGGGAAACATCAAGCGGATTCTCAACGGAACGGAACGAAAGATTTCTTTGGGGAAAAAGAAAAAATAATATTTTCATAAAATCGGAGTTTTCGACTCCGGTTTTGTTTTTTTTACAAGAAGTTGACAAATCAACTATTTCTATTGACAATAAGGGAATTTTTTGCTAAAATGATGGCATAAGATATTCCGACAACCCTTGTGGTTGACCGGAATCCTTTTTTTGTTTCTTCTTAAAAAAAATGTCGAAAAAGGTGTTTACTTATGGCAAAAGCAGTGGTTTTGTACAATCCTTTGTCGGGGAATTGTACCGAAGAAACCGTCAAGCAAAATCTTCCCGACTGTGTATGGTATGATGTTACGAAGATTACGAATTATGCTACTACAATCTCCGACCTGACCTCGGAAGATTCATTGATTCTCTGTGGTGGAGACGGAACCCTGAACCGCTTTGTCAACGATACGGACGGGTTGGAAATTCCTTGCGAAATTTTTTATTATCCCGTCGGTACCGGGAATGATTTCGCCTTTGACGTAATCGGCTCAAAAACTTGCGAAAAACCTTTTCCTGTTAAGGAATATCTGACCAATCTTCCTACCGTCACCGTGAACGGAAAAACTTATCGTTTTCTTAACGGTGTGGGCTATGGAATTGATGGTTATTGCTGTGAAGTTGGGGACGAATTACGGAAAAAGAGCGACAAACCTATTAATTATACCATGATTGCCATTAAAGGGCTTTTGTTCCATTATAAACCAACCAATGCGAAAATTATCGTAGACGGTAAGACCTACTACTATCGAAAAGTTTGGCTTGCTCCCTCCATGTTCGGACGTTATTACGGCGGCGGCATGATGCCCACTCCCGGTCAGACGCGCAAGGACAATACCATTTCCACCCTCGTGTTTTACGGAAGCGGAAAATTAAAAACTCTGATGATTTTCCCTTCCATCTTTACGGGAAAACACGTTGCTCATAAGGATTCGGTGGCGGTGCTTTCCGGTCAGGAAATTTCGGTGGAATTTGATTCTCCTCGGGCTCTGCAAATCGACGGAGAGACCATTCTCGGCGTTACTTCTTATCGGGCAACTGCCCCCAAAACTGCATCGACTCCCGTTATGGTAGAATAATGTAAATAAAAATCCCGGAACTTATGTTCCGGGAATCTTTTTATGCCAATGTCACGTGTCTTCCGGTTTTTTGAGAGAAAACCGTTTCAAAAATTTCATGGTATTCGTTAAAGGAAACAGTGGCTTCGTTTGTTAAAATGAGCATTTTTACGCCGAAAAGCCAAACCTTATAATCTTGTACAGAAAATCCGTTGCGCAGATAAAAATCCTTCCGCCGTAATCGTTCTTCTTGATTCTTGCAAACTTCTTCCGGGTCTTCGATTTCCAGAAGAATTCGTTTCTTCGGATACCGACTTTTCAACAAAGATAACACTTGCGATCCGATTCCTTTTCCTCGCAGATTGGGGGAGATTGCAAAATAATCGAGAAGTACGATGTCTTTATGAAGTATGGTTATGACTAACCCTAAAAATGCTCTGTTTTCGTCTTCCACCGTCATCAATTCCATGGAGTCTTCATTTCGCTTTTTCAACATCAGACCAAAGGGCTTTTTTTCACTGATGGGAAAGGTCGACCGATACAATTTTTTCAATGCCCGAAGATTTTCCCGAGAGGGATTTTCATTTAATATCATAGCTTTCCTCCTGCAATAAGACCTCCGTCGTCAGACGGAGGTCTCGTGTTTTTTTTGACTTACTGTTGGTTCTGTTGAGCCAGCAGTTCTTTCAAGGCTTCCTTGCGGGAGAGGTTGATGCGACCCTGATCGTCGATTTCCGTGACCTTGATCCAAATCTCGTCACCAACGCTGACCACGTCTTCCACTTTGCCCACTCTGTGTTCGTCCAGTTGAGAAATGTGAACCAGACCCTCTTTCCCGGGAACAAATTCCGCAAAAGCACCGAAGTTCATGATTCTCGTGACCTTCGCCTTGTAGATGGTTCCGATTTCAGGACCTTCCACGATGGTGCGAATGATCCGCATGGCGTTTTCACCGTTTTCTTTGTTCACGTACAGAACTTGGCAGGAGCCGTCGTCTTCCACGTTGACCTTAACGTCGTTTTCTGCGGTAATTCTCTGGATAACCTTACCGCCGGTTCCGATGACTTCCCGGATCTTGTCGGTAGGAATCTTGTAAGACAGGATCTTGGGAGCGTACTCGGACAGTTCTTCTCTGGGAGCGGGAATCGCCTTGAGAATAATGTCGTTGATGATCATTTCACGGCCGGCCTTGGTTTGTTCAAAGGCTTTTTTGATGATCTCGTAGGAAAGACCGTCAACCTTAATATCCATCTGAATGGAAGTAATACCCTTCATTGTTCCGGCAACCTTGAAGTCCATATCGCCGTAGAAGTCTTCCAGACCCTGAATGTCAACCATGGTGATCCAACGGTCTTCATCGGTGACTAATCCGCAGGAAATGCCGGCAACGGGAGCCTTAATGGGAACACCGGCGTCCATCAACGCCAGGGTAGAACCGCAGACCGAACCCTGAGAGGTCGACCCGTTGGACGAAAGAACTTCGGAGACCAGACGGATCGCATAGGGGAATTCTTCTACCGAAGGCAGGACGGGAACGAGAGAACGTTCCGCCAGTGCACCGTGACCGATTTCACGTCTGCCGGCACCCCGGTTAGATTTTGCTTCCCCGGTGGAATATCCGGGCATATTGTAATGATGCATATAACGTTTGCTGGTTTCGTTGTCTACGCCGTCCAGAAGCTGAGCTTCGGAAATGGAACCTAAGGTGGCAATGGTCAAAACCTGAGTCTGACCGCGGCTGAACAGACCGGAACCGTGAACCCGGGGAAGAATCCCGGCTTCCGCATAAAGGGGACGAATATCTTCCAATCCGCGACCGTCAACACGTTCGTGATCGTTGATGATCATGTCGCGAACGATGGATTTCTGGATCTTATAAACCGTTTCACCGATGGCGGCGGAAGAATCCGGATATTTTTCCGCAAATTCCGCTTCGATTTCAGCGGTAACGGCGGCAACCTGAGCGTCCCGAACGTCTTTGTCGTCGGTCTTCATGGCTTCCTTGATCTTTGCACCGGCAAAAGCAGTTACGTCTTCCAACATTCCTTCGGGAAGGGTGTGGGCAGCGTATTCAAACTTGGGTTTGCCGATTTCAGCCTTGATGCTTTCGATAAATTCAACGATCTTCTTGATTTCCTTGTGGGCTTCCAGAATTCCGTTGTACATTACGTCATCGGGAATTTCGTTGGCACCGGCTTCGATCATAACGATCTTATCCGCAGAAGCGGCAACGGTGACCGCCATTTCGGAAACGGCACGTTGTTCTTCGGTGGGGTTGATGACGTATTGACCGTCAACGTATCCCAACAGGACACCACCGATGGGGCCTTTCCAAGGAATGTCGGAAATAGAAATGGCAACGGAAGCACCGATCATTGCGGTAATTTCAGGAGAGCAATCCTGATCCACGGCCATCAGCGTCAAACTGACCACAACGTCGTTTCTCATGTCCTTGGGGAACAGAGGACGAATGGGGCGGTCAATTACACGGGCGGTTAGGATCGCTTTTTCGCTGGGTTTTCCTTCCCGTTTCATGAAAGAACCGGGAATTCTGCCGACAGAATACAATTTTTCTTCGTAGTCTACGGCAAGAGGGAAGAAGTCGATGCCGTCACGGGGCTTTTCCGATGCGGTGGCGCAGGCCAACACGCAGGTGTCACCGTAGCGGATCATGGCAGAACCATTGGCAAGACCGGCAAATTTTCCGGTTTCAACAACCAAGGGACGGCCGGCGATGGTGGTTTCAAATTTGCGATAGTTTTCGTAAATGTTCATGGCTTGTCCTTTCTGTTTCGGGACTCCCCTCTGTTCCGGCAGTTATCAAAACATCCGACCGATTCGGATATTTTCATAACTGCTGAATCCAGAAATCAAGGGAGACCGCGTCTTTTTTTCTTTTGTTTGGAATTCTTTAGAGATGGCAAAAAACAAAGCCATCCGCGGGGATGACTTTGCTCTGCCCGACAGAAGGGGAGCCGAAACTCCTCTTCTGTCAGAAACGGACCGAATTACTTTCTCAGACCGAGTTTTTCGATGATTGCACGGTAGCGGGCAATGTCTTTCTTCTTCAGATAGTTCAACATGTTTCTCCGCTGACCGACCATCTTCTGAAGACCACGACGGGAATGGAAATCCTTGGGGTTGGCTTTCAGATGTTCGGTGAGGTCTTTGATGCGAGTGGTCAGAATTGCAACCTGAACTTCGGGAGAACCGGTGTCAACGTCGCTTCTGCGATTCGCTTCAATGATTTGGGTCTTGGTTTCTTTCAGCATGATGCTTCCTCCTACGCCGCTTTGTTGCGGCAATTTAAAATATTCACCAAAAAATCAGTCGCGGTTGGAGTTGTCCGTCAACCGATTTTCGGCATCTCGTATATTATATCATAATAATACCCGATTGTAAAGGGATAATTCCGAATTTTTTCTGAATTTTCAAGAAAATCGGCTCTCCATAGGCGGAGAGCCGCAGATTTGTCGTCAGCAACAGACGATGACCAACATCTTGTCTTCGTCCAGATCGTCCTGTTCCAATTGATTGCTCCGGATAAATTCTCCATAGGGGCAAGCGTGTTCTTTTGCGATTTTCCACGCGGATTCTCCCTTTGAGGCGTAATAGAGTACTACCGCATCGGTCGAACGGGGGCGATCGGATTTTTCTACGATTCCGGTAATCGCTTCTCCGGTTTCTCTGCCAAAAATAAGTCCACTCCACCGATAGGATCCCTTGATTTCAACGTGGGAAGCATCTGCCAAAGACCAAGAAAGGTCGGTTAGAATCAAAGAGGTATCGTTTCGGACGGGATTTTTGCACCCGTTTGCCGGAAATTCCAACGTAAAGGGAAGTTCCCGCATCGCGGAACAGGGGGTACCGTCGGCATCATTCATCAGAATTCGACAATCCCAGACTCCTTCGCAAAGAATTTTATCTTCTTCCTGACGGTAATAGGTTCCTCTCAGTTCCGGTTTTACTTCCACCCACAAAATACCGGTACAAGTGCCGATTTCTGCCGTTTCCCGGATCGTTCCCGATTCTTCTACCTGCCAGAAACGTTCCGTCATTACGGTTTCTCTTGTACATTCCACCGTCTTTTTGACGGAATATGCATCTTCTGTCCATTCCACCTCTCCTTCTTCATAGGCAGAGCCCGATACGTTGATTTCCACATCGTAGCAAATCACCTGAGAACCGTCGGTGGTTTCGTCTTTAACCGTCAAATTGGACGAGATTAATTCAAATACCGTTTTGCAGATGGCACCCGAGTGAATCCCCGGTAAATCCAAAATTTGAGAAATGGGGAAGACCTTTCGTACCGGGAAAGTAGAATGATCGTCTGCGGCACAAAGCAGGTCGAAAATCATATCCGCTTTTACAATCAATTTATCGGTCAAGGGTTTTTGTTCCGTCTCTTTAAAGGTGATTTTCGTTTGTACTATTTCGGTTGCGACTTTTCCGTGATCCATTTCAAATTCGTCGGAGATTCGCAATGGTTTCTTTGCGGAACAAAGCAATTTTGCGGCTTTCTTTTTGCAAGATCTCGTTTCGCAATCTCCGGGAAGTACCGGCATGGGGATTGCTTTGGTTTGATTGATCTTTACGTGAATCATGACGGAGCAGCGAGCATAGATTTTTTGTGGATTCAATGCCCTTGCTACACAATTTTTCGGAATTAGAGTTACGCTGTAATCCGCATCTGCATTGCAGTTTAAATCTAACGTACAAGAAAAATGCGCTTGCTGAGATATGGATTTAATTCCGCAGCCGTCTTCCGGAAGGTACAGAATTTTATATTCTACGCTTCCTTCTACCGTCAGCCGATCTCCGGTACGTACGGCAGAATCTAAAGTCGGGTGGGCTGTGGTTTGTAAGATCCGCAGAATGTTTGGGCAATAATCGGGCAGGATGATTTCACATTCCGCCCCGGTTTCGCCGTTCCGGTCGGGGGCGAGGGACAAAAGTTGAAGATTGTTTGTTTCGGGATTCATGGCGGCACCTCATTTTTAATTGGAATTTCGGTTGATATTCCAATCTATGCCTCCGTTGTCCTTATTATGCAAAAGAAAAGTCCGCAGTGTTTTGCGGACTTTTTGTCATCATTTTTTTTCGTTTTCTTCTTCCGATTCTTCCGGTTGTTCCAGTTTTTGAATCCGAACGGTTTCAATGCGGCGATCCGCGATCTTTTCTACCTTGAACGCGCAACCTTCGTATTCCAAATACAGATCCTCGTCTTCTTCGGGAATATATCCCAAAAGCTTGATGATCAATCCTCCGACGGTGTCGTAATCTTCGTTATTTTCGTCCAATTCCAGATCGAGATGTGCGTTGATTTCCCCAATGGTTGCCGATCCTTCCGCTAAAAACGTACCGTCATCTTCGGAGCGAATTTCTTCCTCTTCTTCATCGTATTCGTCGTCAATATCACCCATGACCTCTTCAATCAGGTCTTCGATGGTAACAACACCGGAAAATCCGCCGTATTCATCAACGAGAATTGCCATGTGGTTTTTCGATTCTTGCAGTTCGTGATAAAGATCGTCCAACCGTTTTCGTTCGGGAACAAAGTAAACGTCATGCATACAACGGGTGATGTCAACGTTTTCAAATCCGACCCGATAAGCTTCGCACAGGAAGTCTTTCAAATATAGGATTCCCACGATATTGTCGATCTTTTCCCGATAGACCGGAATCCGGGAGTATTTTTCTTTCAGCATATCTTCCAGATATTCCGACAAAGGTGCGTTTCCGTCAATCAGAAATACTTCCGTCCGGGGCGTCATGACTTGATCTGCAGTTTTTTCATTGAAATCAAAGATTCCTTCCAACATATCCCGTTCATGTTCTTCTAAAAGTCCGCTGTCACTGCTTTCTTCCACCAACGTCTGAATTTCTTCTTTGGAAAGAGCTTCGTCCGCGTCCTGCTTTAAACCGAACATTTTCATCAAAAGAGTCGAGATCAAATTGATGGGGAATGCAATAGGATAATATAGAAACGTAAAGAACCGCAACAGATACCAAATTCGGTAAATAATGGCATCGGCTCGTTGTTCCGTTACTCGAATGGGAAACAATTCTCCAAACAGAACAAAAACCAATCCCACGCTTAAGATCAGAATCAGTGCCGCCAAGGGGCCGGCGTAAGGGGTATTGCCCAAAGCAACGATCAAAGGTTCTTCAAAGGCAAAAAGAATTAATGCCATTGCGCCCAACTTACACAATGCCCTACCGGTGCGAATCCCGGCACGGAACAGGTATCCCGGCTTTTCCAATACGGCGGCAATTTTTTGCGCCGTGGGATCCCCTTCTTCCGCCTTCCGGTTCAAAAGGGCTTTGTTCAGGGTCTTTGTCGCTTCACCGCCAATTGCCAAAAGAGCGTTGAGCAGAAGCAAAAAAATAGCTATCACAATCTGAGGGTACGGGTCTGACATTTTGAGTTAAACTCCTATCTTTCATTGATCATTTTTGAAAAAAGCAAAAAAACACATAAGACGCTTTCTTGTTAAAACCGTCCTATGTGATATGTACAATATTCTGTTTCCGAGTCTTGCCGACTACTTCGAGGGTGGTCGCCCACGGAATATTTCACTTCGCTTTTCGTTGGAATTACACTAATTATAACACACATTTCTCCGGAAGTCAACGGTTGTTGCAGAAATGTCATAATCCGCAGATTTGGACTTTTTTCTAAAAAAACGTCAAACCTCTTGCAAATGTACCGGAAATATGGTATACTAATAAAAATATACTAACAATTTGACAGGCAATCGTTTTCTCCGCTATTTCTGTTGCAAGGAGTTTTTATGAAAAGATCTTTAAAACCGATTTTAATCTTTGTCGGCACACTTTTTGTACTTGCCTTAATCGTTGCCGCAGTGATCTTTTTTATCCCCCGGGACAACACCTCTTTTTCTTTTGAATGTTTCCGGCTTCGTCTTGTCGTTTCCGATTTCTTAAAAGATGTGAAATGTCAACGTCTTGATGATGCGTTTGATCGGATCTATTGCACATCTCCGGAAGACGGAACTCCAATTGAAGGCAATGAAAATTGCCGTCAAGTCTGGATTGATCGGGTGTCGGCGTTGCGAATCGAAGACAACACCTATCTGGAAAATTATTCGGACTTGAAAGTTCGCAAATCAAACGGTGAATTTGTCGTCACCGTCAAACTTTCCGTTCTCCGTCAAGGATATAACGACCTCTTCTATGCCAACGAAAACGTCCTTCGGGTCGTTTACGACAAGGGTTGGAAAATCGCTTCTCTTTCGGAATATGATCTTTCGTTGCAAACCGATCTGGAAAAGGCTCTCAGTGGAAGCTTTACCCCAGAGGAGTTGGCAGAAAGTGAGACTTGACCGTGGATCGGGTTATTCTTCATTGTGATTGTAATAACTTTTTCGCGTCGGTGGAATCCATCGACCATCCGGAATATCGCACCGTTCCTATGGCGGTGGCGGGAGATCCTGCTCAACGCCATGGCATCATTCTTGCTAAGAATGAAAAAGCCAAAGTTTTTGGGGTTCAGACAGCGGAGACCATTTGGCAAGCGCAGCGAAAATGCCCGAATCTGCTTTTGATTCCTCCCCACCATGAGAAATACGAAGAAGTAAGCCTTCGCATCAACGCAATCTACCGAAATTATACCGATCTTGTAGAACCCTTCAGCATCGACGAATCCTGGCTTGACGTGACGGGAAGCCAACGGCTATTCGGCGACGGAAAAACCATTGCCGACAGGCTTCGGCGAGAAATTCGGGAAAAGATCGGCGTTACCATTTCCGTAGGTGTTTCTTATAACAAAATTTTTGCAAAATTGGGAAGTGACTATAAAAAACCCGATGCCACTACCGTCATTCGCCCGGAAGACGTTCCGGAAATCGTTTGGAAACTTCCGGTGGGAGATCTGTTTGGAGTGGGACGTAAAATGCGAGTGGAACTGGAGAATTTAGGGCTTCGTACCATCGGAAGTCTTGCCGCCGCAGATCCGGAATTTTTATTCCGTCGTTTTGGAAAAGCAGGAAAGACCTTGTCTCTTTACGCCCGAGGGTTGGACGATTCTCCCGTTCGCACCGAGCGAGAACCTGTGAAGTCCATAGGGAACGGAGTGACCTATCCAAAGGATCTTACGGAGCGAAAAGAAATTTATTCCCATCTTCTTTCTTTGTCTGATTCTGTAGCGGGAAGACTGCGTAAGGAGGGAAAGAAGGGACGTACCGTTCAATTGTCGGTTAAAGACCCCATGCTTACGACGTTGCAACGACAGAAAAAATTGGATCGTCCCACTTATCTTGCAAAAGAGATCGCTACCACCGCCATGGAGCTCTTGGAATCCAACTGGAAGATTGGGTTATCTCCGATCCGTTCCCTGACCGTCACCGTCAGCGATCTTACCGATTCGGACGGCTATCCGCTGCAATATTCATTGCTACCTTCCATACAGGAACAACAAAATGAAAAGCAGGAAAAGGTCGAGCTTGCCATGGACCGTTTGCGAAATCGTTTCGGCAAAAAGATTATCACGTTTGGTATTTCTTCTCACTTAAAGAACGAAGAAGAGTTTGAGAATAAAAATAGCATTGAATGAAAATGGGAACTTTATGGAACGTTATATGTTGAAAGTGTTGTTTCATTTTGGCATACGCGGGTCCGTTGAAGTCCTTCATTACATCAAAACCGGGCATATCAATCAAATCTACGAAGTGATCGTTTCCGGAAAAACCTACGCCGTACAGGCGTTGAATACCTATGTTTTTCCTAATTCAAAGGGTGTTATGGAAAATCTGACCGATGCAGGCGATTGTAAAAAAATATGCAAAATGATCTTTCTATTTGCTTGCGTTTGGTTTGTTGTTTTTGTACAAAAATATTAACTTATTTTTGTGATAGTTGCCTAATCATTGACTAAAAATGCGAAAAAACACCATAACTGCAAGGAAAAATCAAATTTTTTATGATTTTTTTTTTGAAAAAGATGCTTGACAATTTGCGCAAAATGGTATATAATATAGTTAATCGAAATCTCATGAAAAAGGAGTACACTCATGAAAAAGACTCTCTCACTTCTTATGTCGCTTGCTTTGATGCTCGGTTGCATCACCGGTCTTGCGTTCAATTCTTCTGCAGAAGAAGAGTTGACTTATGTCGAACCCTCTTATAGCTTTGCCACTGCTATGATGAATTCTTACGGAAACATTGAAGGGCTTGAACAAGATCCCGAACTGTATTCCCACGATTCTGATGAAGGTTTTTATTTCGATAACGTTTGGACCTTCGAATATTGGGATGACGAAAGCGAAAGTTTTGAACCTATGACTGCCTATTTCAAATCTGGACGGATCGGGTCAATAACTAACTATTCTGCATTCTATACACCCTTTGCGGAAGCTGACTATGTTGATAGCGGTTATACCTATTGTACTATCCGTAATAAGGGTACCACTTTGCACCCGGGTAAAGCCAGCGGTCCGGTTATTACCTTTATTGCTCCTGCGGACGGTACGATTTCCTATGAAGTTGGTGTTTACGGTGGTGGAGATGCCGGCAAAGTTGATAGCGGAAACTATGCTACTTTGTGGATCAATGATGATATGGTTTACCCTGTCAATAATAACTGGGATGACGTTCGGTTCGATAACGGTAACTCCTCTGCGAGCGACCCCTTCAGAATTAAAAAAGAAGCTTTTAAAGTTGAAGCAGGGGATTTTGTTCGTCTCCGCATTTCCACGGTCGCTAATTCACGTAATGGTAAAGCCACTACGTTGGCTGTGCAGCCCATCGTTACTTACCACGAATCAAGCTTGCCCATCGGTAACCCCAACGGTACTCCTCCTGCGGATGTTGCCCCCACTCGTGTTGGGAAAGATACTACTGATACTGCTGTAACTTGGAGTTCCGCACTGAATGCAGTCTCCTATAACGTTTATGTTAAGAAGGATTCGGACGACGCCGCTGTAAAGATGAACGAATCTCCCATCACCGGTACTTCTTATACCATTACCGGTTTGGATTTTGATACGTTGTATGAATTGACCGTCACATCTATGACCGCTGACGGAAAAGAATCTGCTCCTTGCGATCCCGTAGGGTTCAAAACTCCGAAGGGAAGCGAAAAGACGTCTGATAAGACTTCTGATACATCCACGGGAGATACCAATGCTCCTGCTACTACAAATACTAATAACGTTCCTGGAAACGGTAAGAAACCTTCCGCTGAATTCCCCTGGTGGATTGTTATCGTTGCCGCTGCCGTTGTCGTTGTTGTTGCAGTAGTTCTTGTTTTGGTTCTCGGCAAGAAGAAAAAGAAGCCCGCAGAAGCTCCTGCTGAGGAAACTGCTCCTGTCGAAGATGTTGCACCTGCAGAAGAAACTCCTGTAGAAGAAGCTCCTGTAGAAGAAGCTCCCGCAGAAGAAAAGAAAGACGAAGAATAATTTGATTCTTTGATGAAAGAACTCCCCCCCCTGGGGGGGAGGTTTTATGTTGATATATCACTCTTGACATTTTCCCGTTTTTTTTGTTTACTATA
>JAZUMQ010000045.1:0-19279 GCA_045603745.1 Eubacteriales bacterium | reverse complement strand
TCCCCCACATAGCCATTCCCATATAACCTCCAATTTGTCGGTATATAAAAAGCAAAAGCTGTTGCGTCCGCAACAGCTTTTTGCTTATCATTTCAGAATATCCGAAAGATTTGCCTGTATCTTCTCTGCAATATCGGGCTTGTTCATGGAATAAACGTGAACGTTGGTGATGTTATTTGCAAACAGATCAATAATCTGGTCGGTGGCGTAGGCGATGCCTGCCTGTTTCATACTGTTCGGGTCACTGCCGAATTTGTCCACGATGGACTTGAACCGTTGGGGTACAAAAGAACCGGAGAGTTTGACGGCCCGTTCCACTTGGTTTGCGTTGGTGATGGGCATGATCCCTGCCACGACCGGCACGGTGATGCCCGCTTCCCGGATCTTGTAAAGGAAATTGTAGAGCAGATTGTTGTCAAAAAACATCTGGGTGGTCAAAAATTCGCACCCGGCGTCCACCTTTTCTTTTAACCGCCGAATATCTTCTCTTTGATTGGGGCTTTCCGGGTGAATTTCCGGATAACAGGCGCCGCCGATACAGAATCCCTGTTCCTTCAATTCGTGGATCAGATCCACCGCATAGCGGTAATCCCACGTCGACCGGTCTTCGTCCATGCGATCGGCTGGAATATCTCCCCGCAACGCCATGACGTTTTCAATTCCGGCGGCTCGCAGGTCTTCAATCCGTCGGTGTACCGACTCTTTGGTGGACGAAACGCAGGTCAGGTGCGCCAAGGTGGGTACTCCGTGATCCCGCATGATGTGTTTTGCGATCTCCAAGGTGTATTCACTGGTTCCTCCCCCGGCGCCATAGGTTACGCTCATAAACGCCGGTTTTAGGGCGGCAATCTGATGAACCGCCTGTTCCACCGAATCGAACGATGCGTCGGTCTTGGGAGGAAAAACTTCAAAGGAGAGGGAAAGTTTATCGTTGTTTAACACTTCGTTTAATTTCATGATATTTTCTCCGGGAAACTTCCGTTATTTTGAAAAGAAGGAAAGAATCTGATCCAAATAGGGTTGCAAAATTTCGTTGGGGGACATATAAATTTCGTGTTTGCAGTTTTTGATCCGAACCAATTCTCCGTGGGGGATTCGGGCAATATATTTTTCCTGAGGTTCTGCAAGAACGTAATCGTCGGTCTCCGCCTGAAACAGGAGAACGGGGGCTTGCACCGTGGCGCAGTTTTCCCGATTCAGCAGATTCCGGGTGACGCCCACCGCCTGCAACAACCAGCCGTAGGTGGGGGCGGAGGTGCGCAGATGACGGTAATGGATTCGTTTCTGATGATAATAGTCAAACCGCTGGGGGGAAGTGCCGGCGCTGGTTTCAAAGGGGGCGTTTTCGTCAAAATCTCCGTAATTCAGAACCCGTTTTTTTCCGTTTCCGCTCAGACACATCAACAGTGCCAAAAATTCTGCCACCCAACCGGGGAATTCTGCGGTCTTCGGAGCGATCATCGGTGCGTTCAGCACCGCTCTGCGAAAGGTCACCGGGTGTTGGGATAAATACATCGCCGCCACCGCTCCGCCCATGGAATGTCCAAACAGATATAGGGGCAGATTGACGGCGTTGGGACGGACGATACGTTTGACGAACAGATCCAGATCGTTGACGTAATCCTGAAATTTTCCAACGTGGACAAGACAGGGATTTTCCATCTCCCGATGGGAGCGTCCGTGTCCCCGATGATCCAGGGCAAAGACCGAATAGCCCGCCTGTAGGAAATAATAGGTCATTTCCCGAAATTTTTCCGCCGATTCGGTAAAGCCGTGGCTGATGACCACCGCCCCCACGGGGTCGGCGCAAAGATAATATTCGTAAGAAAGTCGCATTCCCCGGACGATGGTTAAAAATCCTTTGTTGCGATATTTTTGTAACAAGGGTTCCACGGCTTGCACCATGACTTCGTCAAAACGGCGTTCCGGTAAAACGGCGACGTGGGTCGTCCCCCGATGGGGTGATTGATAAAATTCGGACATAAAAGCACCTGTGAAAAGAGTGAAGAGTGGAGAGTGGAGAGTTAAGTGAGGCTCTAAAAATGCAAGCCGCAGGCGTAGGATTTTTAGCTAAGCCGAATAAGCAAGGAGCGAAGCGAGTCGCTGGAGATATTGTTGTTTTTTCCTTTATACCAGTTCTTCCCAAGGACATTCGGGGAAGGAGCGCAGGGCAACGCCGTCGGCGGTGGGAATCAGTGCCAAAACGCCGTCCCGACGCAGGCACAACAAGATTTCCCGGTTGCGTTCCGGGTCGGTGCGGTCGGCGTACCAGATGGTGTCCAAAAGCATTCCGTCGTCCAGCCGTTCCAAGGCGGTGCGGGAGAGGCGGTAAGCGCTATCGTGGGTTACGTCGGCAATGTCGGGAGTCAAGATTCCTTTTTCTTCCAAGGATTTCAGCATACTGTCCATGGCACTGTGATTTTTTTCTTCCATCAACAGATCAATGGCATCGGACAGGGATTCCATGCCCAGTTCGTCCAGATAATTGCGCAAATAAAGCGCCAGATCCGAGTTTTTCAGATCGTCTGCAAGGAACGAATCGTTGTTTCCGATCCCGGTGCTTCTCGCCCGAGAGGCGTACAACGCGCGAATCAGATTCCAAACGACGAATTCTCCGGTGGACAACCGCAGATCTAATTGGGTAAAGGCTCCGAAGTTGGGGCGATAAAATCCACAGAAATTTTTGTTCAGCAGTTTCAATAGCCGAGGACGATCAAAATACGCTTCAAATACGTGACGGTCTTGGGTCTCTAACCAGGTGTAGAGATACCACATCGCCCCGATGTTCAGAAGATACAATTCTCCGTCCACCGAGGAATGGCGTCCGATCATCAGCGTCCGTTCCGGGGTCAGAGCAAAGGCACAGAGCAACCGCTGATCGTCGGTGAGCGGTTGAACTTCGGTTTCCCGATTCAGGGTCAGAAGGCTCCGGAAGGGAGAGGCGACGTTTGCTTCCCGGTCGGAAGAACGCAACAGAGTCAACAGGTCTTTGGTTGAATATACGTATTTCATTTATGCCATACCTCCCGGAAAACGATTTTTCTCGCCCAAGCGTTTGGGGGAAACCTCTTCGGGTAATCCACCGGGGGCGGATAAGGTCTGACCGACGATCCGGTCGAGGTTCAGCAGGGCGTCCACGTCGGCGCCGGGCACCAGTTGTTGCAATGTGGCACGACGCTGGGCTTCGGTGGAAAGATCGGTCTTGCGGTTCATCAAAGGTTCTTTTTCAAAAATGCGGGCGGTAAATCGGGTTACGTTGGAGGCGGGGTGCAACAGATTGTTTTCCCGGCCGTTAAGGGGTTTTACGATCTCAAACAGCGCTACCATAGGCTCCTTCGTATCCCATTTGACCAGAGATTGCGCCGGGGTCTCGCCGCTGATCTCCTGTCGGTCGGGAGAGAATTCTTTGGTCTTGAAATCCCAGAGCCGATCCACCGTTTCCACCGAACCGGCAAATCCCATGCGGTTCATGGTGCGGCAGGCCCGCAGATTTTCGCTGACCGTGTCCCGGATCCATTCTTCTTCCACGGCGTCGGCAAGCAATTCGTTCTTTCGGAAGCACAAAACTTTCCCTTCCCGGTCGAGAATTCGGGTATCGCCGTCCCGCTTGGATTCTTCTTTTTGCTTTGCAAAAGCGTAACGCTTCTTCGCATCGGGCTCTTTGTCGATCATATCCAATTCCTGTTCCAAAACCGGGGCTTTGTCTTTCCGGTTTCGGGTGGAAGTTCGACGGCGGTAAATGGTGAAATACAATCCCAAAAATCCGGCAAAGGGCAAAAGCCCCGCCAGAGCGATCAAAACGCCGTTGTTGGGATTGGGGATCTCTTCTCCCGTAAGGCCCTGTTCCACGTTTTGCAAAGCGTCGTAATAGGAACGGTCTCTGCAAATGCAGTCTTCACAAGGCAATCCGCAATCGTCGCAGGTCACCGTCGTGACTCCTTCCAGGGGCGTGCGGGTCAGATCGCTTCCGCACCAGCAGGTGTGACAGGTGCAGGAGGTGTAGTTTCGCCCGCAACCAAGACAGTCGTAGATCATGAAATCGTCGGAATCCGTCCGGGCGTATTGGCGACCGCAACTGCACAATCCATCGTGGGCAGAGGCAAGGGCAGACACGCTCAGCGTAAAGAGCAGGAAAAGGGTGATGGATAAAGTCCATAGGTTTTTTTTCATGCTTTCACCCCCGTAATCAGCGCAATTAGAATATAGATCACCGAAGTGCCGATGGAAATGACCATCGGTTTGGCGGCGCGGTTTTTCGGCATATGTTCAAAGCGGTCTTTGGTGGTGGCAACCCCCATGGCAAACTGTCCCATGACGTAAAAGGGAATCATTACGTTCCAGCCCAAGATAAATTGAACCAACATGAACAACGTGGAGAAAGGCACCCGATAGAGCCAATTTCTCCGCCGAGAGGAGAGCATCATATCATAGCAGGTGACTTCCGCCCCGGTCAACGCCAAGGTTAAAATTAAGTAGGCAATAATACTTACGGCGTTGGAATCGGTCAGTACCACGCCGAAGACCAAATAAGGCAGAGCGCACAACAGACCTATAATGGTAAAGCGGTCAAATTTCATTGGTCGTCCTCCTTATTTCAACGTGAAGGTCAGCGTCATGATCACAAACAGGAGAAAACTCCAGAGAATGATCAGAACGGAACTTTTGAACAAATTCTTTTCTCCGAACAGATCCCGCAGAACGTCCAGCAAAAGGTAGGTCAGCCACAACACTGCCATGATCCCGAAGGACATGGAGACCGAGGCGTGGAAGATCAGTTGGAGCAAAAGCCCCAAGATCAGTAACGACGCGGGATAAACGCAAGCTCCGGCAACGGTGGAAAGGACCCGGAAAGGACGGAGGCGTTCTTTTCGGCAGATCAGCGACAATCCTTGGGTTCCGGCGGCGAAGGACAACGCGGCGGTTCCTCCCACCAAAAGTCCTACCACCACGAAGGCCCAGAGACGTCCCATGGAGATCAGATCGGCAAAATACCAATCCAACCCGATCAGCAGATAAAATCCCCCGAAAAAGAGCATCACGCCTACAAGAAACAGGGGGGCTAACAGTTCGGTCACACCGTCATAAAGGGCGGCGGGACGCAGGGCATATCGCAACCACCGACGGGAGACCTGACGGAAAGACCCTCCCGTAAAATGGATCTTTTCTCTCTGGGGTTTTTCTTGTTGCACGTCGATTTTTTCTTCTGCAACCGCGGTTTTTTCTTTCGGGCGGAACAGGAGTTTGCGTTCCTTTTTCGGCTTTTCTTTTTTCTCCCGAATTTTCGGTTCTTTCGGAGTTTCTTCCATCAGTTTTTCGGCTTTTTCCGAGACGATGGAAGACAGCTTGGAGAGGGAGAATTTCTCTTTCTTTTCCGCTTCCGAAGGTTCCTGCGTTTCTTCCGTTGCCTCTTTCAGTTCGGAAAATTCCTTGATTTCCCCCGGATCGGCAATGGTGAAATCGAAAGAAGAAATATCAAATTCTTCTTTTTCCCCTTCCGAAGAAGTTCCTTCCGTCAAAGAAGCGGTTTCTTCCTCCGGTTTCGGAGTGGTTTCTTCCGGGGTGGTTTGGTCGTCGTAAAGGAATTGTGGCATATTCGTTCTCCTTCCTTTAATAAATCAATTCGGTATTCATCGCCGCTTCCGCGCAGGCACGGTCTCCTCCATAGGGAACCGATTGCCCCCGAACGGATTGCCCGGTCTCGTGTCCTTTGCCTAAGAGCAATAAAAGATCTCCCTTGCGGCATTGGGTGATTGCGTGGGCAATGGCTTGCCGTCGGTCGTGGATTCGGGTGTAGTCTGCGTTGTGGCGGATCAACATCACTTCTGCTTGATCCATAATATCGTCCGGGTCTTCGTTTGCCGGATCGTCATCGGTCAGAACCACGTAATCGGCTCGTTGTCCCGCAACGTCGGACATTTCGGTTCGACGATCCAGGGCTTTGTTTCCCGGACAGCCGTAGACCACCACTTTTTTCGCTTCCGGATAAAACCGGTCGGCGTAGTCGAAAACCTTTTCAAAAGAAAGACCGTTGTGGGCGTAGTCTACGATGACCTTGATCCCGTCCAGCTCAAACTGTTCCATGCGCCCCTTGACGGTGGCTTTGGCAAGACCTCTGCGAATGGTATCTTTTTCAATGCCCAGCGTTCGGGCGGCGGCAATGGCACAGAGCGCGTTGGAAATATTGAATTCCCCCGCCATTTTCAGCGTCATTTGTTCTCCCCGCAGATCGGTTCCGTTGACGGTGAAAGACAACCCTTCTTCGGTCAATTCCATGCCGGTGGCGTAATAGTCCGCTTTCGGATCGGAAAGGGAGACGGTCCGCAAGCGGGGACAGGTGGCGGCGGCGATCATATCCCCGGCGTGTTCATCGTCCAGGTTTACGATTCCCGTCCGGCATAGGGTCAACATCTTTTTCTTTGCGGTTTTGTATTCTTCAAAATCCTTGTGTTCCGTGGGGGAAATATGGTCGGGGGAAAGATTTAAATAGATCCCCACCGCAAAATTTACGCCGGTTACCCGGTCGTATTGAAGCCCTTGGGAGGAAACCTCCATCACCGCGGCGTTTACGCCGTCTTCGGCAAACCCTTGAAGAAGTCCGTACAGTTCCAAGGCTTCCGGGGTGGTGCCGCTTTTTTTTCGGGGTTGACCGCAGGATCGTGCCTCGTTGGTGGAGATGATTCCGTATCGTCCGCCGAAGGCTTCGTCAAAAATCGCCCCCAGCTGATAGGCACAGGAGGTTTTGCCCTTCGTCCCGGTGATTCCTATCAAAGGATATTTTTCGTCGGGGTGGTGATAGAACTCCCGGGCGACAAGCGGCATTGCTTTGCGCACGTCGGTGACCAACAAATAGGGCAGCGCAACGTCGTATTCCTTCTCGGAAATATAGGCGCAAGCCCCGGCGGCGGCAGCGTCGGCAAGATATTGCGATTTGAATTGAACGCCCTTGCAGAAAAATAAGGTTTGGGGAGTGACGGATTTGGAGTCACACCCGATGGCAAGGGGGGCGGTGTCGAAGTCTCCCAAGGCGTCTTTTTTCAGTAACCCTTCCCGGGTCAGTAACAAACGAATTTCGGAAAGATTCATTTTTTTTGATCCTTTTATTTCACGAAAATGTCAACGATGTCGAAGATTGCAAATTTTTTTTGAAATAGTTATGAACTGTGGAAAAAGTCACGAAATCATCGGATTTTTCCACCCTATCCACAAAGTTTTCCACAGGTTTTCGGGAAAAACCCCGGAGTTTTCCACAGGTGTGATTGCAAACTATTTTTGAAATCTCTATATTTAATTTCAAATTTTCTGTCAACTAAATTTGAAATCAGAGTTGTAAATTTATTCAGTTGAAACAGTTATTTCTTTGTTACATCCTAATGTGTCAAAAAAGTCCTGATGAGAGATGATTCCAGATTTCACTTTTTCAGAAAGGTAAAGTAAGTTCTCCGAATTCAAAGCACTGCCCTTAGTGTTTGTTCTTGTTGAAATGTCTTGCAGTTGTTTTAAAAATTCACCTTTGAAATAGGAAGAAATAAATACAAACTTGAAATTTGTCGTCTCGTCCGGGAAATTTTTCCACCACTCGTTACTATTCAATGCAACGTCACGCTTTTGATTTTCGGTTATATATCTTACCATTTCATCTGCTTGACTTATCGGCAACGAATAACCTTCACTATATGCTTTATTATCAATAATTGCACCGTTTTTACCTTCATATAAGAGCCCATCCGGTTTTCGTGATTCTCCTAAACGAATGCCTTCAAATCCTAATTCGTTTGTCAAAAATGAAATTGTTTGGATTTCAAATTCGCGATTAGAATCTCCATCGTATGACAAATCGATGAGATTGAGGTATTTGTGGTCAACATGTTTAAGTTTATCTCTACAACGGTCTTTGACGATTGCTAAATCTGCTTTATCGCGAACCGGCGTGGGGATTGTCAACATCTCTATTTTATCAGTAATACGAAAACTGTTTCTTATTTTAATAACGGAGAGCCCAATATTGATAAAACCTTGAAGATCGTCTGTTATACAAGATTCTAATTCTTCAAGTCCTTTCGATAGTAGGTACTTTTTAATTTCCTCTATTGTGTGGGTAGAATTATTCAAATATTTAATTATTAATGCACGGCGATACTTGACATATTCTTTGTCAATAGTTTTTGTCGCAAGCATTTCTTTGAAAACGATTTTTCTGATCTTTTTATGAGAGGAAAATCCGTTTGAAAGTTTAAGATAATATCTGCCTGTATCGGTGATTTTGTATGTTTGCAGTTTAGCTTCATAGGTTGAATGACCATAGGTTTCACTGCACACGCGGTGACTCTTTTCTGCAAGTCCTAGTTTGACGAGCCATTCGCCAATCATTCGAGCATATTTATCTGATGTGCCTTCCATGTTTTGCCGAATATCGCTTTTTTTGGAAGATGTTACGAAGGAATACACATAAAAATTTTGAGGAACAGAGGTGAATCCTGCTTCTCCGACAAAACCTAATTGACAACCGATTTCAAATTTTGTCATATACTGATTTTCGGACAAAAGAGAAAGCAGTCTTACAAATGGTGGATAGGATAAAAACATTTGAATAAGAACTTTTGTTTCTTCCTCGCTTCCATCTTCGGTGTGTGCATATAGAAAACCGATTTTACTTAAAGAACAAGTGTCCGCTGTTTCGTCATAATCTAACATGCCAATCGATATTGCCAGACGTAAAAAGCTATCTGCAGGCCAATCCCCTTGGTATGGTTTATGCTCCCCTGTTGTATCAAAAATTTTTTGTGCAGTTAACACTGCTTGTATAAGACCGCTGCAAGCTGCATTTCCGCGACCGCCTTTTTTTACAATGCTTCTGGCTTCTTCTTCAGAAATGTGAAACATATTTATGTTTTCTTGTGTGGAGAGTTGCTGTGTCCCGCCGCACCCCTTTCCTTTTAAAAGATCATAGGGGTATGATATGTTTCCTTGTTGGCTAAGGGCAAGTAACAACTGCTCTTTTCCGCATCGATCGGGAACAAATTGCGGAATTTTAATATCTTTCAAGAGTCTGTGAATTTCAGAATCATGAATAAATAGTTGTGCTATCTTTTTTAAGGACGTTATGTCTCCAGCATCTTGGATCCAACCAAAAGTTCTTCCTGGCAATTTAATATCCTCTTTTCTAATAGTTTGTAATCAATACTTCTACGGTTTTATTATTTTTTGCAGTGGAATGGTAATTGCTATTGTTGTAATTTGAATTTATGATGTGGGTATGATATTTCTTTTTCCAATTTTCTAATTCAAGATTTGTAGTTCCTTTATGTTCAGTCATATTTGAGAGGGCAAAGTTTACGCCTTTCTCATCTAGCATGTCAAGTATTTTGAAAAGCTCTAAATCATCATTGAGAGACCAGCCTTCAAACCCGCGTTTGCCATCATTATAGGAACCGGTTGCAATTCGATATGGGGGATCGGCATAAAGCATATCTCCTGCCTTAAGAAAGGAATAGTCAAAATCTTTAAAATTGTAAGACGAAAAACTAAAATTTGAAATATTGCTATGAAACTTAATAAAGTTTTCTCGCATAACCGGATTAAAGGAGCTCCTTTCTTTCCCAAAAGGACAATTGAATTCGTGTTTTGAATTAAAACGAAATTGATAATTGAAGCTATAGCACACAAGTAAATACAAATCTAATGGTTCTTTTGTCTCGTTATAGTGTTTTCTAAACCTTAAAAATGCCTCTTGATTTGTTTGTGATAAGCCATAGTGAGCAATGGTCTTATCCATGTATGCGAGTAGTTCTTCCACAGGGTATTTTTGAAATTCTTTGTAAATGTCGATGACATGATAGTTAATATCGTTGCAAAAAACCTTGTGGGCGTTTACATTTGTGGCAACATCAAGACCACCGCAAAATAAATCGACAAAATTGTTGATCTGCTTTGGAAAAGTCCCCATTATTTGTGGAAGTATTTTATACTTTCCACCAATATAATTCAATGGCGATTTATCAAACTTACTGTTTTCCGTCATGTTATTTCCTTTCAATGAAATACAACTGTTCTTTCAGACTTCCATGATTGTTCGGAATCTTATTTTTGTATCTTCGATAACGGTATTCAAACAGTTTAAAAGTAGAGGCATTTCCGTATTTCTTTAATAGTTCGGTCATTTGCTCTGTGGAAAGCAATCCATCAGTGTTATAGCTGACAAGGATATATTTTGTATTAAGTTTGGAAAACAGGTCATCGAAAGCAGTCGCAGCTTTTGCTTTAAGACAATAATCAGATTTTTCTTTTCGATAGTCTCTCATACCGGTGATACCTTTTATGTCAGGATAATCATACTTTGCAATGGTTTCCAACACATGGTAGTTGGGTAAATATTGTCTCTCGTTGTATGGCGTGTCGATGTAGACTAAATCCGCATGTAAGTCTGCCGCCAAGTCATTTGAGTTGCGGTTGTAAACAGTGTTTTCAACGCCGTTGTCTATAATTTCAGGAGGTGTCAGTCGGAGAGTTTTATATGACCGGGGATCCCAATGTTTCAAATAAGCACCATAGACACCGGCGATATTGCTCACGTATGGCGTAGCAGAAATAAGTGAGCAGAGGAGATAAAAGTATTCATCTTCGTTGATTTTTTTGGCTTCTTTCCATTTCTCAATTGTAATGCGTATAATGTCGATTTTTAGTGCATTTTTACTTTGGAAATACATTCTATTACTGGTTTTATTGGGGCTGTAATTATTGTAAATAAAACAATCGGATAGTTGGATGTCAGTATCGCTTATCGAGAGGTCGTTCAAATATTGGATAGGGTCAAAGTCTAGTTTTGCGAAGGTCGGAGTTGAATTTAAGGCAGTTGATCCTCGATTCAAGACATATGAAAAATAGAGCAGATCGTTTGCAACTACTTGATACCCTTGTTTTTTGAAATTGGTGGCAACAACGCCACTTCCAGAAAACAAGTCTACTACTGATTTTACATTTTCTGTGTAAGAAAGGATGATATTATTGATGTTGTCGAGTAATAAACTTTTTCCGCCGATATATCTCAATTTTGACGACCTCCTTTCATGCAATTATAATTTCTTTAATGTTGTAAGACTTAATTTCTGATCCAATATTTTTTATCCAGCGAACGGTAGAAGGACGCTTCGGAGACGTGCTCGGGGCGAATGGTTTCGCTTCCGTCTAAGTCGGCGATGGTGCGGGCGACTTTCAGGATTTTGTCCCTTGCTCGCATGGACAATCCCAGCCGCTCGAAAATTTGTCGTAGGGTTTCGTCTCCTTCGGGGGAGAGGAAGAAGGAATTCCGGATCTGAGCGGGGGTGGCGTGGGCGTTGCAGGTGGTGGAAGATCCTTCGTAGCGATTCCGTTGAATTTCCCGCGCTTTTTCCACCCGCTTGCGGATCACCGCCGAGGGTTCCGCCGTTTTGTCGGGGGTGGAAATGTCGGCATATTGCACCGGTGGAAGTTCGATCTGCAGGTCAATGCGATCCAACAACGGCCCGGAGATCTTACCCAAATATCGACTGACCGCCGCGGGAGGGCAGGTGCACTTTCGGGTCGGGTGTCCGAAATATCCGCAAGGACAGGGATTCATGGCGCAGACCAACTGGAACGCCGCGGGGTAGGTCAACGTTTTTGTCGCCCGGGAGATGGTGACTTTTCCGTCTTCCATGGGCTGACGTAGGGATTCCAGAACGTTTTTGGAAAATTCGGGAAATTCGTCTAAAAACAAAACGCCGTTGTGTGCCAAGGAAATTTCTCCCGGCTTGGGAATGCTTCCTCCTCCCGCCAATCCTTGAACGGTAATGTTATGATGGGGTGCGGCAAAGGGACGAATGGGAGATAGGGGGCGATTCAAATTCAATTTTCCGGCAACGGAACGAATTTTTGCCGTCTCCAGCATTTCCCCGTCGGACAGTCGGGGCAGAATGGTGGGAAGCCGTTTCGCCAGCATACTTTTCCCAGCCCCCGGAGGACCGATCATCAGAATATTATGCCCACCGGCGGCGGCAATTTCCAGCGCGCGTTTCGCACCCTGCTGACCGTAGACCTCGGCAAAATCCAACTCGTATTCTTCTTCCCCTTCCACGTTTTCTGCCGTGATCGGGGGGTGAGGAATGGGGGCGGGGCCTTGTCCGGTCAAGGCGTCACAGAACTCTTTGACCGAGCCGATCCCAAAAATCCGGATCCCCGTGGCAGACGCCGCTTCTTTCGCATTTTGGATCGGAACGAACAGGTCGGTATATCCCAATTGTTTTGCTGATAATGCCGCCGGAAGAATCCCGGTGCAGGGGCGCAACTCTCCGGATAATGCCACTTCTCCCAAAAAAGCAGAGGTTTTGGGCAGGGGCGGAATTTGTCCTGTGGCCACAAGGAGCGCCAAAACCATGGAAAGATCGTACCAAGAACCTTCCTTGCGTACGTCTGCCGGCGCAAGGTTGAGGGTGTATTCCGCTTGAGGCAAAAGAAATCCGGAATTGACCACCGCAAGGCTGATACGATCCCGAGCCTCTTTCATGGCGGTGTCGGGCAAACCCACGATGCTGATGACCGTTTTGGTGTCTCCCATACGGAAATCCGCTTCGGTCTCCACCTTATATCCTTCGATGCCGTTTAGTCCGATTGCGCAGACCTTTGATACCATATGCTCACGTTCCTTCGGGAATCTTACTTCCCTATAATTCGTTAAAGTGTCACAATTTCCCAATTTTTTGGGGTGATGGGTACAATGACTCATCTTATATAATAATATATAATTGTGATATTTATGTGTCAGAATTAAAAAACTATGGAATATTTTAAATTTCTATGCTATAATATAATAAAATATTATGAGCGTCGGGCGCCATTGCGCCGTTTGAATGAAAAAGAGGAGTTTGCACAAATGGGATTGTTTGGAAATCTTTTCGGTACCTATAGCCAAAAAGAATTGAAAAAGATCGCGCCCTTGGTCGCGAAGATCGAGGCGCTGGAAGAAGATTATAAAAAATTGACCGATGCCCAACTCCGGGCAAAGACCGCCGAATTCCGTCAACGTTACGCCGAGGGCGAGACTCTGGACAGCCTTTTGCCCGAAGCCTTTGCCACCGTCCGGGAGGCTTCGGATCGGGTGCTGGGAATGCGGCATTTCCATTGCCAGCTGATCGGCGGAATCATTCTCTATCAAGGACGTATTGCGGAAATGCGCACGGGGGAAGGAAAGACCTTGGTCGCCACCCTTCCGTCCTATCTGATGGCGTTGACCGGCAAAGGGGTTCACGTGGTGACGGTCAACGATTATCTTGCCCGCCGCGACAGTGAATGGATGGGCAAGATCCACGCTTTCTTGGGGTTGAAAGTGGGCTTGATCGTCCATGAAATGGACAACGATCAGCGCCGGGAAGCTTACGCCGCCGACATTACCTACGCCACCAACAACGAGATCGGATTCGACTATCTTCGGGATAACATGATCCGGTATCGGGTCAAAGAAGGGGATCCCACGCCCTATCTGCCCCCCAAAGCCCAGCGGGGGTTGAATTACGCCATCGTAGACGAAGTAGACTCCATTCTCATCGACGAAGCTCGCACGCCCCTGATCATTTCCGGGCAGGTGGACGAATCCGATGAGATGTATCAGCGTGCCAATAGCTTTGTAAAATTGCTGGTCTGCAAAAAATACAAAGAGATCGACGCGAAAAACGAAGATCCCCACAACGATTGCGACTACGTGGTGGAAGAAAAGAACAAAACCGTCGCCCTCACGCAGCGAGGGGTGGAAAAGGTTCAGGATTATTTCGGCATCGAAAACTATTCCGATACGGAAAATATCGAGATTCAGCATTACGTAAACCAAGCCCTGCGGGCCTACGGAATCATGGAAAAAGACGTGGATTACGTGGTTCGTGACGGGGAAGTGGTCATCGTTGACGAATTCACCGGACGGTTGATGTTCGGTCGTCGTTATTCCAACGGGTTGCACCAAGCCATCGAAGCCAAAGAAGGGGTCAAGGTGGAAAGCGAATCGAAGACTCTGGCTTCCATCACCTTCCAGAATTTGTTCCGTCTTTACGATCGTCTTTCGGGTATGACCGGAACCGCGATGACCGAAGAAGACGAATTTTTGGAAATTTATAATTTGGACGTGGTGGAGATTCCCACCAACAAACCTTCCCGTCGGGAAGATCACGACGATCGGCTCTTTAAAAACGAGATCCAGAAATTCGGTCACGTGGTCAAACAGGTTACCGAATGTCACGCCAAAGGTCAGCCGGTGCTGATTGGTACGGTAACGATTGAAAAATCCGAAAAACTCAGCAAAATCCTCTCTGCCCACAAGATTCCCCACAACGTTTTGAACGCCAAAAATCATGAAAAAGAAGCGGCGGTCATCGCCCAGGCGGGACGCAAAGGGGCAGTCACCATTGCCACCAACATGGCAGGCCGCGGTACCGATATTATTTTGGGCGGCAACGCGGAATATATGGCGAAAAAGCAGATGGAGAAGGAAGAGTTTGATCATGAATTGATCGTTCAATCCACTTCCTTTGCCGAAACCGACGATGAGGAGATCCTCCACGCCCGGGGGCGCTACAAGGAACTTTACGCCCAATTCAAAGCCCAGGTAGACGCGGAAGCGGAAGAGGTCAAAGCCGCCGGCGGTCTTTATATCATCGGTACCGAGCGTCACGAATCCCGCCGCATTGACAATCAGTTGCGCGGTCGTGCCGGTCGTCAGGGCGACGTGGGGGAAACGGCGTTTTATATCTCCTTTGAAGACGATCTTCTCCGTCTGTTCGGGGGCGACAGGTTGAGCAATCTGGCGCTGATTAATTCCTTCCCCGACGATGAGCCCATTTCTTCCGGAATGTTCACTAAGACGGTGGAGAATGCCCAAAAACGCAAGGAAGGGGCAAACTTCAACGGCCGCAAACACGTGTTGGAATATGACGACGTGGTCAACCAGCAGCGGATTCAGATCTACAAAGAGCGGGATCAGATCATGGCAGACATGGATCTGTCCGAAAAACTCGCAAAAATGCGCCGGGACGTCATTGAACGTCAGTTGGATACCTTCTGTGTCGGTGGGAAAGAGGATTGGAATCTCAAGGGTTTGCGGGAATATTTGGAAGGAAATCTTTATTTCCCTGCCCGGGACGAGGCGGGCAATGCCGTCGACATTTTGGAAGGAAAAGAAACGGTCGAAGATCTGCGTGAAGCCCTGCAGACCGCCGCCGACAATTCGGCGATGTTGGTGGAATCGAAACTGACCCCCGTCCATATGCGGGAGTTGGAACGGTTCGTTATGTTGGGTGCCATCGACGCCTATTGGATGGATCACATCGACGCCATGGAAGATCTGCGACACGGTATCAATCTTCAGGCGTACGGCAACCGGAATCCTTTGGTGGAATATCAGTTGCAGAGCGATGAAATGTTCCGGGAAACGGTCTACGCCATTCGGGAGCGGGCAGTCTTCGATTGTCTGCGTATGTTCCGGGCGTGGGCGGTAAACGTGTTGCAGTTGGACGAATTCGTTCGGGCGGAAAACGCCCGCAAGGCGATGATGCACAAATTGAAACTTTCCCACGTCAAGGTTCACGACCAGCCGGGAAAAACCACCGAACAGGGCAAGGGGGTCACCGTGGTCAAGGGCAAAAAAGTAGGTCCCAACGAACTCTGCCCCTGCGGAAGCGGAAAGAAATATAAAAAGTGCTGCGGAAAACCGCAATAAGAAAAAGAAAAGCCAAAGGCGGGGAATTCCATTCGCCGAGGATTTACATTCTTTATTTCATGCGATCGGGGTGCAAAAAATGAAAAATAAAAATTACATTGTCAAAGGAACGCCCATCGTTCCCTCGCTCTGCGGCATTGCAATGGCGGTGCTTTGGTATATGAGTTTTGTTTTTACCAACGGAGAATGGCATTTTCAAATGAATCCCCTCTCCTTTTCGGAAATGACCGGGGCAGACCTTTATTTTACGGTGTTGTCCCTGTTGATTCCGGTGATATTTTTCATCGGCGCTCTCTTTTTGGCAGAGATCGACCTGCGGTGGATGATTCTCGTGTTGCTGATTCCCATCGTGAATCAAATTTCTGTTTTCGTGTCCTATTCCATCGTCTACGGCGTTCAATATATGTTTGACTACCCGCTTCTTACGGCTCCCGTTCAGTTCGTTGCACCTTTTTTGGCGCTGATTCTATTTGCGCTGACCATCGAAAAAGTGATTCCCACCAAGTGGGTTTTTGTGGGATTCTGCGGCGTTGCCATTCTGCTTCCTTTGATTTTGACCCTTTGCGGTGTGGGGGACTTTTTCTATTTTGACCCGACTGTGAGTTATACTCCGATTGCCACTGCTTACCTCTGGTCGGATTACCTTTCCTTTGCTCTGTATTATCTGGGCTTGGGTGCTTTGGCATTGCAGATGCGTCCGCCCAAGGAATCGGATTTTGTCACCCTTGCGGAGATGAAGCAAGCGTACGATGAAAAAATGGCGGCGCAAAATTCGGAAGAAGATTCCTCGGAAGATGACACCACGGAAGAGCAAATCTAATCAAGTTTTTAAGCAATAAGTTTATCATAAGGAAAAGGGCGGTGATGGGAAATGGCATTCGTAACGGTCTTTCAGCGGGTGGAGAAAAAATACCCCATGACCGTGGCGCAACAAGAGGCGTTTTTATCGGAATTTTGTGGGCATCTCGTTCCCGATTCCTATGGCAGAAGTACCGTCTGCAGCCTTTATCTCGACACCCCTGACCGACGCATTATTCGTCAATCGGTGGACGCGAAGGGCTTTGAAAAGCCGGCGTACAAAGAGAAATTGCGTCTTCGCAGTTATGGAACTCCCAACGCTGAAACCAACGTCTTTTTTGAAGTAAAAAAGAAGTTTAAAGGGGTGGTCTACAAGCGCCGGGCGGTGTTGCCTCTGTCGAAAGCCATCGTCTATCTGAACGGCGGAGAAAAGCCTCTGAAATCCCAAATTATGGACGAAATTGATTGGGCGATGCACTTTTATGAATCCCCCAAACCTTCCATGCTTCTTGCCTGCGAGCGGGACGCCTATACCGTGGCGGACAACCCTCATCTGCGGCTGACTTTCGATACCAATTTGCGTTATCGGGAGACGGAGCTTGACCTTTCTCTCGGTTCTCACGGGACCCCGTTGTTGCCCTCTGACGCGGTTTTGATGGAGGTCAAGACCGACGGCGCTATGCCCCTTTGGTTGGCTCACGGATTGGACAAGCATGGATTGTACCCCTCGTCTTTTTCCAAATACGGAACTGCATATCTCAATACGTTGAAATAAGGAGAACGTTATGGCTGTCTTTTTTGAATCTCTCGCCGCCTCTACCATTACCCCTCAAAACTTTTTTCTTTGCCTCGGTGCCGCCTTTTTGTGCGGTCTGATCGTCGCCTTTGCCGCCGCTTTCAAAAACCGGGTCAGTAAAAGTTTTCTCGTCACTCTCGTGATGTTACCCCTCATCGTACATACGGTCATCGTTATGGTGAATGGGAATATCGGCACCGGCGTTGCCGTCATGGGGGCTTTTTCGCTGGTTCGTTTCCGTTCCGTGCCGGGAAAAGCCAAGGATATTGCATCGATCTTCCTTGCAATGACCGCAGGCCTTGCCTGTGCCGCCGGATTTGTGGGGATCGCCTTGGTCTTTACCTTGATCGCCGGAATCGTGATGATCCTGCTTTCCTTGATTCCCTATGGAGAAAAAAACATGGAATTGCGCATCACCGTTCCCGAATCTCTGCGATATGCCCATGAGTTTGATGATCTGTTCGCCGAATACGCTTCCTCCCATCGGCTGACCAAAGCCAAGACCACCGCCATGGGAAGCCTGTACAAACTGACCTACCGCATCAAATTGAAAGACCCGGAAAAATCCCAAGAATTCATCGACAAACTTCGTTGCCGCAACGGAAATTTGGAAATCTCTCTCTCCGAAACCTACGATAATCCCGAAGAATTATAAGAAAAGCATCACTGCCCGCCGTTCGGCGGGCAGTGATGCTTTTTAATGCAAAATCTTAATTTTTTACTCTTTGTTCTTCCCTAATCCCGCAACGCCGCTTTTCCGCAACGCCGTCGTGAGGGGAAGAATGACCACGCAGTACAACACCGCAGTAATCAGGCTTGCCAAAAACCGCCAACCGGTGGAGCCGAAGACGTAGGCAAAGGAATAATATCCCATAATCACCGCGTCCGCCCAGATGACCAAACCGTTCAACAACGTCACCACCAGCGATGACAGAATAATCATCACCGAAGACCCGACGATGCCCGGTTTTCCTTTTTTGGCTTTTACGTAAAGACCCACCATCAGTCCCCGTACCACTGCGGGAATGATCCATAACACCGTCGTGGGGGTCAATCCGTAGCCGATGACTTGAGAAAGAAATTCCCCGATGCCACCTACCAACATTCCGTCTACCGGGCCAAAGAGCAACGCCGCCAACAGAATGGGAAGCCCGGCAAAGGTGAATTTCATGCTCCCCGCCTTAATGGAAACGTAGGCGCTTAATACGAAGCAGAGGGCTGCCAACATTCCGACGATGACGATGCGGAGAATCCGGTTGTTTGTTTGCTTTTTCATTGTTTACCTTCCTTCTCGGAAGATTCTCATTTTACGCCGTAAAATGAAAAATCTCCGGTAAATAAATTATTTACCAGAGTGTCCTCTATATCAGATCACACAGCGGACGCGACAGCGCACCGCAAACCTTTCGGTTTTTCGTCCGTGAGCAACATCCCGTCCCACGGCACTACGCATCTTTCGACGCAACGCGCAACTGTCTACTCTGTATGGAAACGATTATACACCTTAAATACTACGTAACCGTGTAGATTCTGTGATTTTTTCGTGAAATGAAAGCGAGGGAGAGGGTGTTCTTTTCTTTCCGAAGAAAGAAAAGAACCAAAAGAAAGCCGGGGCAACGAAATTCTTGCGTTGAGGGGGATATTTTTTATAAGGGGTTTACAAATCGGGGAAAATGTGATATAATAAATACGCAACACAACCAAATAAGCGTAAGAAGCATGTATTTTTTACTTTCGGTAAAAACACATGCTCACCTTCTGCATGCTTTTTATGCTTAAGGTTGTGTTGCAACGATGAGCCATGTGTTTTTCGTGCGTGGCTCTGCCACGCACTCAGACTGTCGAAGAACCTGCTGTTTACGAATATGCAACAGCAGGTTCTTCGTTGTTTTTAGTTAAGAATTGGAAAACGTGAATAAAAAACGTTGTATATTGCCCGGAAACCGGGGGCTTTGCCTTCCAGATTGCCAGCT
>JAZUMQ010000044.1:0-13092 GCA_045603745.1 Eubacteriales bacterium | reverse complement strand
TCGTACGAGGATTTACAGGAGCAAATGAAGCGTTATTTGTACCGGTCCAACCGAATTCCGATGACCGTTTTGAATTGGAAAACGCCCATGGAAAAGCGAAAAGAATTGGAAGAAATCCCGCTCTGATTCGCACAAAAGGGTAGCTTCCGTCACTCGGGACTACGCCCCTCCCTCCGGAAGCAACCCTTTGAATGAAGATCTCATGATTTTTTTTCAAACTTCAGTCTCACATCATTGACAAATTCACATTATTTAGGAAAAGTTTTCATTCTCCCCCTTGCGAAAATCGATGCAATGTGCTATAATTATAATGTTATAGTGTACACCCATCATTTTTAGAAACATACTATATCGATTTTCGGTGGAAGGATTCTGCCGAACATGGCTTTTCTTTGGTTCTTTCTTTTCTCCCGAAAAGAAAGAGCATTCGTATCCAATGTAACATTACGTCTTGAAAGGACTTTTATTATGAAGCTCGGTATCGTGGGACTTCCTAACGTGGGAAAGTCTACTCTTTTTAATGCCATTACCAACACCAAGGCGGAGGCGGCAAACTATCCCTTCTGCACCATCGAACCCAACGTGGGCGTGGTGGCGGTTCCGGACGAACGTCTCGACGTTTTGGCGGAAATGTACAATCCGGATAAATACACCCCTGCCATCATTGAATTTGTGGATATTGCGGGTTTGGTAAAAGGGGCAAGCAAAGGGGAAGGATTGGGAAACAAGTTTTTGTCCCATATTCGGGAAGTGGACGCGATCCTGCACGTAGTTCGTTGCTTTGAAGATGGAAATATCGTTCACGTCGACGGTTCTGTCGATCCTTTGCGGGATATTGAAACCATCAACATGGAACTGATTTTTGCCGATATGGAAGCGGTGGACAAGCGAATCTTGCGCGCCGAAAAAGAAGCCAAGGGCAACAAGAAAATGCTGGTGGAAGTGGAATTGTTCCGGCGGGTCAAGGGCGTCTTGGAGTCCGGCGCCTGCGCTCGTACCATGGAATTGACCGACGATGAAGCGGCGGTGGTTTCTTCTGCCAATCTTTTGACCATGAAACCGGTAATCTACGTTGCCAATATGGCGGATTCCGCCTTTGATTTGACTTCCCCCCAATATTTGGCGGTGGAAGCCTTTGCCAAGAGCGAACATTCGGAGACGTTGCCCATCTGTGCCCGCATGGAAGAGGAAATTTCCGAATTGGAAGACGAAGAAAAGACCATGTTCTTGGAAGATATGGGGTTGACTGAAAGCGGTCTTGCCCGGTTGATCAAAAAATCTTACGCCCTTTTGGGGTTGATCAGTTATCTCACCGCAGGACCTCAGGAAGTCCGGGCTTGGACCATCAAACAGGGGACGAAAGCGCCCCAAGCCGCCGGGAAGATCCACTCCGATTTTGAGCGTGGATTTATTCGCGCAGAAGTGGTTTCCTTTGCCGATCTGACCGCTTGCGGAACCTATACCGCCGCCAAAGAAAAGGGTTTGGTTCGTTCCGAAGGAAAAGAATACGTGATGAACGACGGGGACGTCGTGTTGTTCCGGTTCAATGTCTGAGTTCCCGAAGGGGACGGCTCCCAAAAAGCCGCAATCCGGTGCTCCTACCAAACAACTGACCGGGAAAAAGCGTGCCATGAAAGGGTCGGTACAACTTTCTCCCGTTCCGGCAGTTTTGGTAACCTGCGCCGACGGAACGGTGACCGACGTTGTGACGGTGGCGTGGACGGGGATCGTCTGTACCCACCCGCCGTTGACCTATATTTCCCTGCGTCCGGAACGGTATTCCTATGAAATCATCAAGAAAACCGGGGAATTTGTAATCAATCTTCCCCCGTCTACGCTGGTAAAAGAGTTGGATCTTTGCGGCATGAAATCCGGGCGGGATCTGGATAAAATCGCCGCTTGCAACCTGACCCCCATTCCTGCCAACGAAGTTTCGGCACCTTTGCTGAAAGAAGCGCCCTTGTCCCTGGAATGCAAGGTGAAACAGGTGATCCCTCTGGGAAGCCACGATATGTTTCTGGCGGAGATTGTGTCGGTGGACGTGGACGAAGCGTTATTCAACACCGAAGGACGGCTCTGCATGGAAAAGGCGGGACTGATCGCCTACGCCCACGGCGCTTATTATACCTTGGGCAAAAAACTCGGATTGTTCGGGTTTTCAACGAAAAAGAAGAAAAAATTAAAAAACTACAAGTGAGAGGGAATGGCGCATGTGCAACGATGTTGAAAAGAAGACTTTTTTATCTGAGTTAAAAAGATTTGCAGGGACCTTAGGGTCATTAATTTCGCAAGATGGAGAATGGACGGTACGAGGATTTATTGATATTTTTAAAACAATTCACACGATTTCCCCGGATACAAAAGTCGTTTCAAAAATATTGGAATTGCACTTGTTCCCTCACTTTCTTTCCTTCGCAGAGAGCATTGGATATGAGATTGAATTAGCATCTTGTCAAAACTGGTATCCAGATTTGACATTTATCAAAAAGGGTGATGCTTCTGTTAAATTTGCTGTAGATTTGAAAACTACTATTCGTGATGAGGAGTGCCCCGAGTTTTGCCATGGGTTTACTTTGGGGTCTCATGGAGCATATTTTTCAGATCGAGCTAGCACAAAGAATATTCAATATCCCTACGGCGAGTATAGCGGGCACTTTTGTTTAGGAATTATTTATTCAAGGGTTTCCTTAAGATGGGATGAAGAGCTTCGGACTTATTCGGTTGACGAGGTCAACAATATCCCATCTGTGATTCGGGATTTTGTTTTTTTTGCAGAAGAAAAGTGGCGCATCGCCAGTGATAAAAGCGGAAGTGGAAATACGGCAAATATAGGAAGTATTAACAAAATTGAAGATATACTGTCAGGAAATGGTGTTTTTTCCAAGGCTGGAGAGAAATTGTTTGATGACTACTGGGTAAATTATGGGAAACTTGAAATAGCAAAGCCTGATGGAACATACAAAAAATTGTCAACCTTTGAAGAATTGCTTGAATACAGGGGGCTCTGTAAAGGTTTAAATACTCCTAGAGCCTCAAAAAGAAAGGGAAAAAAATGACAGATAAGGTTTTTGTTCCACCGCTTAAAATCCAAGGTATAAAAACCAAATTAGTCCCGATAATTCGGGGAAATGTTGAACTTTTTTCGGATTCCTTTTGGGTTGAGCCCTTTATGGGGTCAGGCGTAGTTGGATTTAATGTGGCAGGAAAAAATGCTGTATTTGCGGATAAAAATCCTCATATAATTACATTTTATAATGCAATTAAAGACGGAACAATTACATCTTCTGAAGTTCGCATGTTCTTAGAAAAAGAAGGGGAAATACTTTCTAAAAAGAATGAGGAACATTACTACTTTGTCCGAGAAAGATTTAATCGGGATCACGATCCTTTAGACTTTCTGTTTTTGAACCGATCTTGTTTTAACGGAATGATGCGGTTTAACAAAAAACATGAGTTTAATGTTCCATATGGACACAAACCGCAGCGATTTGCAAAGGCGTATATTACAAAAATTGTAAATCAGGTTGCTCGGATAGAACTTCTCCTAAAAGAGAATGATTGGACTTTTTTGTGTCGATCTTTTGAAGAATTGATCCCCCAAGTCCCATCGAATTCTTTTATTTATTGTGACCCCCCATACATTGGTCGTCATGTAGATTATTACGATTGTTGGGACGAAAATTCTGAACATTTATTACGTAAGAAATTAGAAGAGGTAAAAACACCATTTATGGTATCCTCGTGGAAAAGCAACCAATATCGAAATAATGAATATATTGATACCGTTTGGGGTGGGTGTTTTCAAACGTTGAAAGATCATTTTTATTATGTTGGAGCAAAAGAGAAAAATCGAAATTCGGTTACAGAAGTGCTCCTGACGAATTACAATCCAAAAGAAATACGAAGGAAGGTATTGAGCGATGATTCAGTTTCATCATGTTTCGGTCATGAATTTGGAAAACGCCATTCGGGGGGCGCGGAATCCTCTGTCCAGTTGGGATAAGTCGGACAGTTTTTACAACGACGACGGTGAATTTATTTTGGGTGACGCGGATTTGAATTTGGCGTGCCGTCTGGCAAAGGCGGGAAGCGATCACCGGAAATTTATCCGGCAGATCTTCGTTTCCGTGGATATTACCGCCCCGCTTTATTGGTGGAAAGAATTTGATACTTATAAGGTGGGAACCGTTGCTAACTCCACGTCCACCATGCACAAGATCCACTCCAAGCCCATTACCGTGGACGATTTTTCGGTGGATCATCTGACCGAGCCTTCCGCCAAATTTTTTGATATTATCGTGGATTATCTGGAATCGGTGCGTTTGGAATATATGGAGACCAAAGACAAGGCTCTGTGGTACGATCTGATTCAGATCTTGCCGGAATCCTACAACCAGACCCGCACCGTCACCATGAATTACGAAAATCTGGTGAATATGTACCATGCCCGGAAAAACCACAAATTGGACGAATGGCATACGTTTTGCGACGAATTCGTACTGAAACTTCCCTATGCAAAGGAATTAATCGTCATCAAAGACGAAGATTGAGTTAGGAGATATATTATGAAAAAGAAAAACACAAATCGGCTGATTCGCCTGACCCTGCTGGCGATTTTAATTGCTATTGAGTTGCTCATGGCGTTCACCCCCATCGGTTATCTGAAATTGGGCGTCACCAGCGTGACTCTGCTTCCCGTTCCCGTTGCCATCGGCGCGATCCTTTTAGGTCCCGTTGCCGGGGGAATTTTGGGGGGCGTGTTCGGACTGACCAGTTTTTATCAATGTTTCGGTATGGACGCATTGGGCGTGTTGCTTTTGGACATCTCCCCCTTGGGCACCTTCGTGATGACCGTCATCACCCGGATTTTGATGGGTGTGTGCGTGGGATTTTTGTACAAAGGCCTTTCCAAAGTCAAAGGCAAACACTTCCCCACCGTGGCAGCGATCTTTTCCTGCGCTTTCGTGGGACTTGCTCTGGCGGTTTTGTTCAATAACAACGGTACGTCTCCCTGGAATTATCTCATCGGGGCGGTGGCAGCGATTTTGATCGGACTTTTGTATCACTTTATCGCATCTCTTGACCCCAAAGGTGCACCCTCGGTTCTGGCTGCTTGCTCCGCCGCCGTGCTGAATACAGTGTTCTTCGTCTCGGCATTGGTTTTGATTTTCGGCAACAATCCTCGGGTTCTGGAATTTACCGGTCAATCCAACGCATGGGGTATCGTGGTGCTTTTGGTTACCCTCAACGCGGTCATCGAAGCCGCCGTTTGTTTGGTCATCGGCACCGCCGTCAGCAAGGCTCTTTCCACCCTGCAGGAAAAATTAGCCTCCCCAAAAGCAGAGCAGACCGTCTCTGAATAAGAAATTTTCGTCCGTTCTCGAAAAAAGAGAACGGACGTTTTATTTTTTCTTCCGTTTCCTCTTGCAATGAAGGAAAAAATATGTTATAATATAAAGTGTATGGTCTATTGATATAAAAGGTAGGGTTTTTATGACGGTTTTGGGTATTGACCCCGGCGTTGCCACGGTGGGGTGGGGATTCGTTCATTATGACGGATCCCGTTTTTCGGCGCCCCAATACGGTGCGATCATCACGCCCCCCAAGATTCCCTTGGAACGGCGGTTGGAAATGATCTACGACGAATTGTGCAAACTCATCGCCGAATTAAAACCCGATTACGTTTCCATCGAAGAGTTGTTCTTTTCCAAAAATATTACCACCGGCATTGCCGTTGCCCACGCCAGAGGCGTGATCATGCTTGCCTGCCAAAAGGCGGGTATTCCTTGCTATGAATTCAAACCCCCGCAGGTAAAACAAGCGGTGGTGGGATACGGAAACGCGGAGAAAAAGCAGGTTATGATGATGACCAAAATGCTTTTGAATCTCAAAGAGATTCCTCGTCCCGACGATGCCGCCGACGGATTGGCGTTGGCGATCTGCTGCGCTCATTCGCTGGGAATGGCACAATTAAAACGCAAACTGCAAAATTAAGTGAGATTCAAAACGCAAGTCGCAAGGGCAGTGTTTTTTTCGGTCGATCCCTATGAGTCGCAAAGCGAAATTGCAAAATGGATTGAGTTTTAGTTTGTTGAAATAAGGAGATAAAATATGTACAATTATCTGCAGGGAGATTTGGCATGGTGCGATTCCCAGACCGCGGTGATCGATTGCGGCGGGGTGGGGTATCAATGCAATATTACGGCAAACACCTATCGGGAGATCAGCGGAAAAGATCGGGTGAAATTGTACACCTATCTCCACGTAAAGGAAGACGCCATGACCCTGTTCGGATTTGGGGACGAGCAGGAAAAACAATTTTTCCTTCTTTTGATCTCCATCAGTGGGGTCGGCCCTAAGGGAGCGCTGGCGATTTTGTCCGAAATGCTCCCCGAAACCTTTGCCGCCGCCGTTTTGGCGGGGGATCATCATCAGATTTCCAGAGCCAATGGGGTAGGACCGAAATTAGCCCAACGGATCTGCTTGGAATTGAAGGATAAGATCGCAAAAACCAACGTCAAGGTTTCCGAAGCCCAAGCCATGGCGGCCGCCGCCGGCAAGGAAGCGGTGGAAGAAGCCACCGGCGTTTTGGTGGCGTTGGGATATTCCAAACACGATGCGGCGAAGGCGCTGGAAAAATGCACCGCCGACAACACCAACGATCTGGTACGCCAGGCGTTGCGGATTCTTTCAACGATTTAAGGGGGAACGGATATGGAATTCGACGATCGCTTGCTTTCGACCCGCACCATCGAACCTTCCGACGATCCGGAAAATCTTCGCCCCCAACGGTTAGACGATTATATCGGACAGGTTCAGGCGAAGGAAAATCTTCGGATCTTCATTGAAGCCGCCAAACAGCGGGGAGACGCTCTGGATCATATTTTGTTTTTTGGCCCTCCGGGGCTGGGGAAGACCACCCTTGCCAATATCGTTGCGGCGGAAATGGGGGTCTCTATTCGGATCACCAGCGGTCCTGCTTTGGAAAAAGCCGGGGACATCGTGGCGCTTTTGACCAACCTACAGGAAGGGGATATTCTGTTTATTGACGAAATTCACCGCCTTTCCCGGACGGTGGAGGAAATCTTGTATCCCGCCATGGAAGATTACGAATTCGACGTGATTTTGGGGAAAGGTCCCTCTGCCCGATCGATTCGGTTCGATCTTCCCAAATTTACCCTGATCGGGGCTACCACCCGCTCGGGACAACTTGCCGCGCCTTTCCGGGATCGGTTCGGGGTTCTGTTGCGGTTGGACCTGTATAAAGTCGAGGAGTTGGAGCAGATCATCAAACGTTCCGCTTCCATTTTGAATATCGGGATCACCGAATCCGGTGCTCATGAAATCGCTTCCCGCTCCCGGGGAACCCCCCGAATCGCCAATCGCCTGTTGAAGCGGGTGCGGGATTTTGCCCAGGTTTTGGGCGATGGAGTCATCACCGATGAGATCGCCGACGAAGCACTTCGCCGGTTGGATATTGACAAATTGGGCTTGGACGCCTTGGATCGCCGTATGCTCACCGCCGTGGTGCAACAGTTCCGGGGAGGCCCCGTGGGATTGGAGACCTTGGCTGCCATGATCGGGGAAGAAGCGGTCACCATTGAAGACGTGTACGAGCCCTATTTGATGCAGATCGGATTTTTGGTTCGCACCCAGCGGGGACGTTGCGTCACCGAGGCGGCGTGCAATCATCTGGGATTGGAATTCCCCAAATGAGAAAGGCTCAAAATCAACGGATTTTTGAATTGGATTTTCTCCGGGGATTCGTGTTGGTGTTGATGTGTTTGGATCATCTCGCCTACGATCTCTATTGCCTGCCCTTTTGGTTTCCCTTTTCTGATTCCGAATTTATTGAAACTTTGGGAAGATTTGGTGATGCCGTTGCCTTTTCTTCTTGGCGTTTAGGGTTACATTATATCTTTGCCACGGTGTTTTTGCTTTTGGCGGGCATCGGCTCGGCATTGACCAAAGCACCCTTAAAGCGGGTGGGGCAAATTGCCCTTGCCGCCGTGGGAATTACCACGGTCACGATCCTTTTGGATCTGTTTTTTGATCTGAGCACCACCATCTTGTTCGGCGTTTTGTCGGTTATGGCGGTGGGAACGTTCCTTTGCTGGCTCTGTTCTCTTTTTGGTGAAAAGAGCGGAAAATACGTGGCATTGGCATTGGGAATCCTCATAATTTTTATTGGGTTTTCCCTGAAATGGTACGATGCTCCCGTTTTGTATTCTCTTGGGGCGGAAGATCTTCTCAGCATCGTGCTGGGAACCGCCCGTTACGGTGCCGATTGGTTTCCGATTTTTCCCTGTGCCGGCGTTGTGGCGGTAGGATATTTTCTCGGAAAAACGCTGTACCGCAAAAAACAATCCTTAATTCCCGCCCTTCGGGGGAAAAGCAACCCGTTATGCGTTGTGGGAAGATATTCTTTGTGGATCTATCTGTTCCATCAGCCGGTGCTGGTGGGGATCCTTTATTTGCTTATTTTTATTGTTATTAGGAATTAAAATCATGCTTGGAGTTCTTGTAAATACCTTGGCAGTCCTTGTGGGAAGTACCGTGGGACTGTTGTTTAAAAAAGCCATTCCCAAAAAAGTCTCCGGGGGTGTCATGACCGCCCTTGCCCTTTGCACTTTGTATATCGGCGTGGACGGAATGATGAACGGTGCCAACGTACTTTTGATCATCATCGCCATGGTGCTTGGGGCGATCGTCGGTTTTCTGCTGAATATCGACGGCGGAATCGAGAAATTGGGTCAATGGGTGGAACATCATTTTTCCAAGTCCGAATCGGGGACCGTCGCCCGGGGATTCGTCACCGCGTCTCTGCTTTTTTGCGTGGGGGCAATGACGGTGGTGGGATCTCTCAATGCCGGAATTTCCGGAGATCATACTCTGCTATTTACCAAATCCTTGTTGGATCTCTGTTCGTCGATGATGCTTGCCGTTTCCTTGGGGATCGGGGTTCTGTTTTCCGCCGCCTTCGTCTTCGCCTTTCAAGGGGCGTTGGTTTTGTTGGCTCAGGTGTTGCAACCCCTTCTTACCGACGGTGCCGTGCAAGCCATGACCTGTGCCGGATCGTTGATGATCGTGGCATTGGGGCTGAATCTTTTGGGAATTCCCAAAATCAAGGTGGCAAATTATTTACCCGCCCTGTTGTTTGCCCCCCTGCTTTGGTGGTTGTTTTCTCTGCCCGTTTTCGGGGGCCTGTTTTCTTGACCCCCCTGTTTCGTTGAAAATGATTTCATATTTTATATAAAGAGAGGATTTTGATGATGTACCGTTTCGCCAGCGATTACCAAGAGGGGTGTCACCCCCGAATTTTGAAAGCCCTGACCCAGACCAATCTGGAGCAGACCGTAGGTTACGGTTGCGATCCCTATTGCGATACCGCTCGGGATCTGATCCGCACCGCCGCGAAAGCACCGGAGGCGGACGTTCATTTTCTTATGGGAGGAACTCAGGCAAACGCCACGGTGGTGTCGGCGTTGTTGCGCCCCCATCAAGGAGTTTTGACGGCAGAAACGGGGCATATCGCCGTTCATGAATCGGGCGCCATCGAAGCCACCGGACACAAAGTTCTCCCCCTGCCTTCCACCGACGGAAAACTTACCGCAAAACAGGTGGAAGACGTAATCAACGCTCATTATGCCGATGCGAACCACGAACATACCGTTCAGCCCGGCATGGTCTATATTTCTCACCCCACCGAAAACGGAACCTTATATACCCGGCAGGAATTGTACGATCTTTCCCGGATCTGCCGTGCCTACCACGTTCCTTTGTACATGGACGGAGCGCGGCTGGCCTATGCCTTGACCGCCGGCGGCAACGATCTGACGTTGGACGAGATCGCGGCAAAGGTGGACGTTCTCTGCATCGGCGGAACTAAATGCGGAGCTCTCTTCGGAGAAGCGGTGATGGTTCTGAAAAAGGAACTGAAATCCGATTTCCGTTATATTCTCAAGCAACGGGGCGGTATGCTCGCCAAGGGAAGACTGTTGGGATTGCAATTCTTGACCCTGTTCACCGACGGATTGTACACCGAAATTTCCGAAAAGGCAAACCGTCAGGCGGATAAGATCCGCGACGCCTTGAAAAAGAATGGATTTCCCTTGCTTTATCAAGGGAATTCCAATCAGATCTTCACCGTGGTAACCAACGATATTTTGGCGTTTTTGAATGAAAAATACGCCTTCGACGAATGGGGGAAACCCGACGAATACCATACCGCGATTCGCATCTGTACCTCGTGGGCAACCGACGACGAGGCGGTCAAAGATCTCATTGATTCCATCAAAGCCGCCGCCGTGTAATTCCGAAATAAATAAACAAAAAGGCTCTGATTCTAAAAATCAGAGCCTTTTTTATTTTTCCGGCGTAAGCATTTGCACCGGATTTTTGCTTTTTTTCGTAAAAACAAAAAAGGAACATTATTCCTAAAAAAGGAACATTATTCCTTTTCTTTTACAATACGCTCCGCATAGCGTACGGTTGCCATCGCGTCTTTGCCGTAGGCATCGGCGCCGATTTTTTTCGCATATTCCGGGGTCAGCACCGCACCGCCCACGATGATCTTGCATTGGGGGGCAGAAATTCGCAAACGCCGAATGGTTTCTTCCATGGCGGGGACGGTGGTAGTCATCAAGGCAGATAATCCCGCCAAGGGGGCGTTGTGGGCGACCACCCCGTCGACAACGGCTTGAGGGGGTACGTTTTTGCCCAGGTCAATGACGGAAAATCCGTAATTTTCCAGCAACAGTTTCACGATATTTTTTCCAATGTCGTGAACGTCTCCCTCTACCGTGGCAAGGACGAAAGGTCCTTTTCCGTCGTTTTCTCCGGAAGAGGCGGGAAAGGTCAATTTGATCTGCTCAAAGGCTTCTTTTGCCGCTTCGGCACTCATCAAAAGTTGAGGGAGATATACGGTTTTTTCTTCAAATCCTTTGCCCACGTCGTCCAACGCCGGAATAATCTCCCGGTTGACGATCTCCAGGGGAGGCTGGGTCTGTAACAATTCTTTTGTGATCTGTCCTGCTTCTGCCTTTAATCCCTTGCGAATGGCGGATTTCAGCCCTTGTTCGGCGGGGGGAAGGTTGGTTGCCGCCGTTTCCGGTTTTCCTTCGACCGGCGTGGGCAACGTTTCGGTAAAGGCAATGTAGTCGGCACAGTTTTCATCTCTGCCGTGAAGAAGCCGATGGGCGTAATAGACCTTCATCATCTCGGTGGAATGGGGATTCATGATGGCGGCGGAAAGCCCTTGTTCCAAAGCCGCGGCAAAGAAGACCGCGTTCACCGTATCCCGATGGGGCAATCCAAAGGATACGTTGGAAATTCCCAAGGACGTACGGCACCCCATTTCCCGCAAACGGCGGAGCGATTCCAACGTGACGGAAGGGGCGTTTTTGTCTGCCGAAACGGTCATCGCCAAGGGATCGAAGATCAGATCGTGTTTTTCGATGCCGTATTTGTTTGCCACCGAAAGAATTTTTTCGGCGATGCGGATCCGTCCGTCGGCGGTGTCGGGAATTCCCCCTTCGTCCAAGGTCAAAGCAATGGCGACGCCTCCGTATTTTTTCAACAGTGGGAACACGGAATGCAAACTTTCTTCTTTTCCGTTGACGGAATTGATCAGCGCTTTTCCGTTATATTGCCGCAATGCCCGTTCCATGGCGACGGAGTCGGAGGTGTCGATCTGCAAAGGCAGGTCGGTGACCGATTGCAGGGCACAAACCGTCTGCGACAAAAGGGAGACCTCGTCGATGTCCGGCAACCCTACGTTTACGTCCAACACCTGAACGCCTTTTTCCTGTTGTTTCAAGCCTTCTTGCAAGACGTAACCCATGTCCTTTTCCCGCAACGCCTGTTGAAAGCGCTTTTTCCCCGTGGGATTGATACGCTCCCCGATGAGGATCGGCTCTTGGTCAAAGGTGACGGCGTGGGTATAAGAGGTGATGCGGCAAAATTTTTTCGCCACAAGAGGTTTAGGCAAAATATTTTTTGCTGATAAAATCAATTTTTCAATATATTCCGGCGTGGTTCCGCAACAACCTCCGGCAATGCGCACGCCGTCGGCAATCTGCTTGGTGACGCTTGTTGCAAATTCTTCGGGGGAGACGTCAAAGACCGTTTTATCCCCTTCGTTGCGGGGAAGTCCCGCATTGGGTTTCAGCAAGACCGGAACCGAGGCGGCGGCGACGATGCGATTGACGATGGGCTTTAATTGGTCCGGTCCCAAGGAGCAGTTTGCCCCCACCGCATCTGCCCCCAAGCCTTCCAGCAGGGCGACCATGGTTTCCGGGTCGGCACCGTTCAGCAACCGCCCGTCTTCTCCGTAGGCGTTGGAGACGAAAACCGGAAGATTGCAGGTCTCTTTTGCCGCCAAAAGTGCTGCTTTGGTCTCGTAGGAATCGTTCATGGTTTCGATCAGGATCAGATCGACTCCACAGTCTGCACCGATTTTTACCGTTTCCGCAAAGAGGGAGATCGCTTCTTCCAAATCCAAGTCTCCCAACGGTTTCAGCAACCGTCCGCAGGGACCCACGTCCAGAGCGATGAATTTTTCCTGTGTTCCCCGGGATTCCTGTTGGGCTTCCCGGACGATGTTCACGGCTTCGGAAACAATTTGATTCAATTCTTCCCGATCAAATTTCAGGAGATTTGCCCCGAAGGTGTTGGTGCAGACCACGTTACTCCCGGCGTCGTAATAGGCGCGGGCGATGGCTTTCACGTTCTCCCGATGGGTCAAATTCCACCGTTCCGGCAGTTCTCCCGGTTGCAATCCTGCCCGTTGTAGGAGCGTTCCGGTGCCGCCGTCCAAAAATAAAAGGTGATTTTTTATGTATTCTCTCAGATCCATAGAATTTTTATTTCCCTAAAATATTCGACAAATTGCTCTGAATGTTCTGGGCAACGTCGGGCTTGTTCATGGAATAAACGTGGATTGCATTTATTCCGTTGGCATATAAATCTATTATCTGGTCTGTAGCATAAGCAATACCTGCTTGACGCATTGCATCAGGATTATGCCCGAATTTATCAACAAGTGCCTTGAATCGAACCGGCATGAATGAACCCGAAAGCTTTATTGCTCTT
>JAZUMQ010000043.1:0-13922 GCA_045603745.1 Eubacteriales bacterium | reverse complement strand
AACCATTGTCTCAATACACACAAGCTCGTAATTGCTGCTGTTTTCAATTTCTCTTTCAATCATCTTTCTCACCCTCTTCATTATACCATAAAATGCAGAAAAAGTCCAGTGCTTACTGGACTTTTTCGACAGTCTGAGAATCCCCTCGGAATGATTCCGAGGGGATTCGGTCTACCGACGTTTTCCGTCGGTTAGATAATATCTTCTTTTTCTTCTACGTTAACATTGCGATAACGTTCCAAGCCGGTACCGGCAGGGATCAGTTTACCGATGATAACGTTTTCCTTCAGGCCGATCAGGTGGTCGGTCTTGCCCTTGATGGCGGCTTCGGTCAGGATCTTGGTGGTTTCCTGGAAGGAAGCGGCGGACAGGAAGGATTCGGTCGCCAAGGCAGACTTGGTGATACCGAGAAGAACGGTTTCCACCACGGCGGGCTTCAGGTCAAGACCTTCTTCCTCGTTACGGCGAGCGATTTCCAGATTCAAGTGGAACACTTCAGGACGGTCGACCACGGAACCGGTCAAAAGTCCGGTATCACCGGGATCGAGAATCCGAACCTTGCGGAGCATCTGGCGAACAATGACTTCGATGTGCTTGTCGCTGATGTCAACGCCTTGGCGTTTGTACACCTTCTGAATTTCCTGAATGATATATTCCCGAACGGCATCTTCGCCCTTGACCCGGAGAATATCCTGAGGATCGGAAGCACCGCGGGTCAACTCGTCGCCCTTGTGGACGTAATCCCCTTCGCGAACCCGCAAGGTTGCACCGTAGGGAATGAGGTAGGAGCGTTCTTCGCCGGTTTCGGTATTCATAATGATGGCGTACCGGGCGTTGCGGATTTCCTGGAAGCGCAGTTCACCGTCGATTTCGGACAAGATTGCCAAAACCTTGGGGTGACGTGCTTCAAACAATTCCTGAACGCGGGGAAGACCCTGGGTAATATCGGCAGTCGATGCAACGCCGCCGGTGTGGAAGGTACGCATGGTCAACTGAGTACCGGGTTCGCCGATGGACTGGGCGGCAATAATACCGACCGCTTCCCCGACGTTAACCACGTCGCTGGTTGCCAGGTTCATACCGTAACATTTCGCGCAGACACCGTAACGGCAGTTACAGGTGAGAACGGAACGAAGTTTTACTTTGGTGATGCCGGCTTTGACGATAGCTTCGGCATCGAATTCGTTGATATAACGGTCTTTGCTGACGATGACTTCGCCGGTTTCGGGGTGAACGATGTCGTCCACGGGGAAGCGACCCATCAAGCGAGACTGCAAGGATTCGATTCTTTCATCGCCTTCGGCAATTTCGGTCACCCAGATTCCGTCGTCGGAACCACAGTCGTCCTCGCGGATAATAATATCCTGAGAAACGTCAACCAAACGGCGGGTCAAATACCCGGAGTCGGCGGTCTTCAGAGCGGTATCCGCCTGACCCTTACGAGCACCTCTGGAAGAAATGAAGTAGTCCAGTACGTTCAAGCCTTCACGGAAGTTAGCACGAATAGGAATGTCGATGGTCTTACCGGAGGTATTCGCCATCAAACCACGCATGCCGCACAACTGCTTGATCTGGTCGATGTTACCGCGGGCACCGGAGTGCTGCATCATCTTAACGGGGTTGAACTTATCGAGATAACCGGAGAGAACTTCCGTAACCTTGGCGGTGGTGTCACTCCAAACGGTAACGACTTGTTCATACCGTTCGTCTTCGGAGATCAAACCGCGCTTAAAGTTCCGGGTGATGCCTTCGACGGTCTTGTCTGCTTGTGCAACCAATTCGTACTTGGCGGGAGGAACCTTCATGTCGGCAACGGAAATGGTGATAGCACCGACGGTGGAATATTTATAACCGTAAGATTTGATCTTATCGAGAACCACTGCCGTCTCGGTAATCCCGTGGACACGAATGCAGCGGTTGATGATTTTGCCCAGTTCCTTCTTCGTGACAAGGAAGGTAACTTCCAGATCCAAGGCGTGTTCGGGATCGTTCCGGTCGACGAAACGCAGATCCTGAGGAATGGTTTCGTTGAAGAGCAACTGACCCATAGTGCAGTCGATCAAACCGGTACGGACTTCGCCGTTGATCTCCTTGGTGACCCGAACTTTGATGGGTGCGTGCAACTGAATCGCACCGGAATCGTATGCCCGGCGGGCTTCTTCGGGATTCATGAAGCACTTGCCGGCTCCCAATTCGTTCTCATTGACGATGGTCAAATAATAAGAGCCGAGGATCATGTCCTGGGTAGGAACGGTAACGGGGTTCCCGTCCTGAGGACGAAGCAGGTTGTTGGCAGAGAGCATCAAGAAGCGCGCTTCCGCCTGAGCTTCGGCAGACAAAGGAACGTGAACAGCCATCTGGTCACCGTCGAAGTCGGCGTTGAAGGCGGTACAGACCAAGGGGTGGAGTTTCAGAGCACGACCTTCGACCAAAACCGGTTCAAAGGCCTGAATTCCCAACCGGTGCAGGGTCGGTGCACGGTTCAACATAACGGGATATTCTTTGATCACCGTTTCCAAAGCGTCCCAAACGGCGGTTTCGCTACGTTCAACCGCTTTCTTGGCGGACTTGATGTTGTTGACGACGCCCAGTTCGGTCAAACGCTTCATAACGAAGGGCTTGAACAGTTCCAGAGCCATTTCCTTCGGCAGACCGCACTGATACAGTTTCAATTCGGGGCCGACGACGATAACCGAACGTCCGGAATAGTCAACACGTTTTCCCAACAGGTTCTGACGGAAGCGACCTTGCTTTCCTTTCAGAACGTCGGACAAAGATTTCAATGCCCGATCCTTAGGACCGTTAACGGGCTTCCCGCGACGACCGTTGTCGATCAAGGCGTCGACGGCTTCCTGCAACATTCTCTTTTCATTGCGGATAATGATTTGAGGAGCGTTGAGTTCGATCAGTTTCCGCAGACGGTTGTTGCGGTTAATGACTCTGCGATACAGATCGTTCAGGTCAGAGGTGGCAAATCTACCGCCGTCCAACTGAACCATAGGACGAATGTCCGGAGGACAAACGGGAAGAACGTCGAGAATCATCCATTCCGGACGGTTGCCGGAAAGACGGAAGGCTTCGACGATTTCCAGACGCTTGACCAGTTTCAGACGTTTCTGACCGGCGGCGTCTTCCAATTCGTTGCGGATTTCATCGGACAAAACGTCCAGATCAATCTCCGCCAGCAATTTCTTAACGGCTTCTGCACCCATTTCGGCGACAAAGTCGTTCTTGCCGTAGTATTTTTCCTTCCAGTCGGCGTATTCCTTTTCGGTCAGAATGTCCTTCTTCTTGATGGCACCGTTGACGACTTTTTCGTTGACGTCGGTAACGATATAAGCGCCGAAGTAGAGCACCTGTTCCAACTGTTTGGGCTGAATATCCAGCATCTGTCCGATGCGGGAAGGAATTCCTTTGAAATACCAGATGTGGGAAACGGGAGCAGCCAATTCGATATGCCCCATACGTTCCCGGCGCACTTTGGCACGGGTAATTTCAACGCCACAACGTTCGCAGACCTTACCCTTGTAACGGAAACGCTTATATTTTCCGCAGTGGCATTCCCAGTCCTTCATAGGTCCAAAGATGCGTTCGCAGAACAAACCGTCCCGTTCGGGTTTCAGAGTGCGATAGTTGATGGTTTCGGGTTTTTTGACTTCCCCGTGAGACCAGGAACGAATCTTTTCGGGGGAAGCGAGGGCGATTTTGATGGCACTGAAATCGCTCTCGTTATTGGGATCGTGGGGACGGGGGTGGCTGGCGTCGTCCATAACCTGCGCCAAAAGATCGGTCTCCGGTGCGGAAACGTTGGTCAGATCGTCCAGGTCGAGAATCTCGTTCATGGATTCAAATTCGTTCATACTGTTCCGTCCTCCTTATTCTTGAATTTCGGTCTCTTCGCCGGAAAGAGTTCCGTCGTAGAGGGTTTCGTCTTCGCTGACAACATCGGGCACTTCCAAGGTATCCAAGAAAGAATTATCATCGTCGTTGCCGGTGAATTCGTCTTCAAACTCGCTGAAGTAATTGCCGGTATTGGTGCCGGTGGCGGGAAGTTCTTCCGGTGCGGGCAGGGACATACGGGCGTCGCCCATATCCTCATCGTAGTTGGTGGTGATGTCCACTTCTTCCCCGTCCTTGGCAAGGATCTTCACGTCGAGACAGAGAGCCTGCAGTTCCTTGACCAAAACCTTGAAGGATTCGGGAATCCCGGGCTTGGGAATGTTGTAACCCTTGACGATGGATTCAAAGGTCTTCACGCGGCCGACGGTATCGTCGGACTTGACGGTAAGCATTTCCTGCAAGGTGTATGCGGCGCCGTAGGCTTCCAGCGCCCAAACTTCCATTTCCCCGAAACGCTGACCGCCGAATTGGGCTTTACCACCCAAAGGCTGCTGGGTAACCAAGGAGTAAGGACCGGTGGAACGGGCGTGGATCTTATCGTCAACCAAGTGTGCCAGTTTGAGGTAATACATGACACCGACGGTGACGTTTCCTTCAAAGGGCTGACCGGTACGGCCGTCGTACAAAACGGTCTTTCCGTCGTGACTGTAGCCGGCTTTGTCCAAACATTTGACAATATCTTCTTCCGGAACGCCGTCGAAGACCGGGGTCATGATCTTCCAACCCAATTTGCGGGCTGCCATACCCAAGTGAACTTCCAAAACCTGGCCGATGTTCATACGGGAGGGAACGCCCAGGGGGTTCAAAACGATGTCCAGCGGCGTGCCGTCGGGCAGGTAAGGCATATCTTCTTCGGGGAGAATCCGGGAAATAACACCCTTGTTACCGTGGCGGCCTGCCATCTTATCGCCGACGCTGATCTTACGGCGTTGGGCGATATAGACACGGACGACCATATTGGTAGAGGGAGACAATTCGTTGGAATTTTCCCGGGTGAATACTTTGACGTCAACGACGGTACCGTATTCGCCGTGGGGAACCTTCAGAGAGGTATCCCGGACTTCCCGGGACTTTTCACCGAAGATGGCACGCAACAGACGTTCTTCGGCGGTCTGTTCCGCGTCGCCCTTGGGAGAAACGCGACCGACCAGAATATCCCCGGAGTGAACCTCCGCACCGATGCGAATGATTCCGCGTTCGTCCAGGTCTGCCAACAGATCTTTGGAAACGCCGGGAATATCGGCGGGGATTTCTTCGGGCCCAAGTTTGGTTTCTTTGGCGTCGATTTCGTATTCTTCAATATGAATGGAAGTATAAATATCTTCCTTCACCAAGCGTTCGTTGAGAAGAACGGCGTCTTCGTAGTTGTAGCCTTCCCAGGTCATAAAGCCGATGAGCATATTGCGACCCAAGGCAAGTTCGCCGTTTTGGGTGGAAGGACCGTCGGCAATCACGTCTCCGGCTTCCACGCGGTCGCCTTCGCTGACGATAACCCGCTGATTGAAGCAGGTACCGTGGTTGGAACGGAGATATTTGACGGTAGGATAACGATGAGAAATTCCGTCGTCACCGAGAATATAGATCTCACGGGCATCTACCTTGGTCACAACGCCGGACTGGCGGGCAACCACGCAAACGCCGGAGTCAACGGCGGCACGGTGTTCCATACCGGTTCCGACAAAGGGAGCTTCGGTACGGATCAGAGGAACGGCCTGACGCTGCATGTTCGCACCCATCAGAGCACGGACGGCGTCGTCGTGTTCCAGGAAGGGAATCATCGCCGTCGCGATGGAAACCAACATACGGGGGGTAACGTCCATATAGTCGACCTTTTCCCGTTCTACTTCCAGAATGGCGTCCCGCAAACGGGCGGCAACCCGTTGATTAACGAAACGGCCGTCTTCGTCGAGAGGTTCGTTTGCCTGAGCAACGATGAATCCGTCTTCGGCGTCCGCGGTCATGTAGACCACGCCGTCTTCCACCACGCCGGTTTCTTTGTTGACCGGACGGTAGGGCGCTTCAATAAAGCCGTATTCGTTGATACGAGCATAGGTAGACAGATAGGAGATCAGACCGATGTTAGGTCCTTCGGGGGTTTCGACAGGACACATACGGCCGTAGTGGGTGTAGTGAACGTCGCGGACTTCAAAGCCGGCACGGTCGCGGGCCAACCCGCCGGGGCCGAGGGCAGAAAGACGACGTTTGTGGGTCAGTTCCGCCAGAGGGTTGGTCTGATCCATGAACTGAGACAAGGGAGAAGAACCGAAGAATTCCCGGATCGCCGCAGAGACGGGGCGGGTATTCAGCAGGTTCTGGGGAGTGACCACTTCCGTATTCTGCATATTCATCTTTTCCCGGACGGAACGTTCCATACGGGCAAAGCCGATGCGCATCTGATTCTGCAACAACTCGCCGACGGAACGGATCCGACGGTTGCCCAGATGGTCAATATCGTCGATGGAACCGATGCCGTGCTGCAAGCCGATGAAATAGTTCACCGATGCAAAAATATCTTCATTGCAGATGGTCAAAGGAATCAATTCGAGGAGACGGGTACGGCATTCTTCGATGAGAGCCGATTCATCGTCACCGCATTTTTCAAGAATTTCCTGAAGAACGGAGAATTTGACCCATTCGTTTACGCCGGCTTTCGCCACGTCGAAGGAGACGAAATTCTTCATATCTACCATGCCGTTGGAGAAGACCCGAAGTTCGGACTCGTCGTTCAGTTTCAGGTAGACTTCATAGACACCGGCGTTCTCGATGGCTTTTGCAAGATCAGAAGAAACAACGGTGCCGATGTCCGCGATGACCTCACCGGTAAGAGGCGCAACCACGGGGCGGGAAAGCTCCTGTCCGACAATTCTGCCGGAAAGGGCTACCTTCTTATTATATTTGTAGCGACCGACGCGAGTCAGATCGTAGGTGCGTTCATTGAAAAAGAGATTGTCGATGTGTGCAATGGCGGATTCGACGGTGGCAGGTTCGCCGGGACGAAGTTTCTTATACAGTTCCACCAGAGCGGTAGCACGGTTGTGGGAAACGTCCTTGTCCAGGGTCGCCAGAATGCTGGCGTCTTCGCCAAAGGTTTCTTTAATTTGTTCGTCGGTTTCAATACCGAAGGCGCGAATCAGCGTGGTAACGGGGAATTTCTTGCCCTTATCCACACGGACGTAAAGCACGTTATTGGCATCGGATTCGTATTCCACCCAAGGTCCGCGGTTGGGCATGACGGTACCGGCAAACAACTTGTGGCCGACCTTATCGGTCTCCAAGGTGAAATAGATCCCCGGAGAACGAACCAACTGGGAAACGACGACGCGTTCCGCACCGTTGATTACAAAGGTCCCGGTTTCGGTCATGAGGGGGAAATCACCGAAGAAAATGCTTTGTTCCTGAATTTCACCCGTCTGGTGATTGGTCAAACGGCAGGTGACGTGCAGGGGGGCGGCGTAGGTTACGTCCCGTTCCCGGCACTCTTCAATGGTGTACTTGGCCTTTTCGTCGATCTTATAGTCCACGTAATCCAAACGGATTACCCCGGTGTGGTCTATAATGTTTGAAGAATCTTTCAGAACCGACTTCATACCTTCTTCCACGAACCAGCGGTAAGAATCCAACTGTACGTTAATCAGGTTGGGAAGTTCGTACTTCTGACTGGGCTTGCCGAAGTTCACGCGTTCACTTTTCCCGAAATTTTCGTAGAATGCGCCGACTTCTTTGGGGTCCAACATCAACGATCATCTCCATTCCAGAATTTTGACTCTTGATTTTTTCTCGATTTTGTGCTATAATAGGGCTCGGCAAAAACCGATTCGGCGTTGTGTGTGCCGCCGAAATGGGCGGATCAATACCGAAAAATCCTGTATTTTTCGGGATTTTTTCCGATTCAAACCCTAAAAAAGGGCATACTCCCATTTTCCTATTATGGCAATATACAATTTTATCACAATTTCAAGGATTTGTCAAGGTTTTGAGCCGCTTTTCTGCGCAAAAAATCCATTTTTGTGAAAATTGCTTGTCGCACCCCTAAATTCAGAGCACAATTTCTCCATTGTGAACAAAAAAATATTTTTTTAATTTGAAAGGAGATTTTCTCATGGGAAAATTACCAAACGAAGACCTGCATGGATCGGAATTGACTTCCGGGACCATTCTGGTACTGTCTTTCACCGCCATCATCATGGGGGTCTGCATTTTCATCGGAATTAAGATGGAAGCTCCCATTCTGTTTGTGGTCGGTCCCGTCGCCTTCGGCATCGGAATTCTTCTCTGCCTTACCAATTTGAAAAACTGGATCAATGGCAAGATCAAAGAACACCGGATCCGCACCGGCAAAGACGTTCCGGAACAGAAAAAGACCTGGAATCCCAATCATCGCTTCGACGACTGAGTAGGTTCGAGGGAATCGTTCCCCTTTCTTTTCCGCAAAAAAAGAAAGGGGAACTCCGAAAAACCAGCGCCGACGAATTCGATTCGCCGGAAAACGATTTTATTCTGCACGTTGCATTTTGAATTCTTTTATTTTCTTCTTTATTATGTAAACATTCTGAGCGATCGCGGGCATCAAACGAAAGGCGATGTCTGAGGAAAGTCCGGGCTCCTACGGGAAAGAATAACGGATAACGTCCGCCGAAGGTGACTTCCGAGATAGTGCAACAGAAAAAAACCGCCGTAAGGTAAGGGTGAAAAGGCGAGGTAAGAGCTCACCGGGACGATGGTAACACCGTCCGCTGTGTAAACCTTATTCGGAGCAATGCCGTGACGTGACCCCATAGGTCTCCCGTCCGGGGTACAGAGGCAGCTGGAGATCTGCGGTAACGCAGATTCGAGATAGATGATCGCATAACACAGAACCCGGCTTACAGGAATGTTTGCATAATAAAGAGGAAAAGAAAAAGAACACCAAAAAGCCCATGACGGTGAATTTGATTCGCCGAAAAAAATTTATATTGTAACGCAAGCCCCCGCCGTATTTTCACGGCGGGGGAATTTGTTTTATTGTAAAAAGAGGGGTTGTTGTGGGGTGGTTTTCTCTTTAAAATCGTCTAAATCCACAAGAAATCGTTCTTCCATGGGACCGGAAATATGTCGGGTACTTTTTCGCGTCCAGCCTTCGGGGAGTTCGGTCAGAATTTCCATTTTCTTACGACGGAAACTTTCTTCATCATAATAGATTAAGGATTCGGTTTCTCCCGAAAAGAGAACGTAATACTCTTCCTTTGTGGTTTTCGGAACAAAAGCAAGCCCTTTTTCCGACATGATTTTCCGTTCTTCTTCCTCGTCCTTGGAAAGAGGGGGCTCCACTTCCACGGAAAAACGGATAAAATGAGAAATTTTTCTCTGGCTAATACAACAAAGAACGTCTTGAATACAAAGCACCCCGTTGCAGGCGTTGGGGAATAACAGTTTTTTTGCTCTTGACAACGTTTTTGCGGCAATATCCAAAAGAATATAGGTCTGCCGTTCTTTCCAAAGCAAACTCTTATGTTCAGAACAATATCCGTCCACTTCCGGCGACTTGGTACAACCGTACTCCAAACAACACCCGGGCTTGTGTTGAGGCATAAGAAAATCCTCCTTTTTGAGCAATAAAAAAGTGCGTCCCCTTTGAGAGACGCACCAAAAAAGACGCCTTCCTCAAATGTTGCTACACATCTTACTGCTCAAATCAGTGAGGAGAAAGCACGTCTTTTTTACAAGACTACTTTCTCACGGATTTGAGCACAATATTCAGATGTGTAGCAGGGTTATTATAGCACGGTTTTTAAAATTTGTCAATAGTACGGGGAAAAGAAAAAACTGCCCTAAAAATTAGAGCAGTATTTCTTTATTCCTTTTCAAATCCGACCAACAATCCGCCCAACTCAGCGTAATAACTGCAAAGTCCTCGGCAGGAGGAGATGGAGACGGAAACTTGGGGAAATTGGGCGTTCAAACGCTCTTTCAATTCTTGCGCCGCCCCTTCGTTGCGACAATGGGCGATGCGGATTTTTCCGCGGGTCAATCCGGCACCTTTCAACATCGAGACCAAGGTATCCAAAGATTTTCCTTCCCCACGGCATTTGTGCAAAGGTTCCAAAGTTCCCTTATCGCTGGCGCGCCCTACGATGCGGATTCCCAAAATCCCGGTAATTTTCGCCACCGCCGGGGAAACTCTTCCGTTGGCGGCAAAGTTTTTCAAAGATTCCAACATAAAAAAGAGTCCGGACGATTGGGGATACGTTTCCATGATAGGGCAGATTTCTTCATAAGTACGCCCCGACGCCACCAATTCTTCCAATTTCTCAATCATCAACGTCATTTCCGGCCCGGCGGACAGAGAATCCAACACGCAGACCCGACGGTCGGGGAATTCAGTCTCATACATCTGCTTTGCGGCACAAGCGGCGTTATAACTTCCCGAAAGTCCGCTGGTGATGGTGACGCAAAATACGTCGTCTGCATCTCCGAAAGCATCAAACCAATCGGCGGGATTGGGGCAGGAAGTTTTGGATTTTCCTTTGTACTTTCCGAAAAAATCCACCATTTCGTCCACGTTCAGATTTCGGTCGTCGACGAATTCCCGTTCCGCGGTGATGATTTTCATGGGAGCAAAGGCGAAGTCCACGCCCTTCAACTCCGTTACGTTGGCAGAAGAATCGGTGACGATTTTAATTTTTCTCATAAAACTTTCCTTTCGTTATTCGTCATGATACCGTAGGCAGACCCCACGAACAAGAAAAACAAAGAGTATAAAAATCTCATACCATCACCTCAAATTGTATAAAAGAGAATGCAAATAAATTGCAAAATACTTCCCAACACCACGAAGATGTGAAAAACCGAATGGATATACCGGCATTTTTTCCCGAATCCGTAAAAGACTGCCCCGACCGTATAAGCAATGCCCCCGGCAAGAAGCCACGCCAACCCCGGGAGCGGAATGGCTTGCATGGTGGGTTTGACGGCGAGCAGTACGCACCACCCCATACCGATATAACAGACCATGGCGAATTTGCTGTACTTTTTCAAGTCAATGGCGGTGAAGACCGTTCCCAGAATGGCAAAGCCCCAAACGACGGCAAACAATCCCCAAGCGGCAAAGGGCGAAACCTTCCGAATGGCGCAGAGGAGCAAGGGCGTATAGGTTCCGGCGATGAGGAAATAGATGGTGCAATGGTCTAACACCTGCATGACCTTTTTGGGCATTTCGGCTTTCAGACCGTGGTACACGCTGGACATGGTATAAAGGATAATCATGGTCGCTCCGTAAATGGCACAAGAGACCACGCCCCAATGGTTATCTTTCAGCGCCGCGACCAACACGCTCAGCACCAACGCGATAACCCCAAAACCGCCCCCGACGATGTGGGTGACCATATTAAAAATTTCTTCCCCCCGGGTGTAGTCGGGCAAAATCCGATCCCGCAATTTGGTTCTTGTCATAACGATTTCCTTTCACGTCAAAAAACGGTTTGTGTGTTTCAATGCTACCAGTATATCGCCGAAATCTTTAAAAATCAACCTCCCGATGAAGTTTCCCTCTCTCCATTCCGAGAACCCCTCGGTAGAGGCACAAAAAAAGAACTCTACCGCCGGGTCTACCGGGAGTAGAGTTCTAAAAAAAGATTGATTTTTCAAGGGGTTTCTGCGGATTGGACGTACTTTTCTTTCTTTTAAAAAAAAGAAATGAAAAGTACCAAAAGAAAGAAAATCTACGTCGGCGGAATTCTTCCGCCGGGGGAAAGAAAAGAGAAATTCAATTCACTTTCTGCAAGTTTTCCTCCATTTTGCATTTATCTGATGCCGTAATGTTCGATGACGTAATCCATATCCTTATCCCCTCTGCCGGAGAGGTTGATCAGCACCGAGCCATGGCTCATGGTCTTGGCAAGTTTGATGCCGTAAGCAACGGCGTGGGCAGATTCCAAAGCGGGAATGATCCCTTCCATGCGGGACAGTTCAAAGAATGCGTCAATGGAATCGTCGTCGTTAATCACGTCGTATTTGACTCTGCCCAAAGTGTGCAGGAAAGCGTGTTCCGGACCGGAAGAAGGATAATCCAGACCGCTGGACACGGAATAAACGGGGGCAGGATCGCCGTTTTCGTCTTTCAGCATGATGGAATTAAAGCCGTGCATGATTCCTTCGGACCCGTACTGCAACGACGCGGCGTGGTCCCCCAGTTTAGGACCGCGACCGAGGGGTTCAACACCGTAAATATCTACGGGATCGTTTAAAAATCCGGCGAAAAATCCGGCGGAATTGGAACCACCGCCCACGCAGGCAACGATAGCGTCGGGCAATTCTCCGGTCATGCCGACAAACTGTTCTCTCGCTTCAATGCCCACGACACTCTGGAAATCCCGAACCATCATGGGGAAGGGATGGGGTCCTACGACAGAACCGATGCAATAGATGGCGTCTTTATATTCCCGGGTATAGGCTTCAAAAGCGGCGTCGACGGCTTCTTTTAAGGTGGCAAGTCCGTGGGTGACTTCCACCACGTTTGCGCCCAGAATCTTCATGCGAGCCACGTTGGGAGCTTGCTTTTTGATGTCCACCGTGCCCATATAAATATCACATTCCAAGCCGAAATAGGCGGCGGCGGTGGCAAGAGCAACCCCGTGCTGACCGGCACCGGTCTCGGCGATGACCTTCTTTTTGCCCATGTATTTGGCAAGCAGGGCTTCGCCCATACAGTGGTTCAGTTTGTGTGCACCGGTATGGTTCAGATCTTCCCGCTTCACGTACAACTGGACGTTGCCCAATTTGTTGGAAAGCCGTTCCAAATGAGAAATGGGGGTGGGTCTGCCCTGGAACTCCCGACGGATACGACGCAACTCGTCGATAAATTTCCGGGATTTTGCAATGGTGAAATACGCCTCGGTAATTTCTTCCATCGCCTTTTTCAGTTCGTCGGAAACGTACGCCCCGCCGTAAGGACCGAAATACCCCTTCTCATCGGGATAATGTTTAAAATAAGTATCAAAATCAATGCCGTTGTAAATCATAATATTCTCCTACTTTACTTTAAAAATGGAACTTCCCGGCGAATGTAATTCGTCGAATTCAGCTTTTTCTTTTTGGTACTTTTTCTTTTTCGCGAAAAAGAAAAAGTACACCGTTCCCCCTCACCATCGCAGGGTAAAAATGACAGACATGAATTTTTTCCTCCAAATAAAAAACTTCCAAGCATAACCTTGGAAGCGAAAACACAAAAGACGATACCTTCCGTATCTTTTCACGCATACCAACATATGCTCCGTCTTTTTACGAGCACGGCTCTCGTCGACTACTACTGACGGCTTCGCCGCGTTCGGTCGCCCTCATGAGTCCATTCCCCAGTCCTTTCCTTACCGCAATCCCACCGCCTGCGGCTCTCTTTGAAGTTCCGGAAAGGGTACTCTTCTCAATCATCGGTTTGTTGATTCAATTTTCTGTATTATAGCACATTTTCTACGCTTTGTCAAGGGGGAACGGCGTTCTTCTTTCTTTTCCGGAGAAAAGAAAGAAGAACCAAGAAAGAAAAGCCCATGACGTCGCAAATATTTGCGACGGAGAAAAGATTATTTGCATTTCACTTGCAACGCCGCATCCTTGGCAATCCACGGCATTTTAATTGCCATATTGCGATATTCGTCGGGGGTAGTCTGAATGGTTTGAACAATATCGAGACACTCCAAAAGCCCGATTTGTCCGTTCAACAACCATTCGGGGCTGATGTGAAGCACCTCGCAAAGAATCTGTACCTGCTCAATGGTAATGGTTCGCACGCCCTGTTCCATTCGCTTGTAGATTGCCACGGAAACCCCGAGGGAATCCGCCATCGTCCGATAGGAAAGTTTTCTCTCTTTCCGTTTTTCGGCGATGCGCTTCCCGATTTTCTGCAAATTCGTTTCCATATTTTTTTCTTCCTTTCGTTTTTTTGTGCACAAAAAAGTTCGGGGCAGAGCCACGCACGCAGACTGTCGAAAAAATCCAGTAAGCAATGGACTTTTTCTGCATTTTATGGTATAATGAAGAGGGTGAGAAAAGTG
>JAZUMQ010000042.1:0-4128 GCA_045603745.1 Eubacteriales bacterium | reverse complement strand
TATTTTGTTTTTCGTCAACTCATTATAACATGGATTGGGTATGCATTGCAAGTGTTGCACTTAATAGTATAATTCACCAAATATATAAAAACGGTATCTGATTTCTTCAGATACCGTTTTCGACTTTAAAATTCCGATTCTTCGTCGTCTTCGTCTTCGGTGTATTCGTCGGCGTCATAGTCGGTGGAATAATAGTCGTCTAAAGCCTCTTGGGCTTCCTTTTCCAACCGGCGCTGTTTCAGTTTCCGAATCAGGAGCGCCGCGCCGACGACGAGGGCAATGCCGGTCAGTGTCAAGGAGAGAATTAGGGCAATGCGCTTTCCCTTTCCCCCGGAAGATTGGGATTCGGGGGTCGAGCCGGTCTTTTTGAACAGATCCAAAAACGCTTTGAGTTTGGTCAAGGCGGTAAAAAATTTCATCGGGGGCGTCCTCCTTTTTCAGTGTTGTTGGTTGTGAAAAAATCTTCTTTTCTCTAATTATAAACCAAAAGATTCTCCAGCGCAATATCATTCACAAAATTGTACCAATTTTAAGAAAATCTTAAGGAACAAAAGAGATTGTTTTGCTTAAAGGGTGTTATTTCAGCAAATCCAAAACCTTTTCCTTGGATTGTACGCCGATGGTCTGACCGATGACGGCGCCGTTGTTCAAGGCGACCAAGGTGGGAATGGACGTGATGCCGAATTGTCTTGCCAATTCCGGTTCTTCGTCTACGTTTACTTTCCCCACCAAAATATCGGGGTTTTCTTCGGCGATTTCGTCTACGGTGGGCGCCATCATGCGACAGGGACCACACCAGACCGCCCAGAAATCCAACAATACCGGCTTGTCTGCGCCGGCGACCAATTCGTTGTAATTATCCTTCGTAATAATCTGTACCATAATAGACTTCCTTTCAATCTTTTGATTTGTAGTACAACAGGCAATGACAATATCCTTCAAATTCCGGATCGGCAATCTGATCCCGAAACTCTTTGCACATACATTTATTTTCTTCCGTCCGTTCCAGACGGCAGGGGCAATATCCGCCCTTTTGTTTCAAGCCTTCTTTGATTTGAGCCACAATTTTTTTGTCTTCATTCAGTCGTACTGCCATAATTTTACCTCATTGTGAAAAAAGTTACAAGAAGAATTTTATCCTTTTCGACGAATGAAATTCGTCGGCAGTGGTTTTTCTTTCGCATCTTCTTTTTCTCTCGAAAGGAAAACCTTATTCCCTCTTCATTCCTGCCCACAAAAAGACGATGATCTGGGCAGGGATCCCGATGACGAAGATGAGCCAGATGTTCAGATGGGCGGCGAAATAGACGGCAAAAAAGGCGCACGCCAAGATCGACCAGATCAAGACCGAGACGGTGGTAAATAACCATCGCTTTCCCCACCACAGAGCGCTGAAGACCAAAAGAACGATACAACACACCGGCACCGCTGCCAAGAAGATCAGCCAGGACCAGGACGTGACCGATTCCACGAATCCCAAGGAGAAAAATACGATGGTGGCGATCAGCCACACCGTCACCGTGGAAATTCCGGTAATCATTGCCCGGTTGCGGCGTTTCCGCTTGGATACGGGAACGGCGGCGGCTTCGTGGTCCTTGACCAAAAGATAATCTACCGGTACCTCAAACAACTCGGAGATCTGTTTTAAGATCCCCACGTCGGGAAGGGATTCTCCCCGTTCCCATTTGGAAACTGCTTTGTCGGAGTAATTCAGCCGTTCCGCCAGTTCCAACTGCGTCCAGCCCTTTTTCTTTCGTAAAACGGAAAGATTGCCTGCAAAAATTTGTTTTAAATCTTCCATCGGTATCGTCTCCTTTTGTTCTACTTGGAGTAGAGTTCCGTAAATCAGGGTCTCTTTTCAGGAAAAACGAATACGGAACGAAAGGCGGTTCTTTTTCTGTTTGTCGGAAAATAAGTCCTGTTCTTTGGAAAATTTATAGGAAGAACCCCGCCTTTTCCTTTATTATATCACAAAAAAACGATTCTGTCAAGGATTCTACCGGGGGTAGAATCGTCATTTTTCAACTCTACCGCATGGTTTTTGAACGGTAGAATAAAAAAACGAAAAGGTAGGTTGATTTTCTCTCCGAAAAAGGGTAAAATATAATATATACATAAAACACGCGAGGAGACATAGTATGAGCGAATACGTGCTGAGTTGTTGTTCCACGGCAGATATGACCAAGGAACGTTTTGAAACCCGTAATGTCGAATATATCTGCTTTCATTATTTCCTGAACGGAACGCAATATCCCGACGATCTGGGGCAGACGATTCCCTTTGCCGATTTCTATAAGGCGATGGAAGAGGGGGCAGAAACGAAAACCTCTCAAATCAACGCCACGGAATATCTGGCGTATTTTACCAAGTTTTTGGAACAGGGTAAGGACATTTTCCACGTGTCCCTATCTTCCGGTCTTTCCGGTTCGGTGCAGTCGGCAAAGATTGCTGCCGAAATGGCGCTGGAACAGTTCCCCGATCGGCGGATCGAAATTATCGACTCCCTTGCCGCCGCTTCCGGTTACGGTCTGATCATGGACAAATTGGCAGACCTTCGGGACGAGGGATACACCATAGATCAACTGAAAGAATGGATCGAGGCCAACAAGTTGAAGTTGCACCACTGGTTCTTTACTACCGACCTTACCTTCTTCGTCAAAGGCGGTCGTGTTTCCAAGGCGTCCGGCTTTGTGGGGGGAGTTTTGAACATCTGCCCGCTTCTGAACGTGGATAACGCAGGGCACTTGATTCCTCGGAAAAAGTGCATGGGCAAAAAGAAAGTTATGGCTGAAATCGTTGCCCGCATGGAAACCTTGGCGGACGATCGTTTGGATTACAGCGGAAAATGTTATATGTGCCATTCCGCTTGTTATGACGATGCCCGTGCCGTGGCAGATATGGTGGAAGCCCGCTTCCCCAAACTAAACGGTAAGGTGGAGATTTACGACATCGGTACCACCATCGGAAGCCACACCGGACCCGGCACCGTGGCGTTGTTTTTCTGGGGCGACGAACGGATCGACTGATTTTTATAATTTGAGTGATTTGTCAATAGAAGTGCAACACTTTTAACAAAATTTTTGCAACTCCAAGTTCCATGCTTCTGTTGCAGAGATGAAATTAAGAACTTTGCGGGGTCTGGCATTAATTAATGCCAGATTCCGCTTTAACGTTTTAGGGCTAACTCTGGACAGATTCCGTCCTTTTGGATAGAATTCCCGTAATAGTCCGTTGCAGTTTTCGTTCGTACCCTTCTGCCATGCACAGTACGGATCTGCAAAATACACTTGACATTTTAGCTCCTTCTCAATGGTTTGCCAATTGGCAAACTCCGCACCTCGGTCACAAGTAATTGTTTTTACAAGCTCTTTTGGATACTCTGAAAGAGCACCAATTACAGCATTCGCCATCGTTTCGGATCTTCGGTCGGGGATCTTAACTGCAATATAAAACCTGGTTTTTCTTTCTGCAAGAGTGGCAAAACACGTCTTGCTTTTTCCTTGCCCGCTTACTACCGTATCCATTTCCCAATGCCCAGCCTCTTTACGATTATATACGCTCTTATCTCGCTTCCGAATAGTTTTTCCGGTATTGTATTTCCCACGGGTTTCTTTGCTCCCATGGCTCCTTCCTTTTCTTCGAAGCACTTTAAGATTTCCATTCAACAGATATTTGTCATAGATCCAGCGATAGATTGTCCGCCAGGAAGGCATTTTTTCAAAAGGAGCAGGTGAACTTGCAATTTGTTCCGGAGACCACGTTGCCAGCAGCCGATCTTCTATATATGCAAGAAGCTCCGGCGAATGATACATCCCTCGGTGACAATAGGATCTTCGTAGCTTGCTCTTCTTTTGTGCTGTGTGCGGATAGTAGGAAGGGATTTCATACATATGAGTACAGTTCCTTCGCAGCTCCCGAGACACCGAACTCACGTTTCTCCCCAGCAATTTCGCAATTTTTCGGTAACTATATCCTTTTTTGTAATATTCCCGTAGACAACAGCGCTCTTCTATGGTAAAATGAGTGTAATGCATACCCTTTCCTTTCTGTTATTTTGTTTTTCGTCAACTCATTATAACATGGATTGGGTATGCATTGCAAGTGTTGCACTTAATAGTATAATTCACC
>JAZUMQ010000041.1:0-33866 GCA_045603745.1 Eubacteriales bacterium | reverse complement strand
AAGCTGGCAATCTGGAAGGCAAAGCCCCCGGTTTCCGGGCAATATACAACGTTTTTTATTCACGTTTTCCAATTCTTAACTAAAAACAACGAAGAACCTGCTGTTGCATATTCGTAAACAGCAGGTTCTTCGACAGTCTGTAAGGACTGTCGTACGACAGTCCTTTTTCTATTATTCTTTCTCAATGGCGTCGAGCAAAATTTCTTTGGCGTAACTGACCGCCTCGGCGACGCTGCCCTCTTCAAAGGGAACCCGCAGGTTTGCCACCTTAAGAAGTCCGAGGTAACTTTGGCTTCCCCCGGCGTTGCAAAGGGCGAGGTAATCCGCCCACGCCTTTTTGGGGTCTTCCGCATGGCGCTTCTTAAATTCCATGGCGCCCATGGTAGTGAGGGTGTAGTTGATATAATAGAAGGGGTACAGGAAGATGTGCAGTTTGTGGTACCAATATCCGCCCCGATCCATGAAAGGATCGTCGGTGTATTTCCGCCAGGGCATATATTTTTCTTCCAATTTATGCCACTCGTAGGTCCGTTCTTTGGGAGTTAGATTGGGATTTTCGTAAATAATGTGCTGGAATTCGTCCACCGCAACGCCGAAAGGCACGAAAGTGATGGCTTCCTGCAGGTGGGCAAAGCGATATTTGTCCGCATCGTCTCCGAAGAACAATTCCGCATAGGGGTAGCAGAACTGTTCCATGGACATGGAATGGATTTCCGCAATATCGGTGCTGACGTGGAAATAACCGCTGACCGGTTGATGACGCATGGCTCGGAATCCGGCAAAGGCGTGCCCCAATTCGTGAGACATGACCTGCATATCGAAAATGGTATGATTAAAGCAACTGAAAACAAAGGGTGCTTTGTACTTCTTCAAAGAAGTCATATATCCGGTGGAAGCCTTGTTGGGTTTATTTTCCAGATCCATCAAATGATGTTCGATCATGAAATCTATAAATTCGCCGGTTTCGGGAGAAAGATCCCGATACATTTTTTGCGCCTGTTCCACCATAAAATTGGCATCGCCCTTGGGTTCCGCATTGCCGTCGGGGAAAATAAATTTTTCATCGTACGCCATAATGTGATCGACACCGATGCGTTTTGCCTGGGCTTGATAGAGTTTCTCACAGAAAGGAACGATCTCGGTGAGAACCTGCTGACGGAATGCCGCAACTTCCTCCGGTCCGTAATCGCTCCGACCCTGATTCAAATATCCAAGGGGAGTGAAGGTATCGTACCCCATTTCCTTCCCCATGGCAGTGCGGATCTTTACCAACTCGTCGAAAATTTCTTCCATGCGATCTTCCTTGGAAGCGTAAAACTCCGAATATTTGGCAAAGGCCTGACGGCGAATTTCTCGGTCGGGGTGTTCAAAATATTTCTGAATTCCGTACAAATTCAGGGTTTGTCCGTCAAATTCGATTTGCGCCGTCGCCATCAATTTCTGATATTCGGTGGTCAGCATGGCTTGTTTCTGCAAATAGGGAACCAATTTATCGTTGAAACTGGCAAGATCCCGACGGGTAGACGTCAAATATTCCGTCCCCAGATCCGCATCAATTTCCGCAACAAAGGGAGAATCTACCAACGCCTGTTCAAAAGCAACGAAGGTCATCTGTGCCACAGGCAAGGCCTGTTGAAACCACGCAATTTCGTCTTCATAAAATTTGTCAGTGGTATTCAGAGTGTTGCGGACGTGCGCCACGGTATACATCGTCTCCAGATCTTCGGTGACTTCGTCGGAACGAAGGATAATTTTCCGCACCTGAGGGTAAGAGGTGGCATTTTTCAATTCCTCAATCAGTTTTTTGACCTCGGTTTCCACCGCGGCGATGTCAGGGCGATGATATTCAATGGTATCAAACGTAAATTTATCCATAAAAAACTCCTTTTTATCGGTCGTTAAAAACCCAATTTTCAATTCCGGCGTAAAATTCGGTGACCGAACCGCCGAAGTCTCCGGTCACGTCCATGCTGACAGCAAGCGCGTCCAAGGAATAATACAGAGGAATGAAAGGCTGAGCAGTTTGAAAATTACTGACGAAGGTACGGACGTCTCCCGTACCCTTCAAAACCGTTGCCGCCTCGACCCGAAGCGCTTCATAGGTCCCTGCAGGTTCTCCGGTATTGCACACCGACGTGGAAAACAAAGAAGAGAGATCCAGATTGTTGGGGAGATTCACTTCACCCAAATATAAGTCAAAATCCAGATTCGTCAATGCTTTTTGATATTCGTCCCACGTGGCTTGTACCACTTCCACGGAAAATCCGGTGGCACGAAGCGCATCTCCGATGGCTTGCGCTGCTTTGACTCGGGAAGCATTTTCCCGATTGACCAAAATCCGCAATTTCACCGGCACTCCATAATATTCCCGAACGTCACCGTCCAAAACGAAGCCCGCGTCAGAAAAAGCATTCCCTGCGGAAACAGCGGAAAAAATATCCGGATTCAAATCCCCTTGTTTCGTTGTACTCCACGCGGGGTTCAAGGGTGTCCACACCGGGGTAGCAAACCCATTCAGCGCTTGCGACACCAAAGAGGTGCGGTTGATCAGATAAGTCAAGCCTTTCGAGAAGTTGGGGTTTGCCAATTCTTTCCGGGCTTTGTTGACCACCAAAAAGGTAAATCGGTTGGTGGGAATGGTAACGATTTCATTATCGGAACGGTATTCCGCCGCCCCCAGAGAAAGATCCGCATAGATGGCCTGCAGACGTCCGTAATTGAAATTGTAGATCATCGCCTCTTTGTCAGCGATCCCCAAAAGAGCAATGCAATCCACGGCATAGGCGCCGTCGATACAGTTGCAGTTTGTCTTGACCAATTTCAAACCCTCGGTACTGTCGAAGCGATAGCGCCCACACCCCACAGGATACCCCGAAAGATCCGCCGCCACCGATTTGATAATCGGAATATTCAATAAATTCAGTTGAGTAGGAGCATAGGATCGAAAGGTGATCTGAAAGGTCTGCTGATCCACCGCCTTATAAGAACGGATATAGGAAAAATAGTCTGCCCAAACGGAATCCTTTTTCGCCGCCCGCTTGTACGACGCTTCGCAATCCGCGGCGGTTACCCCCGATCCGTCGGAAAAACGCAGATCGGAACGAAGAACAACGGTAACGGTGTTCCCTTCTACGGTATAAGATTCCGCCATGACCGGAACAGCGTTATATTCCTTATCTACAGTAAAAAGACCGCTGTAACAAAGCCGCAACAATTCAGAATTGGTGCGGCTCAAAGACGTATAAGGATCCAATTTCTCTTGGGTATAATAAGACAACGAGAAAATCTGTTCCGTCTCCGGAACGGCATCGCTATTCTCATCGGCGGGGTCGGTCGCCCCTAAGATCTCGGAAAAATCTTCCCCGGTATAAAAGAAGTTACAACCGGAAAAGGTACATAAAAGTGCGGCCGCAAGCAAAACTGCCAGCGGCGCACGAAAGATTCGGAAGAAATCAGTCATTGTGATTCAAGGATTGTTTTGCCTGTTCCAAGGCGTTGATAGACGCAACGAGCGAACGGGAAGATTCTTCCAGAGCGCCTTCCACGTAGTTGATGGTCACGGTGCGCATCTTGATGGCATCGTTGCGCGCCTGATCCAAAATAGCTTCTGCCCGTTCCTGAGCAACCCGAAGGACTTCCTGCTGGCTAACCAGAACTTCCACTTGCGCCTTGGCACGTTCCATCAGATTTTCCGCATTTGCCCGAGCGTTGGCAGTGATGAGTTCGGAATTCTTCTTCGCACGTTCCAACATGTGCTTGGCTTCTTCCTGGGCGGTTTGAATCATGTTGTCCTTGTTTTGAATCAGCTCTTTGGCACGTTTCATTTCGCCGGGGAGACGAAGGCGCAGTTCCCCTACACATTTGTTGATTTTAGAACCGTCCACGATCATCTTGTTTTTCAGGAAGGGAACGTTCCACGCTTCCTCCAGAAGATCTTCCAGTTCCTGCAAGCCTTTTTCAAAATCGTTATCCATATTTTACATCCTTTCGGTCATTTTCTAATATCGTCAAGAATTCCTTCCGGCAAAACGGGGGAGCAATCCCTGCCGCTCGCGATAAAGGATCTTGCGTAGGTAGAGGAGATTGCCGCCAACTCCGGGCGGGCGGGGAGATAGACCGTCTCCATTTCAGGGACGACGATGCGGTTAATATCCGCCAAATGATTTTCGTATTCCAAATCGGAAACGTCGCGGATTCCCTTGACAAGAACCCCTGCCCCGATGGATTTTGCATATTCCGCAACGATACCGTCACAGACGTCAACCGTCACGTTTTCCAGATCGGCAAAGGTTTTTTCACAAAAACTTCGCCGGACGGATTCGGGATAAAAGCTGGCTTTATCGGGATTGCGACCAATCAAAACCACCACTTCGTCAAAAAGTTTGGCGGCTCTGCGAACGATGTCTTCATGCCCCTTCGTGATGGGGTCAAAACTACCGCAACAGACGGCTTTCATCAGTCTTCCCTATCCTTTCGCACGTAAATCAGCACCGAGACCGTACCATAATTATACCGACGGCGAAGAATCAAATTCCCTTCCTCTTCCGGTTTCGATTCTTCCCGAGCACATTCCAAAACCACGACGCCCTGTTTTGCAAGGACAGGATTTTGTCCGATCTGCTTCAGTGCCCGATCGGAAAGGCCTACGTTGTAGGGGGGATCGACAAAAATCACGTCGTATTCCCGATCTGCCTCGTATTTTAGAAAACGCTTGTAATCGCAAAGCAAAACCTTTGCTTTTTCTTCAAACCCGGTTTTTTTCAGGTTCTTTCGGACGATCTCCAAAGATTCCTTGGCATTGTCACAAAACACCGTATGGGAAGCGCCCCGGCTGAGGCATTCAATGCCCAACTGCCCGGTTCCGGCAAACAGATCAAGCACCTGATCGCAGGCTTCAAACTGAATGATGTTGAACATAGATTCCTTGATCCTGTCCAAGGTCGGACGAACCTCATCGCGTTCAAATCCGATGAGCAACGTCCCCCGCTTGCTACCGCCGACGACCCGCATTCAATCCCTCCGGAATAAGAATTTTCATGCAATATATCTTTTACACAACAACATTGTACCATAAATCGAGGAAAATTGCAATAGTTTTTCGTTTTTTTTCCCACATTTGTAAAATTTAAACCCAATTTGGTATATTTTCTCCCAAACATCGAACAAATAAACGCAAAATCAGAAGATGCAAACGAGACGATAAAACATAAATTCTCGCGACCGTTTTCTCTAAAATATTTTGAGTTGGATTTCGTTACAAAAGCAAGGACTCGTACGCAAGGAGCACAGTCAACAAAAAAACGGAGCAGATTCCGAATTGGAATCTGCTCCGTATTCCTGCCGAATTTTTCCGGCTAAATTACATCAATTTGGCGCCGTTGATCTTAATCCCGGGGCCCATGGTGGAAGCGACGACAACGCTCTTCAGGTACTGACCCTTCGCAGCGGCGGGCTTCGCCTTGATGATTGCGCCCATGAGGGTGTTGAAGTTTTCTTCCAACTTTTCGGGGCCAAAAGAAACCTTACCGATGGGGCAGTGGATAATGTTGGTTTTATCAAGACGGTATTCGATCTTACCGGCTTTGATTTCTTTAACAGCCTGACCGATGTTCATAGACACGGTGCCGGCTTTGGGGTTCGGCATCAAGCCCTTAGGACCGAGGACTTTACCGAGGCGGCCGACCAGACCCATCATATCGGGGCTGGCAACGACAACGTCGAAATCGAACCAGTTTTCATGCTGGATTTTGGCAACGAGTTCTTCGCCGCCGACAAATTCAGCACCGGCTTCTTCCGCTTCCTTGATTTTATCGCCCTTAGCGAAAACCAGAACGCGAACGGTTTTACCGGTCCCGTGGGGAAGAACGATAGCACCGCGAACCTGCTGATCGGCATGGCGGGAGTCAACGCCGAGACGGACGTGGACTTCCACGGTTTCATCGAACTTCGCCTTGGAAGTATCGATTGCCAACTTCATAGCTTCGTCGGCATCGTAAAGTTTTGTTTTGTCAATGAGCTTTGCGCTCTCAATATATTTCTTACCTTTTTTCATTGTTAATTAATTCCTCCTGAGTGGTTGTATTGGATAAATCCTCCCACAATTTGCGGCAGCGTTAGTCAGCCACAACAACGCCCATGCTACGGGCGGTGCCGGCGATCATGCTCATAGCGGATTCGATGCTATTGGCGTTGAGATCGGGCATTTTGGTTTCGGCGATCTGACGGATCTGATCCTTCGTGATGGTAGCGACCTTGTTCTTATTGGGAACACCGGACGCAGTTTCGATTCCGCACGCCTTCTTAATAAGAACGGCAGCCGGAGGAGTCTTGGTGATGAAAGAGAAAGTACGGTCAGCGTAAACGGTGATGACAACGGGAATGATCATACCGGGCTGATCTTTGGTTCTTTCATTGAATTCCTTGGTGAACGCCATGATGTTGACGCCGCTCTGACCAAGGGCAGGACCGACAGGGGGAGCGGGAGTTGCCTTCCCTGCAGGAATCTGAAGCTTGATATAACCGATAATTTTCTGGGCCATTTTTTATGCCTCCATTAGTATTCTAATAATTCAACCTGTGCGAGATCCAGTTCCACCGGGGTTTCACGGCCGAACATCGACGCAATGACGCGAACCTTGCCCGCAGCCACGTCGACGGTATCCACCGTTCCGACGAAATCTTTGAACGCACCATCGATGATTTTGACGTTGTCGCCCTGCTGATAGGGGAGCGCCACTTCCTGACGGGTGATGCCCATATTGGACATTTCTTCCTCGGTCAGAGGGGTGGGTTCACCTTCGGGACCGACAAAGCCGGTCACACCGCGGATTCCCCGAATGAGAATCCAGGTATCATCGTTGACCACCATGTTGATCAGCACATATCCGGGGAACAGTTTCCGTTCGACCTGGACTTCTTCCCCATTTTTGATCTCGGTCACGGTTTCCATGGGAATGCGGACCTCACAGATCAAGTTCTGAAGGGATCGCAATTCAACGATCGTCTGGATGCTGTTTGCAACTTTGTTTTCGTAACCGGAATAAGTATGAAGGACATACCACTTCGCGGCACTGTTTGTTTCAACCATAATAACCTCCGGAAATATACTTGCTTGTTACGGATTTTTCGATCAAATCAGACCAGCGCACCCATAAGGGTTTTGAACAACAGGTCCACAAGTCCGATGAAAAGGCCGGAGCCGACCACGACCACGATAACCACCAGGGTGTTGTTGACAACCTGACGGAAGCTGGGCCAAGTGACCTTCTTCAGCTCACTGCGCATTCCTTTGATGAATGCCCAAATCCGTTTGAAAACGCCGGGTTTTTTCGCTGCGGGTTTCTTGTCTTTCTTCTCAACAATAGCCTCTGCTGCAGTATTCTTTTCAGCCATAGCGTTTCTCCTTACTTCGTTTCTCTGTGTTGTGTGTGTTTCCGGCAGAATTTACAATACTTATTCATTTCAAGTCTGTCGGGATCATTCTTCTTGTTTTTGGTTGTGTTATAATTTCTCTGCTTACATTCCGTGCAAGCCAGAACAACCTTATCTTTTCCCATTTGCGGCACCTCCTTGATTATTTCGGGCGCATTGCCCGTTGATTGCCTCCCTTGTATAAGAAGAAACAGATGCTCCCGTCCCGATTTTCGGGCAACAAAAAAAAGCACCTTTGTACAAGGTGCATCTATTATACCATATTTTTTTTCAAATTGCAAGAGTTTTTTTTCGTTTAATTGTAACATTTTCGTTTCATTTTTCGTTTTTTTGGCATTATCCCACCGAAAAACGGACGTACATTCCGGTTTTTGTCACCCGAGCAGATTTCATCTTATAATCGGAAGACAGATATTTCGTCAACTGTCCGTTCAAAAATTCTTCCACGGCAGAAAGCACCTTTGGTTGGGAAAGAAAAGGAGCAAGAGCCTCGCTTCCGGCGGAAACTTTTGTCACAGTCACCTTCAGTCGATGTTCCTCCACCTCCGGCACGCAATTCAAGGTGCAAGGAACGGATTCCGGGAGAAACACCACCAACGCCGCGGGAATCTTCATTTGCTCCGTTAAAACCGAAACGTTCACGTCTCCGGACAAAATCACTTCGCCATCGGAAAAGGTGGCGGTAACGTTTTTCAGAGCAGAGCCGTCGGAATATTTTTTCAACAGCGCGTCAAAATATTCCGGGGTCAGGGCAAATTCATAAAATTTTTCTTTATAATCGTCGTTCTCGTCCGACTGCTCCTGGTCAGAATCAGAAAGAGAAACTTCCGGAAGCGAGGCAGAATCAAAAACATCGGTAATGGAGTCTGACCAATCCACGGTGGAATCGTCATCAAACAAAACCTCTTCTTTGTCGGAATCAGAAGCAATGAAATGATTTTCAATGCCGAAAAACCGGGCAGAATCCATCAAAAAGTCCTTGAACACCCCGGTCAAGACCGCCCAAACGAACAATGCGGTCAACGCCGCCAAAAACAATCCCGAAAAAATTCTGTTTCCTCTCATAAGTTACCCCCTGTCTTTTCCTTATTATAGTATTGCCGCGAAAAGACGGAGAAGTTGCACCCAGATTTTTCCGAGGAGCTCTTTCTCGGATTTTCTGAAAAAATTGTAAACTCTATTGACTTTCCTATAAAATATGGTATAATATACAGGTGTGTAAAGCAGTTTTACTTTACAGAGGAGGCCGGAGATGGACGAAAAACGCTTCAACACCGCTTCGGAAACCTCCCGGGCGGAAATCACCCTGCTCTTAGACTTTTACGGAAACGCCTTGACCGAGCGCCAGCGCCGAACGGCAGAACTGTATTTTCAGGAAGACCTTTCCTTGGGGGAGATCGCCGAAATGACCGGAATCACCCGGCAGGGAGTTCGAGACGGATTAAAAAAGGCGGAAAAAGCCTTATTTGAATACGAAGAACGCATGGGCATCGCCGGTCGCTTTTTGCGGCAACGCAAAGCCCTGGAACAAGCAAGAGAAACGGCGGAAATCTTGCCGGACGGCGAAACGAAAACTTTGTTGCTCAATCGCATCGACGCCGCCATTGAAGAAGCATAACTTCCTTATTTATAAGTATCCCCGAAAGGAGCGATGACGGATGGCATTTGAAAGTCTTTCCGAAAAATTAGGAAACGTATTCCGCAAGTTAAAGAATCGCGGCAAGCTGACCGAAGCCGATATTAAATCCGTCATGCGGGAAATCCGCTTGGCTCTTTTAGCGGCAGACGTTAACTACGGCGTTGCCAAAGACTTCACCGCAAAAGTGGGGGAACGGGCACTGGGTGCTGACGTTCTGGAAAGTTTGACCCCTGCCCAACAGGTCATCAAAATCGTCAACGAAGAATTGACGGCTTTAATGGGAGAAAAGAACGATCGCATCAAATTCGCAAGCAAAGGCCCCACGGTGGTCATGCTCTGCGGACTTCAAGGTGCCGGTAAAACCACCCACTGTACCAAACTTGCATTGTTCTTTAAGAATATGGGAAAACGCCCCTTGCTGGTGGCCTGCGACATTTACCGTCCTGCCGCAATTCTGCAGTTGCAGGTGATGGGAGAAAAAGCGGGAATCCCGGTATTCACGATGCCGGAAGGAACCCCTCCCCCGGAAATCGCCAAGGCTGCCCTTGCCCACGCGAAAGAACACGGCAACGATATGGTATTCCTTGATACCGCCGGTCGGTTGCATATCGACGAAGCGTTGATGAAGGAATTGCAAGAGATCAAGCGCATCGTTGAACCCAACGAAATTCTCTTGACCATCGACGCCATGGCCGGTCAGGACGCGGTAAACGTAGCAAAATCCTTTGACGAACAGTTGCAGATCGACGGTACGATCTTGACGAAGACCGACGGTGATACCCGCGGCGGTGCCGCTCTTTCGGTCAAGTACGTCACCGGGAAACCCATCAAATTCATGGGCACCGGGGAAAAGATCGGGGATCTGGAACCCTTCCACCCGGAACGCATGGCATCGCGGATTCTGGGAATGGGAGACGTCTTAACGCTGATCGAAAAGGCGGAAAAAGCCTTTGACGATAAAAAGGCGGCGGAACTGGAAGAAAAATTCCGGGAAAACCGCTTCGATTTCAACGATTTTCTCGATTCCCTCGATCAAATGAAAAACATGGGGCCCATGGACGATTTGGTCAAGATGATTCCCGGAATGAATCTTCCGAAGAACGCGGATTTTCACGTAGACGAAAAACAAATTGCCCGCACCGAGGCTCTGGTTCTGTCTATGACCGCAAAGGAACGGGAAAATCCCGACATCATCAATCCTTCCCGAAAACGGCGCATTGCCGCAGGAGCGGGTATGAAGGTGGAAGACGTCAACCGCCTTTTGAACAGTTTCTCTCAAATGAAACAGATGATGAAAAAATTCGGCGGCGGACACAAAAACCCCGCCCGACGCAAAAAGCGTCGTAAGTAAACAAATACCCCGGCATTGCCGCGGATTTGATAAAAAAGAACTTTATCTCTTGAAAGGAGTGATTTTCAATGGTTAAGATCAGATTGAGAAGAATGGGTGCGAAGAAAAACCCCTATTACCGTATCGTCGTTGCTGACTCCCGTTACCCCCGTGACGGCCGCGCCATCGATGAAATCGGAACTTACAATCCTATGGCAGAACCCACCGTCGTTACCATCGACGCCGACAAAGCCGCTACCTGGCTGAAAAACGGCGCTCAGCCCACCGATACCGTGAAGGCTCTGTTCAAAAAGAACGGCATTCTGTAATCGCGAGGTAACGAAATGGAAGAATTGATCCTTTACATTGTCAAAGCGTTGGTCAAGAATCCCGACGCCGTCACCGTTGCCCAAGGGGAAGAACAGGACGGAGTCACCACTTATCATCTGACCGTCGCGGAAGAAGACAAAGGATACGTCATCGGCAAACAGGGCAAGGTGGCAAAAGCCATTCGTGCCATTGTAAAGACCGCAGCCATCAAGGAAAACAAGAAGGTTCGCGTCTATATCGACTGACAATCTGAGGCGGCAGGCATTCTGCCGCCGTTCTTTTCTTAAAAGAAAGACATTCAAAGGAGTTTGCTATGAAACTCATCGAAACCGGAAAAATCGTCAATACCCATGGGGTAAAAGGGGAACTGAAAATCGTTCCCTGGGCAGACGACCCGGCGGTTTTTCAGAATTTCAAAACCGTAACCATTGACAACACCCCCTATTCCGTCCGCTCCGTCCGTTTTCAGGGACAAAACGTTCTCCTGAAATTGGAAGGGATCAACGATATGACGGCGGCGGAAGGGTTGAAAAATAAAATCATTTTTGCCAACCGTACCGACTTTGATCTGCCTGACGGAACGTATTTCATTGCAGATCTCATCGGTCTTACGGTAGTGGAAGACGAAACCGGAAAGGAACTGGGAAGCATTTCTCAGGTTTTCTCCACCGGTTCCAACGACGTATATGAAGTCACCTGTCCCGACGGCAAAAAGCGCTATATTCCCGCCATTAAAGACTGTATCCGGAGTACCGATCTTGCCGGAAAAGAAATGCGGATTCACGTGATGGAAGGACTGTTTGACGAATGAGATTTGACATCATGACCCTGTTTGACCGGGAAGTGACGGATTTTCTCCACACGTCCATTCTGGGAAGGGCAATCAAAAACGGACTGTTTGAAGTCCATTGCCACAACATTCGGGATTATACCGAAGACAAACAAAAACGGGTAGACGACGCTCCCTACGGCGGGGGTATGGGCATGGTCATGCAAGCCGCTCCCATTCGGAATTGTTTCAATCATATTTTGTCAGAGATTCCGGGGCAAAAACCTCACGTTATCTACATGACCCCCAAGGGGAAAAAGTTCACCCAATCGAGAGCAAAAAAATTGCTGAAGCATGAAAATATCGTCATTCTCTGCGGTCATTACGAAGGCGTCGATCAACGGATTTTAGATGCCATCGTGGACGAAGAGTTGACGGTGGGAGATTACGTTCTTACCGGGGGCGAATTGCCCGCGATGATCGTAGTCGATGCGGTGGGACGTATGATCGAAGGAGTCTTGAGTGACCCCTCCTGCTACGAAGATGAAAGTATCTACAGCGGTCTTTTGGAATACCCCCACTTTTCCCGCCCGGAAGTTTTTGAGGGGGTAAAAGTGCCGGAAATTCTTCTGTCCGGGCATCACGCAAACATCGAGGCGTGGCGGAAAGAACAATCCCTGAAAATCACCAAAGAACGCCGCCCCGATCTCTACCGCGCCTACGTCAAAAAAGAAGAACGGAAGGCGGAAAAAATCCGGCTGGAAAAATTGCGGATCCAAAAAGAAAAATACCTGCAACGGAAAGCCAAACGGGAAGCATTAAAAAAAGAACAGGGAAATTAAAGATTCCTCCGAAGAGAAATTTTCTTTTCGGGGGATTTTTTCGCTTTCCTATTGAAATTGTTTTCAAAATATGATATACTATAACATAGTAACAAACAAGGAGACTTGTGTCATGAGCGTATTGCAAAACGTCGTCCCCCAGCGGGTATTGTATTATTTTGAACAACTTTGCGCCATTCCCCACGGTTCGGGAGATACCGACCGCATCAGCGAATACTGTGTCAAGGTTGCGCAAGACTTGGGATTGGACGTGACGAAAGATTCTCTGAACAACGTCGTCATCAAAAAGCCCGCTTCCAAGGGGTACGAGACCCACGCCCCGGTGATCATTCAAGGACACTTGGACATGGTCTGCGAAAAGGACGCCGATTGCGATCTTGATTTTTCCACCGACGGTCTGCGTTTGGGTATCGACGGGGACTGGATCTATGCAAAGGGAACCACTTTGGGCGGAGACGACGGCATTGCCGTTGCCATGGCGTTGGCGGTGCTGGAAGACAACACCCTTCCTCACCCGCCCATCGAAGCGGTCTTTACCACCGATGAAGAAACGGGAATGTACGGTGCGGAAGGCATCGACGTTTCCGGGTTAAACGGGAAATTGTTGTTGAATATCGACTCGGAATGCGAAGGGATCTTGACCGTTTCCTGTGCCGGCGGGGCACGGGCGGAAATCGAAATTCCCCTTACCGCAGAATCCAATTCCTTACCTTGCAAAAAAATCGTTTTTAAAGGATTGCAAGGAGGACACAGTGGCGTTGAGATCGACAAAGGACGCATCAATGCCGACGTACTGATGGGGCAATTTTTAACAACACTGCCCGACAGTTGCCGTATCGTAGAAGCTTTTGGGGGAACAAAGGACAACGCCATTCCCAGTCGTGCGGAATGTATCGTTGCAACCCCTGTGGATCTCTCTGAGATTGCCACCCAATTTGCAGAACAAAATCGCCCGGAAACCGACCCGGGGTTGATCATTGAAATCTCGGACGTCAAAACGACGGAATTTTGCTATGACGCCGATTCCACCCGACGCATCGGTGCATTTCTGACCACCGTGCCCAACGGAATCCAAGCCATGAGCAAAAACATCGAGGGACTGGTGCAAACTTCCCTGAACCTGGGACAGTTACGTTGTGACAAAACCAACTTGACCGCCACCTTTTCGGTACGAAGTTCCGTAGGTGCAGAAAAACGGGAACTTCTGAAAAAGTTGGAAGATACCGCCGTTACCTTTGGGGGAAATTTCGATTCCCACGGCGATTATCCCGCATGGGAATACAAAGAAGATTCGATTCTGCGGGAAACGATGATTCGGATCTACCGGGAACAGTACGGCAAAGAGCCGGTGGTGGAAGCCATTCACGCCGGACTGGAATGTGGATTTTTCTGCGATAAGATCCCCGGATTAGACGCCGTATCCTTTGGGCCGAACATGAAAGATATTCACACTCCGAGGGAACGGTTGAGCATCTCGTCCGTCGCCCGAACCTACGATTATCTCTGCAACATTCTGAAAGAACTGTGAGGAATCAATCATGACCGTAATTGATCGCTTTTTAAAATACGTCTCTTTTGATACCACTTCCGACGAAGCCAGAGAAACGATCCCCTCCACTGATAAACAAAAGATTTTGGGGGCGTATCTGGTAGAAGAACTGAAATCTTCCGGTTGTACCGACGCCTATATGGACGAATTCGGATACGTTTACGGAACGTTGCCCGCCAGCAAGGGATATGAATCTTTGCCGGCACTGGGATTGATCGCCCACATGGATACCTCCCCCGCCGTCAGCGGAAACAACATCAAAGCCAAAATCGTAAAATATGAAGGATCGGATCTGAACCTGGGTTCGGCAGTACTCTCGTCTAAAGATTTTCCCTACCTGAACGACTACGTGGGGCAAGACTTGATCGTCACCGACGGCACGACCCTTTTGGGCGCCGACGATAAGGCGGGCATTGCCGAAATCGTGCAAGCCTGCGCTGAAATGACTTCCCACCCGGAAAAACCTCATCGAACCGTCGCCGTCTGCTTCACCCCCGACGAGGAGATCGGCAGGGGTGCGGATCAGTTTAAGGTGAAAGAATTCCCCGCAACCGTCGCTTACACCGTGGACGGTGGGGAATTGGGCGAAATCGAATACGAGAATTTCAACGCCGCCTCGGCAAAAATCGAGATTTTCGGGATCAATATTCACCCCGGCGCCGCGAAAAACAAGATGAAAAACGCCTCTCTTTTAGCAGCGGAATTTATCCACCGTCTTCCCCCCGCAGAAACCCCGGCTCATACGGAAGGGTACGAGGGATTTTATCATCTGTGTGATATGTCCGGTGATGAGAGTTATGCAAAACTGAATTATATTATCCGGGATCACGACCGAAATCTCTTTGAAAACCGCAAAAAATTTATCCTAAACTTGACCGATTACCTAAATTCGGTTTACGGCGACGGCACCTTCGTTACCACCGTCAAAGACAGTTATTACAACATGAAAGAAAAACTTTCCGATCACATGGATCTGATCGAAAACGCAAAATCCGCCATGGAAGCGGTGGGAGTCACGCCAAAGGTCGTTCCCATTCGGGGCGGCACCGACGGAGCCCGATTGTCCTATGAAGGTCTCCCCTGCCCCAATCTCTCCACAGGGGGCATGAACTTCCACTCAATCCACGAATTTATCCCGGTTCTTTCCATGGAAAAGATGGTGGAAGTTCTTTTGGAACTGACGAAAGCAGAATAAGGCAAGGACAAAAAACGAAAATAACGTAGAAGATATGCTGAGAAACTGTTGCAAACTCGCCACTTCTCGGCTCAAGGAGAATTTCAATGAAACCTCTCTGTTTTTCTGATAATTTTAAGGCTCTGCGGATCGCTTCCGGCTTGACCCAAAAGACTCTTGCCCAAACCTTGCAAATCTCCCCCCGAACGGTCTCCCTCTGGGAAAAAGGGGAACGCACTCCTACCGTGGAGCAAGCACTGGCGATTGCGGAACAGTTTGGTCTTACCGTGGAAGAACTCTTTTACGGCGAAGAAGAAACCTTTGCAAAAAAGCCCGGCATGGCGTCGATGACGGAACTTTATAAGATCGGTTCCGGGCCGTCCTCCTCCCATACCATGGGGCCGGAAAAAGCCTGCATGATCTTTAAAGAGAGAAATCCTGACGCCGACCGCTTTGCCGTCACGCTCTACGGCTCTTTGGCAAAGACCGGAGAGGGACACGGCACCGATCGGGTCATTTTAAAAACCCTCGCCCCCACCCCTTGCACCATCACCTTTGACACGGTCACGGGAGATCTGCCCCACCCCAACACCATGGAATTATTCGCCTATCGGGGAGCGGAAGAAATCGCTCGCACAAAGGTTTACAGTGTTGGCGGCGGTGCCATTCGGTTCGAGGGTGAATCGGTAGCGGAAAGCAAGCATATTTACGACCTTGACACCTATAACGATATTTCCGCCTATTGCAAAACCGAAGGGTTGCGTTTGTGGGAATACGTCTATCAGGTGGAAGGCAATAAATTCAAAGAATACCTGATGACCATCTGGAAAGCCATGCGCCGTTCCATTGCCGCCGGCTTGGAAGACGACGGAATTTTGCCCGGCGGGTTGAAGGTACATAAACGGGCAAAGCACTTATACAATCTGCAACACGTAGACGAAACGCCGGAGACAAAAACAAACCGTCTGATCTCCGCCTACGCCTTTGCAGTAGGAGAACAAAATGCCTGCGGTTGCCGAATCGTCACCGCCCCCACCTGTGGGGCTGCCGGAGTATTGCCTGCGGTCTTGTATTTTCAACAGAAAAAAGGCGGATACACCGACGAGGAGATTTGCCGCGCCCTTGCTACCGGCGGGTTAATCGGAAATCTGATCAAAACCAACGCTTCCATTTCCGGTGCGGAATGTGGGTGTCAGGCGGAAGTCGGCTCTGCTTGCGCCATGGCGGCGGCGGCTTTGGCGGAATTGTTTGAATTGTCTTTGGATAAGATCGAATATTCCGCGGAGATCGCCATCGAACATCATTTGGGGCTGACCTGTGACCCCATCTGCGGATTGGTACAGATCCCCTGCATCGAGCGAAACGCCGTGGCGGCGATGCGCGCCATTAACGCAGTTAACCTATCGTCCTTTTTGAGCGATACGCGAAAAATTTCTCTGGACAAGGTCATCGTCACCATGCGGGACACCGGACGGGACCTGAACCGCCAATACCGGGAAACGTCGGAAGGCGGACTTGCAAAAATACGGATTCACTGATAAAAAAGTGCCCTCCATATCGGAGGGCATTTCAAACTGTTGGTTTGGGAACCTCGGTATTAATCTTTAATTTCAATAGAAATACGAAGTTTTCCGTATAAAAAGAGGCGTTTTTGGGGTTCCGGTGTACCGTCGGGAGCACAGGGGAAAAGGGCAAAATCCGAATTGCGCAGCCATTGTACCGGGGTCATTTGCCGGTAAATCTCCTTTTGTTCCTCGGTTAAATATTCCAAAACCGTTTCGCTTTTCAACAAAGTAAGCAGTTCCTCGCGATCGGGAAACACCGACTGCCACTCTGCAGGAGAATGACACCGGTCAAGGGTGAATAAGTCGTAACAGAGCAAAGCATTAGCGATACGTTTGGTCTCGCCGGTCAGGGTTTGATCCAAATAATGTGCCATCTGCTCAAAAATCCGAGGCAAAGAATGGGAAAGATAAAACTCTCCCTTGGCTTCCAACGCTTCCGAAAGCCCCCGGAAGAAGGCAAACATTCCTTGAGGGAAAGCGTCAATGAGATAGGACAAAAGATGGGTACATAGCCCGGAATTCCAATAGCGATCCAACATCTTTTCCACGCCCTTTAAAATCAGAAGATCTTCCGGAGATAACCATTGATTTTTCAGAATTTCATAGGGGGGATAGAGGGAATATTCGGCATCGTCGTCCCGATGCTGCAACGCCGTTCCCTTCAACCGTTTCAAAAATCCCAGTTGCAGACAATGGGAACGAAGGGCGAAAACCCGATTGAAGGATCGTTCAAAGGAGGAAAGGTCTTCGTAGGGCAAGCCGGCGATCAGATCGGTATGGACGTGGCAAGAACCCTGAGAGAGGCGAGCAACGGTCTGATACAATTTTTTCGGATCGGTGCGCCGAGTAATCGCGGCAAGGGTGTCCGGATTGGTGGACTGGATCCCCGCTTCCAACAAAATCATACCGGGGCGAAAGGTTTCCAACAACTGCAATTCGTCTTCCTCTAAAAGCCACGCGGCAACCTCAAAATGGAAGGACGTAACGCCGTTATCGTGATCTTTCAGATATTGCCAAATCGCACGGGCGCGGGCGCGGGCAAAATTAAAGGTGCGGTCAACAAACTTAACCAATTTGACCTTTGCGTCCAAAAACCGTTGCAGGTCTTCAAAGACCCGGGGCAGGGAACGCACCCGAACTCTGCCTTGCACTGAGGACAAACAATAAATACAGGTATAGGGACACCCTCGGCAGGATTCGTAATATAAGATCCGATTTTTCAACGTTTCCAATTCTCCCTCGGCATAAGGGAATGGCAGGGTGTCCAGATCACAGATCGGGAGTCGGTCGGAAAATTCCTTATACCGTCCGTTGTCCAACAAAGAGACACCGTCACAGGTCAAGGAATAGAAGGCTGTTTTCGGATCTTCGGAATCGGAAAGTTTGACCATCAATTCCCGGAACGTCTCCTCGCCCTCGCCGCGCATAATTCCGTCCACGCCGGGATTTTGGCGTAAAAATTCTTCGCAATCATAGGATACTTCCGGTCCGCCACACAAGATCAAGGCGTCCGGGCGCACCGCCCGAAGATCGGAAATGATCTGTCGAGTCAGAGTGACGTTAAAAATATAAACGGAAAAAGCGTAAATTTTTGCGGGTACGGACAAGATCTGCCGTAAGATTTCATCTTTTGGTTGATTGACAGTGCATTCCAACAGTTGCACTTTTCCCAAAGCCACCTGCCGTAAAGACCGCAACGCCAAGGACGTGTGAGTAAATTTGCTGTTCAAAGTCACGAGCAAGCAATTCATTCTATTCACCTCTCGACTCTATATTACAACGGGAATGGAACGATCCTGTGTCAAAAACCGGAAAAAATCTCTGCTTTTTCAAGATTTTTACTTTTTAACTTGACTTTTCGATTAAAATATGATAACATAAAAGCGTAATCCTCACAACAAATGCAATCCCGAAAGGGGACGAACCGAATGAAAATCGTAAAACTAATCAAACAAACCCTTCCCATCTTGCTCTTTTCTCTGGTCTTTTTATTGACCGGTTGCAGTAATGCAAATAAGATTGAAAAAGCCTTTGTTCTTTCGGAAACGGAATGTACCATCATGACAGGACAGACGAACAAACTGTCCTTGAACAATCCGAAAAACATCGACGTAGGAGAATATACTTTAGCGTGGATGGTAGAAAATCCTTCCGTTGCCACCGTAGAGGATAGCGGAACCGTTACCGGTGTTGCCCCCGGAATGACCAAGGTCACCGTCGTCGTACGAACGGCAGAGGAAGAGGTTTATTTCAGCTGCAACGTCACCGTTATAGAAAACACCACCCCGTTGTCGTCTATCGCATTTCAGTCCACCGTGTATTCTCTGGGAGAAGGCTCGACCTTGGATCTGAACAACGAGGTCGTTTATGCTCCGGAAAATGCCGTAAAAACCCCATTGAACTGGACTTCTTCCAATCCCGCCATCGCCACCGTTTCCGAAGGAGTCGTTTCCCCGGTATCGCAAGGGATTTCCACCATTACCGCAACGACCCAAGACGGTACGATTTCCGCCACCTGTACGGTACGGGTATCGGAAATTACCATTCCCGCCACCGGGATTTCCTTTGAAGAAGGAGCTTATACCACAACCATCGGGGCAACCTTACAACTGACTCCGAAAGTGGAACCGGAAAACGCCACGGGATATTCCATCACCTGGACCTCTTCCGATCCTTTGATTGCCACCGTCACCGGAGGGAGCGTGAAAGGAATCGGAGAAGGGGAAGTGACCATCACCGCAACCCTGAACGTCGGAAATGGCGATCTGTCTGCAAACTGTACCGTTACCGTGGGTCCTGCCAAAGAAGTTTCCGTTCCTCCGACAAGACTTCAATTGACCCCCACCACCATGACCATCGGAGAAAACGATAACGGACCGTTTAAAATCAACTGTTCCATTTCCCCCTCCAACTGCACCGAGATTCCGGTCTGGACCACCAGCCGCCCGGATCTGTTATCGATCGACGAAACCACCGGAGAATTCACCCTGATCAAGGCACCTTCCGATAGTCCCGTTTCGGTATTGATCACCTGCACGGTAGGAGAACTTTCCAAAAACGCCGTGGTCTACGTCAATCCCCGCAAACCGGTTTTGGAAATCGCCATCAATGAAGATTCCGTACTGTATGACATCGCACCCCACAACACCATAGAATTGGTAGCCGGATACGTGGGCTTGGAAGAATTGCCGGAAGTAATCTGGTCTTCTACAAATTCGACGGTAGCAACCGTCGACGTCACCGGGAAGGTCACCGGTCTAAAGTTCGGTTCGTGCACCATCGTAGCTACCAGCAAGAACGATCCTACCATCACGGCGACTTACGTGGTCAACGTACAAAAAGCTCCGTATCTTTCCCTCACGGTAGGGCAAACGGTATCCATTGATCCGTCCCTGATTCCCAGAGACCCCGTCAACTGGAGCTGTTTTGAAACGCATTTGGAATTGAATCAGAAAGAAAAAACCATCAAGGGATTGGTTGCATGCTTGGAAAAACCCACAATGATTTCCTGCTACTCTCAATCCACAGGGGATTTTTACACTATTGAAGTCTATATTTTCCCCGCAGAATAAGTTTGGAATAATTTTATCCCGGCTGATGTTATCAGCCGGGAAGTTTTTTGCGCAAAACCCTTGCTTTTCCCGAAAAAATGTGCTATAATGATAGAATAGATATTATATACTCATAGGGAGCATCTGAATATGCTGATCAACAAACTGAACAACGACCTTCGTACCGCTGCGGAAGAATTGGGATACCCCACGGAAAAAATTACCGTGTCCTATTCCGACCGTCCCGACCTGTGCCAGTATCAATGCAACGCCGCATTTGCGTTGGCAAAGGAATTGCGGAATGCACCCATTAAGATCGCTCAGGCATTGGCGGACAAGTTCGCAGAAAAATATGCTTACGCAAAGGCGGAAGTCGCCGCCCCCGGATTTTTAAATTTCACCGTCACCGACGAAGAATTTTCCGCCCTGTTAAAAGAACTTCTCCAAGATCCTCGCTGCGGGGTAGAAACCACTCAAGACCCGAAAAAAATCGTCATTGACTACGGTGGACCGAACATCGCAAAACCTCTGCACGTGGGACATTTGCGCAGCGCCGTCATCGGCGAAGCCTTGAAACGTCTTTCGGTATTTTTGGGTCACCGAGTAGTGGGCGACGTCCACTTAGGTGACTGGGGCACCCAAATGGGCTTGGTCATTGCCGGATTGGAAGAACGGTTCGACCTTTCCTACTATTTCGGCGGAAACGGTGCAAAACCGGAGATTACCCTTGGAGATCTGAACGAGGTCTACCCCTTGGCGTCTGCCCGTTCCAAAGAGGACGAAGAATTTCGGGCAAAAGCCCAGGACATCACCTTCCGTCTGCAAAAGCACGAGGAAGGATATTATACCCTGTGGCAGGATATTTGCGCCATTTCCATTGCAGACATCAAAAAGGATTACGCCGCGCTGAACGTGGAATTTGATCTCTGGAACGGCGAGAGCACCTGCGACCGCTACGTAGATCCTATGATCGATTCCTTTGTGGAGCAGGGCTTTGCCTATGAAAGCGAAGGCGCATTGGTCATGGACGTGGCGGAAGAAACCGACGAAAAACCCATGCCTCCCATCATTCTTCGGAAATCCAACGGTGCCCAGATCTACGCATCTACCGACCTTGCAACCATCAAAGAACGCATGGAGACCATTGATCCCGATGAAATTTGGTACGTGGTCGATGCTCGGCAGGGGCTTCACTTTGAACAAGTCTTCCGTTGCGCCCGGAAAACCGGATTGGTCAAAGAAGATACCGTCCTGATCCACGTTCCCTTCGGCACCGTCAACGGAACCGACGGAAAACCCTTCAAAACGAGAGAAGGGGGCACGATGAAACTGAAAGACCTCATCGCCCTGATTTCCGAAGCCGCCGGCAAACAGTTGTCGGAAGGGGCGTTGGCACAAGATGCCGATGCACCTCGAAAAGTGGGTTGTGCCGCACTGAAATACGGCGATCTGGTTTGCAACCGCACGAAGAATTATATTTTTGACATCGACAAATTCGTCCAATTCGACGGAAAAACCGGATCGTATTTGTTATATTCCTTGGTACGGATCCGTTCTCTTCTGGCAAAAGCCGGCAATCCCGATTTGACGGCAGAATTGCAAATTTCGTCTAAAGAAGAACGGGAAGTTCTGATGAAAATGCAACTGCTCACCACGGCTTACAGTCAGGCATTTGCTGATAAGTTGCCCAGTTTTCTGTGCGAAGCGGCATATGATCTGGCAAACGCTTTCAACGTATTCTACGGAACTCATAAAATCATGAGCGAATCCGATCCGGTGAAGAAAAACACGTGGATCGCTCTGTCTGCCGCCGTAGGAAATCTGCTGGAACAAACCTTGACCGTTTTGGGCATGGAAACCGTTCCCGCAATGTAATAAAACCAATTGTTTTATACTTTGTTTTGGAGGTCTGCGATGAAATTTTCTCGCATATTCGCTCTGTTTCTGTCGGCACTCCTATTGTTTTCTTTGCTTGGTTGCGAAAAAATCGACTTGAGTGGCGGAAAACAAAACGGCTCAAATCAAAACGCCGGAGTTTCCGATTCCTCCGATCCAAACACGCTGACGGTGAAGACTTCCGTTGCGGGAGCCGAAGCCTTCCGTCCGGAAGGGGGCGCTTCCCCAAAAACAGACCGAATCTTAGCACAGATCGAAGCCGTAGAAAAAGCCACCGGAACGACGGTGGACGTAGAACTGGTTTCGGAAGCAAACCTCTCCGATCAGTTCTTGCGCGCCTGCCGAACCGGAAAAAAGTACGCCGACGTTATTCAGACCGATGCGATGTTTCTCTCTCGGTATTACGACGAAGGATATTTTCTTTCCCTTGCCGACGTAGGACTGGAAGCCTCGAAAACCGGAAGTCTGAAAAAATCCGACGGTACCGCTTATGCCCTGCGGGCAGACGGCTGGAACAATCCTTTGCCCACCTTGTCCTATCTTTTATTTTACAACGAAAAACTTCTGACCGACCGGAATTGCGAAACTCCTTTGGAATTATACGAAAACAGCGCTTGGAATTGGAACAATTTTGAACGACTCTGTAATCAAGTCACCGACGGCGAAGTTTTTGCCCTCGCAACCCCCAACGAATCGCACCCCGATTTGGTTTGGGCGACCCTCCACGCTGCCGGGCTGACCTATTTTTCCGACGACGGAACCTGCGTCATGGACTCCAAACAGGGATTGACCGGATTTTCCAAACTGCAATCACTGTTATCGTCGGGAGTCACTTACTCCTTGGGCGCCTATGAAAACAGCGCCGCCGACCCCACTGCAAAATTGGCGTTTACCAACCGCCGCACCGCTTTTTTGGTGGGTAATTCTTCCCTTCTTTTTGACACCGAAGACGATTCTGTTTCCGCCTGTCTGGGCGAAGATCTGCGAATCATCGGCTTTCCTTCCATTCAAAAAGGAACGGCGGGAGCCTGTTATTCCTCGGAAGATATTTTCTGCGGGATCACCGCCAATGCAAACAAAGAACTTTGCAAAACCCTCCTTCCGCGGCTCTTCGCGTCACCGGAAAAAGTGAACGTCAACGAAGAACTGACCGAAGATCATTTTTATCACAAAGAAGATGCCGAACTTTATTTCGACCTTCTCGCCACCGCCGATACCGATACTTCTCTACCCATGACCGAGAATCGGTCCATTGTAGAAGAATATTTTTTGCAAATGGCAAAAGGACATCTTTCCGCGAAAGAATATCTGAGCAATCTGCAATCCCGCTTTAATGCAAATAACGAAATACAGAAAGGAAACTAATTATGAGAGCCATTATCACTGTCGCAGGCAAAGACTCCGTGGGTATTATCGCCCAGGTCTCCGCCGCCTGCACCGAAGTCAACGCCAACATTGAGGACATCACCCAAAAGGTCTTGGACGATTTATTCGTCATGGTTATGTTGGTAAGCATTGACGACATTACCGTCAAATTTACCGATTTCGTTGACCGCATGACCGAGTTGGGAGAAAATAACGGCCTTGCCATTCACACGATGCACGAAGAAATTTTTAACGCCATGCACCGCATCTGAAAACGAGGACAATACCGATGATAAACAGCAACGAAATTCTTGAAACGTTACATATGATCGAAAACGAACATCTCGACGTTCGGACCGTCACCATGGGAATCTCCCTTTTTGACTGTTGTGACCCCGATCCGAAGGTGGCTTGCCGGAAGATCGTAGACAAAATCTGCTCTAAGGCGCAAAATTTAGTCAAGACCGGGGAAGAGATCGAAAAAGAATTCGGAATTCCCATCATCAACAAACGCATTTCCATCACCCCCATGTCGATGATCGCCGCCGCCTCAAAAACTGAAGATTACACCTGTTTTGCAAAAGCAATGCAGGAAGCGGCGGACAAATGCGGCGTCAACTTTATCGGCGGCTTTTCCGCCTTGGTTCACAAGGGATTTACCGAAAGTGACCTGAAACTGATCCGGTCCCTGCCCCAAGCATTGACCGAAACAAGCAACGTTTGTTCTTCCATCAACGTGGCTTCCACCAAAGCAGGCATCAATATGGACGCGGTCAGAATGATGGGAACCACCATCAAAGACCTTGCAGAGCTAACCAAAGATCAAAGCTCCATCGGGTGCGCAAAACTCGTCGTCTTTGCCAACGTTCCCGAAGATAACCCGTTCATGGCAGGGGCGTTCCACGGTGTAGGCGAAGGGGAATGCGTCATCAACGTAGGTGTTTCCGGCCCCGGCGTGGTAAAAACCGCTCTGGAAAAGTGCGACGGAGATTTCTCCGCCGTTGCGGAAACCATTAAGAAAACCGCCTTCAAAATTACCCGCATGGGTCAATTGGTGGCTTCGGAAGCTTCCCGCCGTTTGAACGTGCCTTTTGGTATCGTAGATCTGTCGCTGGCGCCCACTCCTGCCATTGGAGACTCGGTGGCGCACATTCTGGAAGAGATGGGACTGGAACAATGTGGGGCACACGGAACCACCGCCGCCTTGGCATTATTAAACGACGCAGTGAAAAAGGGCGGCGTGATGGCGTCCAGCCACGTGGGTGGTTTGTCCGGAGCCTTTATTCCGGTTTCGGAAGACGCCGGAATGATCCGAGCCGCAGAAAACGGCGTTTTGACCTTAGATAAGTTGGAAGCAATGACCGCAGTCTGCTCCGTGGGTCTGGACATGATCGCCGTTCCCGGAAACACTTCTGCCGACGTAATTTCCGCCATTATTGCCGACGAAATTTCCATTGGCGTGGTAAATACCAAGACCACCGCCGTTCGCATTATCCCCGCTTACGGAAAATCCGTAGGCGACCACGTGGAATTCGGCGGACTTTTGGGTACGGCTCCTATCATGCCCGTCCGCAACGTCTCCCCCGCGAAATTCATCGCCCGGGGTGGCAGAATCCCCGCCCCCATGCAGAGTTTGAAGAATTAAGGGTGGAGAAGTGTTCTTTTTCTTTTCACGAGAAAAGAAAAAGAACCAAAAAGAAAAGCGAAATTCGCAGATTACATCTGCCGAGTGAAAACTAATATTGATAAAGTATCGGGAGACGCAAATGCGTCTCCCGATACTTTTTATTGATTTTCGTTGTCGGCAGGTTCTTGGGAACACCCGCAACAGCAGGCACAAGAACCGGAGCAGGGGGTCATATCATCAGACTTCTTTTTGGAAGTACAACACCCATCGGGGCAACCGATACATTTCTTTCCGCTTTTTTTCGCCTTAATAACGTATCCTGCCGCCAGACCTACGACGATGAGAATCACGGCAATGACGATATAGGTTTCTGCGCCCATAAAATCTCCTCAATTAAGCAACTTTTGCAGTTTTTGAAACTTTCCCTGCTTTGACTTGTTTTTCTCCGCGGACACACAGAATCGCGATGATTACAACAAAGACCGCTACGGCAATTCCACCACAGATTGCAGGAACGACCGCCAACGTGGAAGGAGCGGTAATCAGCGTACCGACGGTATAGACCAGATAGCCCACGGTGTAACCGATTCCCAACTGGAATCCCACCGCGCCCCAAAGCCATTTCGCACTCTTCATTTCGGAGTTCATAGCCCCGATGGCGGCAAAACAGGGAGGAGTGAACAGATTAAACATCATGTAAGCCAAGGCGGCGATTTTGCTGATTGCCATAATTCCGGCGACGTCAGCACCGGCACCTTCCATCAACGCCAATTCTTCGGTGTCGATGAGGTTTTCCAACCCGACGAAGCAGACCGCAAGGGTACCGACCACGTTTTCTTTGGCGATAAATCCGGTGACGGCGGCGGCAGCCAACTGCCAAGAAAGAACGCCGGCGATGGGAACCAAAAGATAGGCGATGGGGCCTGCAATAGAAGCAAGAATGGAAGAATCAGCAGATTCCGCGATTTGGAAAGACCAAGTAAAGGACTGCATGACCTGAACGGCAGTATTGCACAAAAGGATAATGGTTCCGGCTTTTACGATATAAGCCCAACCACGGGAGCACATAGACTTACAGGCTCTCCAAAGAGAGGGGGCTTTGTATTCGGGCAATTCCATGATAAAGTAAGATTTTTTCTTACTGTTTCCGGTGATTTTATTAATCAGCAACGCACCGATAAAGATAATAACGATACCGGCAAAATACATCAGAGGTCCAACCCAAGGAGAATCGTCAAAGAACGCACCGGCAAACAAGGCGATGACCGGCAACTTTGCTCCGCAAGGCATAAAGGGGGCGAGCATGGCGGTGGCTCTGCGTTCCCGTTCGTTGCGAATGGTTCGACAAGCCATAACGCCGGGAATGGCACAACCGGTGCCGATGACGAAGGGAATGACGGATTTTCCGGAAAGTCCCACTTTTTTGAAGATGGGGTCAAGAACCACGGAAGCACGTGCCATATAGCCGCAATCTTCCAACAGAGCGATGAGGAAGTACATCACCATGACCAGGGGCAAAAATCCGACCACGGCGGCAACCCCGCCGATGATTCCGTCCACCAGCAACGCCTGAACGATGTCGGGGGTATTGACGACCAAGCCGCCAACCCATTCCTGGAACATTTCCAAAAGGGTGACCAATCCGGGAATCGCAACGCCGTTTTCAAATTCGTATCCTTCCGCAATCCAAGTGCCGAGTGTGGCTTGGGAAATGTAGAAGACCAAGAACATAATCACGGCAAAGATAGGAATTCCTACCCATTTGTTGGTCAAAATTGCATCAACGTTGTCCTGGGCGTTCTTTTTGCGGGTAAGTACCTTCCGAGTTTCTACCAACTTAACAATTCCGTTGACAAATTTAAATCGCTTCCGATCGGCTTCTTCCACGGCAGTCTTATCGGTCAAATCAATTTCTTCTTGTACATAAGGAGCTTTCTGTCCTTTTCCTACCTGAGCCACCGCAGCAGAAATCACGTCTTTCAGACCGTCCGCGGTGGTAGAGGTGGTATTGACCACGGGGCAATTCAATTCTGCAGACAAAACCGCCGTGTCGATGACCGTTTCTTTCTTCTTATTGATGTCTGCTTTATTCAAGGCGACAACCACGGGAATCCCCAGTTCCAACAACTGGGTGGTAAAGAACAGGCTACGGCTCAAATTGGTGGCGTCGACGATGTTGATGATAACGTCAGGGTTTTCATTCTTCACGTAGGAACTGGTAATACTTTCTTCCGAGGTGAAAGGAGACATGGAGTAAGCGCCGGGAAGGTCGACGGCGATCAGTTCTTCCACGACATCTCCGCAATAGGATTTTTTGATGGCGTGCTCTTTCTTCTCTACGGTGACCCCCGCCCAGTTCCCGACCTTCTCATTTCTGCCGGTCAGGGCGTTGTACATGGTGGTCTTACCGCTGTTCGGATTGCCGGTCAAAGCAATTCTCATAGTAGTTTCCTCCTGATTTATACAATGTTTTTCTTCTTCTTTTTATATAAAACAGTTTTTGAAAACTGTAGTTACCCTATGCTAACTGTCGGGCAAAAAAACAATCGGCTTTCGCCGTCTGTTTTTAGATCAAAATGGCTTCTGCCAACTGGTTGTCAATATTATATCTGCCGTCTTTGATGGAAACGACACAACCACCCTTCAAGTGGGAGATGACCGTAATCGGTTCTCCGCTGTAACAACCCAAGGAGAACAAAAAGGCGTCCAATTCTTCGTCGTCGGTCTCAATGGAGCGAATGATGTATTCAATTCCTTCCTTGGCGTCTTTCAAGGTCATATCATTCACCTTATTTGTGCTTATTCTTTCGGTTAGCATACCCTAACCAGTTGCTATTATACTCCCATTTCCATGATTTGTCAAGGGACTTTTTCAACTTTTCACATTTTTTTTACAATTAAAATTTGAACCGGAAGAAAATCTTCCGGCTCTTGTTTTTATTTGTTTTCCGTTGCGGTTTCCACGCAGAAACCTTTGTGTCCGCAATGGGGACAGGTCAGTTTCCGGGTGTTGGGAGTATGGTTCGCCCAAAAGGCTTCTTTAAACTTGGGTTTGAACACGTGGTTACACTGAGGGCAGATATAATCCACGTTTTTAAAATAATAGGAAGAAACCCAAATTCCACCCAAAATCACGATGACCATTCCTGCCCCGAACCACCACCAGTTTCCGGTGTTCAAAGCGTAGATCAACGCGCCGATTTCGATGGCGTCCAAAAGCAAACCGACACCGAACATGATTCCGCGAATTTTGTACAGTCTTTTTTTGTTTTTCATTTGTGCCGCTATGTCGGTAATGGAATTTACGGAAAAATTCTTGGTCTTTTCCAAGCCCCAGCGCAACTGATGAAGTTGTTCCAGCCGTTCTTTTCGGTCGTCCATCTCTTTCTGCAGAATCGCCTCCTGTTGGGAAAGCAACAGAGACAACACCTTTTCCGGCTCCGGTTCGGAAAGCAACTGGGCGATACTGTTCAAGGGAAGATCCAATTCCCGCAAAAAGCAGATCTGTTTCATCTTTTGCAGATCTTCTTCCGAGTACAACCTTCTTCCGCCTTCACTCAACGTGCTGGGAAGCAGGATTCCCCGGTTGTCGTAATATTGAACCGTCCGAACCGTAACACCGCACAGTTTTGCCAATTCTCCCGTAGTGTATTGTGACATAGCATTCACCTCCTTGCTCCCATTATAGCACGTTACCCAACGTCACGAGCAATACCCTACCCGGGTTATGTCACAAATTGTTCAAAAAGTCGGCAGAAAACCTGCCGACTTTTTTAAATGCACCCCTTCCACCATCCTTCGGATGGTCCCCCTTCCCCAACCCTACGGGTCAGGGACGGCTGGGCAAAATGCAAAATACGAAAATGAAGAATCAGATCTTATATCTCAACCCTTATCTCTGCACCCGTCCGCTTCCGTCGCCACCGGCTAATTTTTCAACCTCGGACACGGAGACCCGGTTGTAGTCTCCTTCCACGGAATGTTTAAGCGCCGATGCCGCCACGGCAAATTCAATGGCTTGCTGGGTATCTTTGCCGGACAGAATGGAATAGATCAATCCGCCCCCAAAGGAATCTCCCCCACCAACCCGGTCGACGATGTGCAGGTGATAGGATTTGGAGAAACAATAGTTTTCTCCATCGTACAACATTCCCGCCCAGTCGTTATCGCTGGCAGAAATGGAAGAACGCAGAGTGATGGCAACCTTTTCAAAGCCAAATTTATCCGCCAGTTGTTTTGCGACGGATTTATAACCTTCGTGGTTCAGTTTTCCACCGTAAATGTCGGTTCCTTCCGCTTCAATTCCAAAGACGTCTTTGGCGTCTTCTTCGTTGGAAATGCAGACGTCCACGTATTTGCAAAGTTCGGTCATGGTGGCTCTCGCCTGTTCTCTCGTCCACAGTTTGCCCCGATAGTTCAGATCGCAGGAGATCTTAACACCCTTGGCTTTTGCGGCCTTGCAGGCTTCCAGACAAAGATCGGCAACGTTCTGTCCCAACGCCGGAGTAATCCCGGTAAAATGAAACCAATCGGCGCCTTCAAAGATGGAATCCCAATCGAAATCCCCGGATTGGGCTTCCGCAATAGCGGAATGGGCACGGTCGTAAATACAGACAGAACCCCGTTGAGAAGCGCCTTTTTCCAGGAAATAGATTCCCACACGATCTCCGCCCCGGACGATTTTGGAGGTATCAACTCCGAAATAACGCAGAGAATTGACTGCCGCCTGACCGATGGCGTGCTTGGGCAATTTGGTGACGTACACGCTGTCCATACCGTAATTGGCAAGGGATACGGCAACGTTGGCTTCGCCGCCGCCAAAGGTGGCTTGCATTACGTCATTTTGAAAGAAACGATAGTATCCGTCGGGTGCAAGGCGAAGCATAATTTCGCCGAAAGTTACGATTCTGCTCATTTATTTTCTGCCTCCATTTTTTCCAAGGCTTCCTTGACGAAGAAACTGCCGCCGATGGCTGCAATCTTATCAAAAGCCAAAAATTCGTCGATATTGCTCCGGTCTACTCCACCGGTGGGAATAAATTTCACCTGGGGGAAGGGGGCGGACAAGGCTTTCAGCGCCTTCAAGCCGCCGTAGATGTTGGCAGGGAAGAATTTAACGGTGGTAATGCCCAATTCCAGCGCCTGCATGATCTCGGTGGGGGTGACACAACCGGGATAGTAGGGAATATTTTTCTCATTACAAATCTTTGCAACGGCAACGGAAAGACCGGGAGAAACGATGAACTGAGCACCGGCTTCCAAAGCGGCGTTGCATTGTTCCCCATTGATGACCGTACCTGCCCCGATGGACATTTCGGGATAGTTTTTACAAGCATAGGCAATGGCTTCGGCGGCACAAGCGGTACGGAACGTAATTTCCGCACAGTTAATACCGTTGTTTTTCAAGGCGGTCAGAATTTTATCGGTTTCGGACAATTCTTTGATGACCACCACAGGGACAAATTTTTCCATATCAATCACACTCCTGAATATGCGGAGAATCCGCCGTCGATGGGCAGGACAACTCCGGTGATAAAGCCTGCGGCTTCATTATTTACAAGGAACAAAAGACCGCCTTCCAGCTCTTCGCTCTCGCCGAACCGTCCCATGGGGGTAGCGGCAAGGATCTTACCGGTGCGGGCTGTGGGGGTTCCGTCTTCGTTAAACAGAAGTTTTGCATTCTGCTTGGTGGAGAAGAACCCGGGGGCAATGGCGTTAACCCGAATTCCCACTTTGGAGAAGTGAACGGCAAGCCATTGGGTAAAATTGGAAATGGCCGCCTTTGCTCCGGAATACGCGGGAATCTTAGTGAGGGGGGTATAGGCGTTCATGGACGAAATATTGAGGATATTGCACCCTTCTCGCCCCACCATCTGACGGGCAAAGGCTTGCGTGGGAATCAGCGTTCCTAAGAAATTCAGATTAAAGACAAATCCCACACCTTCCGATTCCAGATCAAAGAAAGATTTGGTGTCTTCGTCAATATCGCCCAATTCAAAATATTCTTTGTCGGTGGTGGCTCTGGGATTATTTCCGCCGGCACCGTTCACCAAAATATCGCAGGCGCCAAGATCGGCGGCAACTTGATCGGCAACGGCGTAGCAAGCGGCTTTGTCCAACACGTTGCAGGCATAGGCTTTTGCAACGCCCCCTTCGGCGATAATTTCGTCAGCATACCTTTGGGCGGCTTGTTCGTTGATGTCAAGAAGGGCAACTTTTGCACCCGCCCGAGCAAGAACTTTCGCAAAGTAACTGCACAAAACACCGCCGGCACCGGTCACGACGGCAACTTTGCCGGTCAGATCGGTATTCAAAACGTTTTGTTTCATATGTTGTTCTTTCTCCTCTTTTCGTTTCGTTTATCTTAATTTCCAGAAATTACGCTTCACCGTTGAGTCGGTCGAGCATATCCCAACAACCCAACATATACATAATCCCCAGCGCCCGATCGTAAAGACCATAGCCGGGGCGTACCGTACCGGGGCCTTCCCCCCAAAGATGTCTTCCGTGGTCGGGGCGGATATACCCCTTGTAACCGCAATCGTGGTAGGCACGCATGATCTCCAAAATTCCGGTATCGCCATCACAATCCCGATGACTGGCTTCGGAGAAGTCGCCGTTTTCAAAGTGCTTGACGTTACGGATATGGGCAAAGGCGATGCGGTCACAATGCTTGCGGATAATGTCTGCCACGTTGTTGTTGGGGTCGGCATTCAGCGAACCGGAGCAAAGAGTCAGACAGTTGTATTCGTCGTCCACCATACGCAAGAACCGGTTAATATTCTCCTCGTTGATCAACAGACGGGGCAATCCGAAAATATCCCACGGGGGATCGTCCATATGAATCGCCATTTTAATATCACATTCCCGACAGGTGGGCATGATGGCTTCCAAAAAGTATTTCAGATTTGCCCAAAGTTTTTCATGATCCACGTCGGCGTAGGCTTGAAACAGTTCGTCCAACTTCGCCATGCGTTCCGGTTCCCAACCGGGGAAACTCATGTTGTATTTCTCGGTAAAATCGAGAATATACTTTGCCATGGCGTTGTAGTCGGTCTGAATCATACCCTTTTCATAAAACAGGGCGGTAGAACCGTCTCCGACCGGGTGAAACAAATCGCTTCGAGTCCAGTCAAAAATGGGCATAAAGTTATAGCAGATGACCTTAACACCGAATTTGGAAAGATTGCGAATGGTCTGTTTGTAATTTTCAATATACCGATCCCGGGTAGGAAGACCAATCTTAATATCGTCGTGAACGTTGACCGATTCCACCACGTCCATATGAAAACCGTAGGGTTCCAATTGCTTTTGGACTTTGGCGATCTCTTCCACTTCCCAAACTTCCCCGGGCATCTTATCGTGCAATGCCCAAACCAGACCGGAAACCCCGGGGATTTGCTTGATGTCGGAAAGGGGGATCTTGTCATTTCCCTCACCGTACCAGCGAAACGTCATTTGCATGATGGTTCTCTCCTTATTTTAAATTAAAATAGCGTTCGGCGTTATAGTAACAAATATCTTGAACGATGATCTTAAGGGTCTTTTCGTCGTTGGGATATTCGCCGTTTTCTACCCACGTTCCAATCAGCTGACACAGAATCCGGCGGAAATATTCGTGGCGCGTGTAACTGAGAAAACTCCGGGAGTCGGTCAGCATTCCTACGAAATTCCCCAAAAGGCTGAGGTTTGCAAGACTGACCAACTGATCGATCATACCCTGCTTATTATCATTAAACCACCAAGCACTTCCGTGCTGGATCTTGCCGGGAACGTCGGTTCCTTGGAAAGCACCGAGAAGGGCGTCGATCACTTCGTTATCACCGGCGTCCAGACTGTAAAGAATCGTCCGGGGCAGAGCATTTTTTTCATTGAGCACGTCCAAAAGTCTTGCCAATTTTCCGGTGCAATTGTTGGGTCCGATCACGTCAAATCCCGTATCGGGACCGAGACGACGGAACATGGCGGAATTGGGATTTCGCAAGCAATTATAGTGCAACTGCATCACCCAACCGAGGCGAACGTATTGTTCGGCACAGAAAATCAGAAGATCGGTCTTCAAGATTTCCGCTTCTTCCACGGAAGTTGCTTGTCCGGAAAGTCCTTTTTTCACAATATTATCTACGGTGTCTTTATCTGCAAGACGACAAATGATATAATCCAAACCATGGTCGCTGGCACGACACCCGTGGGCGTCAAAATGGTCAAGGCGTTTTTTCAAAGCCTCTTTCAAAGAATCTATTCCGTCAATGACAACTCCGGAAACGGAAGACAAAGTTTCAATATATTCCTTCCAACCGGCTTTATCAATATTCAAAGCCTTGTCGGGACGGAACGAAGGAGCGACGACGGTTTTCATGGTGGGATCGGCGGCAAGTTTTGCGTGCCATTCCAAGGAATCAATGGGGTCGTCGGTGGTACCGACAAACGCCACGTTGCTCTGTTCGATCAACCCACGGACGCTCATCGCTTCTTCTTTTAATTTTTCGTTCGCAAGATTCCAAACCGTTTCTGCAGTTTCCCCGTTTAAAATGCCGTCATATCCGAAATACCGTTGCAGTTCCAGATGGCACCAATGGTACATGGGATTACCCACGGCGCGTGGCAGCACCTCGGCAAACTTTTGGAATTTATCTCTGTCGGAGGCGTTACCCGTGATGTAAGCTTCATCCACGCCGCCCCAGCGCATGAGCCGCCATTTGTAATGGTCGCCGCCCAGCCAAAGCTGAGTGATATTCTCAAATTTTCTGTCCTCAAAGATCTCCCTCGGGTCAATATGGCAGTGATAGTCCACAATG
>JAZUMQ010000040.1:0-20594 GCA_045603745.1 Eubacteriales bacterium | reverse complement strand
GTTCACAGAGCGGTCTTCTTGTATATAGAAAAGCACGCGACTATCGCGTGGGTTTGTATATACAAAAAAATGTGTGCAATCGAAATCCCGCACACTGAAAAATGCTCGACTTCGATTTGCTACCACACAAAATCGTTACGTTTCCGTAGAAATGAACACGAGGAAGTCAGCACTTTTACCAAAGGCAATTGTACTCACTTCTACGGATTTTATTCGATTTTGTGTGGTAACTTTATTATATCATACTCTTTTCCATTTGTAAACCCCAAAAAGAAAAAAAGAAATGCAAAATCTCTTGCATTTCGGCAAAATATATGTTATAATATAATCCGGTGCTGACCTACACGGTAGGCGGTTAAATCTTTGCCCCTTTTATTTTTTATAAAGGGGGTGATGCGTATGGTTTCTTTTGAGGAGCTTTTTTCTTATACGATAGTCCTCGCAACAATCATATCTCTTGTTATCTCCATAACAAAAAGAAAATGACCGCCCTGTCTCCAAACATGCGGTCATAATCTTTTGACTCATTAGGGGCTTTAACCGTCTATCGGTCAGCACCTTTTCTATCTTCATTATACACGATTCCGAGAAATTTGTCAACCCCTTTTTTGAAATTTTCCTTCTCGACAAATAAAATTGCATTGGAAAGAGATCGAAATGCTATGCTCAAAGAGTTGGATATTACAAACAACGATTTTAATTTTTTTAAGAAAGGCTATTAAATCTCTTGCAATAAGAGGGAAATTATGTTATAATAAAAACAGATGTGATGGTTATGAAAGAAATAAAAAAGTATAACGTGAGGAAACTCTAAAAACGTGAGGTTTGGTGAAAGGTTGGCGACAATAGTTGCTTTTGGACATCAGATTGACGTTCATAGAAAGGATCGAGAATATGAAAATACAAAAGTTGATCCCTCCTTGTAAAGATTACTTATGGGGCGGAACCAAGCTGAAGGAAACATACGGAAAAGAATGTTCCGTTGATCCGTGTGCGGAGAGTTGGGAACTTTCATTTCATTCTGCCGGGAAAACGCTGGTTTCGGACGGAAAAACGTTGGAGGAAGTGCTTACTCCATCGGAATTGGGAGAGAATACCCTTGATTTTTCCTTTTTCCCCGTGCTAATTAAATTCATTGATGCCAAAAGTAACCTTTCGGTTCAGGTTCACCCCTCCGACGACTACGCATTGACCCACGAGAACAGTTTTGGGAAAACGGAAATGTGGTATATCGTAGAGGCGGACGAGGGTGCCGGAATTTATCTTGGATTTCATCGGGACGTGACCAAAGAAGAATACGAGCGTGCCATCAAGGAAAACACTTTGACGGATCTTTTGAGTTTTTATCCTGTCAAGGCAGGGGAGTCTTACTTTATCCCCGCGGGCACGATTCACGCAATCGGTGCGGGTTGTTTGATCTACGAGATTCAGCAGAACAGTAATTTGACTTATCGCGTATACGATTACGGACGGCGTGATAAGAACGGATGCACGAGGGAGCTTCACGTCGATAAGGCGATGCTGGTGACAGACCGCAAAAAATACGAGCCGAAAGGCTTGTCAAACAATACGCTGGGGATCAGTAAATATTTTAACGTGCAAAAGCTTGCGGTTGACGGCGAATTGTCGTTAAACGCGGACGTGAAAAGTTTTCATTGCGTTACCTGCACGGAGGGAGCGGGGCAGATCAACGGTCAAAAAGTAAGTCGGGGAGACAGCTTTTTTGTCCCGGCGGGATTTGGTAAATACACGTTAGAAGGGGAGATGACGGTGATCTTAACCGATATTCGTAAATATTATCTTGGAATCGACCTTGGCGGAACCTTTATCAAGGGAGGCATTGTTGACGATAGCGGAAAAATCGTCCTGCGCGATAAGGTTCCCACAGAAAGCGAAAAGGGTGCAGACGGTGTAGTAGAAAATATCGTCTCTCTTTGCAAGAGCCTGATGAACAAGGCAAATCTGACGGTTCAAGACCTTGTCGGTGTTGGTATCGGCGTTCCGGGAATGATCGACAGTGAAAAGGGTGAAGTTATCTATTCCAATAACTTAAACTGGAAGGATTTTTCAATTGCCGATAAAGTATCGGAAAAAATCGGACTTCCCGTAAAGATTGCAAACGACGCCAACGTGGCGGCACTCGGTGAGACAAAATTCGGTTGCGGAAAACAATACAACAATTCCGTGATGATTACGCTCGGTACCGGTGTGGGAAGCGGGATTGTCATCGATGGCAAGCTTTTTGAGGGAAATCGTTCCGCGGGTGCCGAAATCGGGCACACGGTAATCGTTGCGGAGGGTGAACCGTGTACCTGTGGACGGCGCGGTTGTTTTGAAGCCTATGCTTCTGCCAGCGCATTGATTAGAGATACCAAAAGGATTATGGAAAAAAATCCACAAAGCAAACTTTGGGAAGTTGCCTCTGTCGATGCGGTTACGGGAAAAACTGCTTTTGATTATTACGATAAAGATGAATGTGCAAAATCGGTCGTCGATCATTATATTGATATGCTTGGTGTAGGGATCGTCAACGTCGCAAATGCTCTGCGCCCGGAAATTATTATTCTCGGAGGCGGTGTCTGCAGCGAGGGAGAACGTCTGATCAATCCTTTGCAGAAGAAATTGGACAGCGAAGTATTTGCCAGTGACAAAGGTCCTGCCGTTAAGATTCTGACCGCAGAGTTGGCAAACGATGCCGGACTTTTAGGCGCGGCGGCTCTTTTGATGTGAGTTCACGTCCTTCTCAAAAGAATAAAAACCAAGAACACAATCGTATCAGTCTTTATAAAACAGGGGTGCCGCTACTTATCGGCACCCTGAACATTACATTTTATTTCCCGGCGAATGAAATTCGCCGGATTTTGCTTTTCTTTCTTTCGGTTCCTTTCTTTCTTTTCTCATGAAAAGAAAGAAAGGAACACCAACTTCATCTCTAACTTACTTCGTCATCTTTTCTTGTTTGACTTTTTTGTCGATGACGTGGCGGGAGGCCAGTTCGTCGTGAATGTTTTCCAGGGAGATGCCCATTTCGATCATTAGGACCATCACGTGGTAGGTCAGATCAGCGATTTCGTAGATGGTTTCCTTTTTATCGTCGGCTTTTCCTGCGATGATGACTTCGGTGCATTCTTCCCCGACTTTTTTCAAAATCTTGTCGATGCCCTTTTCAAAAAGGTATGTGGTGTAAGATCCTTCTTTTTTCTCGATTTTTCTGCCCTCGATCAAGGTCATCAGGGATTGGAGAGAGAAAGCGTGCCGTTCGTCGCTTTCAAAGACCGGATTGTGGAAGCAAGATTCTTCTCCCAAATGGCAGGCAGGACCTTCTTTTTCCACCAATACGGTCAACGCGTCGTTGTCACAATCGGCGGTAATGGAGACGATATGCTGATAATTCCCTGACGTTTCGCCCTTTCTCCAAAGTTCGTTGCGGGAGCGGGACCAAAAACAAGTTTTCTGCTCTTTGATACTGATTTCAAGGCTTTCTTTGTTCATATACGCCAAGGTCAGAACGTCTTTGGTTTTTGCGTCCACCACGATGGCGGGGATCAAGCCCTTTTCGTCAAATTTCAGTTGGTTGATGTCGATCATAATTTATCTCCTTACAGGGATTCCCTGTTTGTATAATTCTTCTTTCAGATCGGGGATTTTAACCTCTCCGAAGTGGAAAATGGAAGCCGCAAGTCCGGCGTCGATGGTGGGAATGGCACGGAACAGTTGGGTGAAATGGTCGATTCCCCCGGCTCCGCCCGATGCGATGATCGGCACGTTGACCGCATTGGAAACCGCCTCCAACATTTCGATGTCAAAGCCGTTTTTTACGCCGTCGGTGTCAATGGAATTAACTACAACTTCGCCTGCCCCGGCATCGACTCCCCGCTTGATCCATTCGATGGCTTCCATTCCGGTATTTTCTCTGCCGCCCTTGGCAAAAACCCGGAATACGCCGTCCACCCGCTTCACGTCGGCGGACAAGACCACGCATTGATCTCCGTACCGTTTCGCCGCCTCTCCAATCAAAGAAGGGTTGCGGATCGCTCCGGAATTGACGCTTACTTTGTCGGCACCGCATTTTAGCACCCGGTCGAAATCGTCCAGAGTGTTGATGCCGCCCCCCACGGTCAGGGGAATAAAGATGGTGCTTGCCACTTCGCACAGAATATCGGTGAACAATGCCCGACCTTCCGCCGAAGCGGTGATGTCGTAAAACACCAATTCATCGGCTCCGCAATCGCTATAATATTTTGCTAACGATACCGGGGAAGATACGTCTGCAAGACCGAGGAAATTCACGCCCTTGACCACTCTGCCGTCTTTCACGTCCAGGCAAGGGATAATTCGTTTTGTAATCATAATAAGGAGATCGCCTCCTTCAAATCAATCGCCCCGGTGTAGTAGGCTTTTCCGATGATAGCGCCGTACAGATCCATTTCTGCTAAGGCTTTCACGTCGTCTAAGGTGGAAACGCCCCCCGATGCCACAATGTTCATGGAGAATTTTTGAGACAGTTCCCGATACAACGCCCGATTGGTTCCTTGCATCATGCCGTCCTTGGAAATATCGGTGCAAATCAAAGTAGAAACGCCGATTTTCTGCATCTTTTCGCAGAAAACAAAGGCGTCGATGCCCGAAGATTCCGTCCACCCTTTGATGGCGACGAAACCGTCTTTGATGTCGACTCCCACGGCGATTTTATCACCGTATTTTGCAACGGCTTTTTCGACGAATCCTTCTTCCGTCACTGCCGCAGTTCCCAAGATGACTCGGTCAACTCCGGCGGCAAGATAGCGGTCGATCACGTCCATATTCCGGATTCCGCCCCCCACTTCGGTGAACAGGTCGCTTTGAGCAATGATGGATTTAATGGTTTCCAGATTCGGTGTTTCGCCGGTTTTCGCCCCTTCCAAATCGACCAGATGAAGATGGGTTGCACCGGCTTCTTTAAATTTTTTTGCAATTTCCGGGGGATTGTTGCTATAAACCGTCATTTGATCGTAATCCCCCCGAAGCAGGCGCACTGCCTTACCTTGGTACAGATCAATGGCAGGGAATAAAAACATAGAAAACTCCTTATTCTTCTTCGACTACAGGGGTAACGATGGGGTTGCCTTGGGTATCGACCAAAACGGTCAGCCCGCCGGAATAACCGGTTTGCACGTAAAGGTAATTTACGCCGGTCTTTTTGTCAACAAAAATGAAGGTTCCACTGTTTTCTTTTTTTACAAGAAAGCGCTTATCTTTTTTCGGCTTCATAGGAATCTCCTTATAACTCGCAAAAAGTTTTCAAGATGGTCAAACCCACGTTTCCGCTTTTTTCCGGGTGGAATTGACAGCCCATCACGTTGTCCTTTGCCACCGCCGCCGTCAGAATTCCGCCGTATTCGGTGGTTGCGGCAGTAAATTCGGCACAATCGGTTCCATGATAGGAATGGACAAAATACACGTGATCTCCCTCGCTGATATTCTTGAAAAGAGGATGTTTTTCTTGGGGGAAGTGCAGGGCATTCCAGCCAATGTGGGGAATTTTCAGGGTTTTGTCAATGGTTTCTCCGATGGGACGAATGGCGCCGGGGATCAACCCCAACCCTTCGTGCTCTCCGTATTCATAACTTTTTTCCAGAAGCATCTGCATTCCCAAGCATATTCCCAAGAGGGGTTTTCCGGTGTTCGCTTCGTCGATAATGGCTTGGAAAAGCCCAGATTCCCGCAATTTTTTTGCGGCGTCTCCGAAGGCACCTACCCCCGGAAGTACGATCCGTTGTGCGTTTTGCAAAACCTTTGGGTCACGGGTGACGACCACGTCTGCCCCCACGGAAACAAAGGAACTTTTCAGGGAAAACAGATTGCCTACGCCGTAATCCACGATGGCGATCATCAAAGGACTCCCTTCGTGGAAGGAATTTCGTCGGCGGCGTCCGGATCGACGGCAACCGCTTGACGTAAAATCCGTCCAAAGGCTTTGAAAGCCCCTTCAATGATGTGATGAGAATTTTCCCCTGCCAGTTGTTTCAGGTGCAACGTGCAGGCGGATTGGCGGGTGAACGCCATAAAAAATTCTTTGACCAATTCCGTATCAAAACTTCCGACCTTTTCGGTGGGAATAGCGAGATCAAATCCCAGATAGCACCGCCCCGAAAGATCCACGGCGGCGGCGATCAGAGCTTCGTCCATCGGCAAAAGAATCGAGCCGTAACGGTTGATTCCCCGCTTATCGTTCAGGGCTTCGGCGATGGCTTGACCCAAGCAGATTCCCACGTCTTCCACCGTGTGGTGATCGTCTACTTCCACGTCGCCTTTACAGGTGACCGAAAGGTCAAAACGGCTGTGCCGGGCAAACAAGGTCAGCATGTGATCCAAAAATCCGCACCCGGTGTTGACGTCGGTCATGCCGGTGCCGTCCAGGGCAAGGGACAAGGTGATGTCAGTTTCTGCCGTCGTGCGGCGAACGGTTGCGTTTCTCATTTTATTTCCTCCAAAATTGTTTTGATGGTGACGGTCAATATTTTCATTTGTTCCGGGGTGCCGACGGTAATGCGGTTGTATTGACAGATGCGTTCTTTGTCAAAATGCCGCACCAAAATGCCCCGGTCTTTTAATTTCAAATACAATTCTTTTCCGTCGATTCCCGAATGTTTTGCAAAGATGAAATTTGCCTTGGAATCGGTGGTTTCAAAACCGATACGGTTTAATTCTGCTACGGTTTTTTCGCGTGTTTTGATGATGTTTTCACAGTTTTTTGCGGTAATATCATCGTTTTTCAGGGTTGCGATTCCCGATGCCATGGTCATGCGGTTGATGTTGTAGGGATTGGTGGAATACCGAATGGTATTCAGATCTTGAATCAGTTCTTTACACCCGATGCCGAACCCTAAGCGTGCCCCCGCCATGGAACGGGATTTGGAAAAGGTTTGGGTGACCAAAAGATTGTCGTATTTTTTGATGAGGGGAATACAACTTTCGCCGCCAAAGTCCACGTAAGCTTCGTCGATGACTACCAAATTGTTGGGGTTGGACGCTACGATTTGTTCGATCACGTCTACCGACAGGGCGATGCCTGTGGGGGCGTTTGGATTGGCGAGAAAAATATTTTTTCCGATCCCCATATATTTTCCCGGATCCACCGAAAGATCTTTTTCCAAAGGAATCTCTTCGTAGGGAACGTGATTCAGGTCTGCAAAGACCGGATAAAATCCGTAGGTAATATCGGGGAACACCGCGGGGTGGGTTTCATCACAGAATGCCATGAATGCAAAATTGAGAATTTCGTCAGAACCGTTCACGGCGATGACCTCGTCGGCGTCCACTCCCCAACGCTTTGCGAAGGCTTCACAAAGAGCACTGCAGGTAGGGTCGGGGTAGAGGTGAAGTCTTTTTGCTTCTTCCTCCGCCGCTGCCACCGTTTCTGCCGCCGGGGGATAAGGGGATTCGTTGGTGTTCAATTTGATGAGATTTAAAATCTTCGGTTGTTCTCCCGGAGTATAGGGAATCAGATTCTTTTGTTTTTCGGTCAAAAATCGACTCATTATTTCTCCTCAAGACGAATGACTGCGCTTTTTGCGTGGGCGGTCAATCCCTCTTTTTCTGCGAAAAACGCCACTTTGTCGGCGACTTTTGCCAACGCGTCTTTGGTGTAATAGGTATATTGGGTTTTCTTTACGAAATCGTCCACCGACAGGGGATTGGAGAATTTTGCCGTTCCGCTGGTGGGCAGGGTGTGGTTTGGACCTGCAAAGTAATCTCCCAAGGCTTCGGGGCAGTTCCGTCCCATGAAGATTGAACCGGCGTGACGGATTTTATCCAGCCAATCGAAGGGGTTGTCGACGCAAAGTTCCAAGTGCTCCGGAGCGATTTCGTTGGATATGTCTACGGCGACGGACAAATCGGGTGCGACGATGATCTTGCCGTTTTTGTCGATGGAAGTCCGGGCGATCTCCGACCGTTCCAGTTGAGGAATCTGGAATTCCAGTTCCCTTTGAACCGCTTCTGCCAACGCCATGGAGTCGGTGACCAATACCGCCGAGGCGAGTTTGTCGTGTTCCGCCTGAGAAAGCAGATCCGCCGCCACGTGCCGGGGATTGGAATTCCCATCGGCAACGATCAGAATTTCGCTGGGACCGGCGATCATGTCAATGGAAACTTGACCGAAAACCTGTTTTTTCGCTTCTGCCACAAAGGCGTTTCCGGGGCCGACGATTTTGTCGACCTTGGGAACGGTCTCGGTACCGTATGCCAAGGCGGCGATGGCTTGCGCACCGCCCAACTTAAAGATTTTATCTACGCCGGCGATTTTTGCCGCCGCTAAAATGACCGGATTGACTTTTCCATCTTTCCCCGGCGGGGTAGTAATGACAACTTCTCGGCAACCTGCGATTTTTGCGGGAATGGAGTCCATCAACACGGTGGAGGGATAGGCTGCGGTTCCACCGGGAACGTACAGTCCGGCACGGTCGACAGGAATTACTTTTTGCCCTACCACGATGCCGTCTTCGTCGTTAATGATGAAACTGTTCCGTACTTGTTTTTCGTGGAATTTGCGGATATTGATCGCCGCTTCTTTCAGAATTTCCAAGAACTTCGGTTCAACTGCCGCCACCGCTTCGTCGATTTCTTCTTCCGACACCTGCAGCGACGTCAGTTTTGCACCGTCGAATTTTTCACAATAAGCGTAAAGGGCTTTGTCTCCTTCTTTTCGTACGGTTGCAATGATCTGAGCAACCGTTGCTTCTACGTCGATTTCGGGGACGACCCGGGCGAAAATATCTTGATTTTCCACTTCGCCGTATTTCAGAATCCGAATCATTTCGATTCCTCCGTTTGTTTTGCAAGACCGGTTATGACCGATTGAATCATATCGTTTTTGAATTTGAATCCCGCTTTGTTCGCAATCAGCCGGGCACTGATGGGAACGATGGTGTCGATGACTTCCAGTTTGTTTTCTTTCAGTGTCGTTCCGGTTTCCACGATGTCAACGATTACGTCGGAAAGCCCTAAGATGGGGGCAATTTCAATGGAACCGTTCAGGTGAATAATATCAATATCTCTACCCAAAGAGGTATAGTGATCCAGCGCAATGTTGGCAAATTTCGTGGCAACTTTCAGGGTTCGGTTGGGGTTATCCCGAAAATCTGCCTTCGCCGCCACCGCCATTCGGCATTTGCCGATATTCAGATCCAAAAGCTCGTAGACTTCCGGGCGGTATTCCAACAAAATATCCTTTCCCGCAACACCCACGTCTGCCGCCCCTCGTTCCACGTAAATGGCAACGTCGGAGGGTTTGACCCAGAAATAGCGGACACCTTTTTCGGGATTTTCAAAAATCAGTTTCCGGTTGTTTTCCTTGATGGAAGGGCATTCAAAGCCCGCCGCCTCAAACATGGCGTACACTTTTTCTCCCAATCTTCCTTTCGGAAGGGCAATATTCAACAGGTTATCCAAGGTGCGCCACCTCCTTCACCGTCAGAAGTTTTTTATATTTCAGATTCGGCTTGTTCCGAAGAGCGGTCACCGAACCTTGCGCCGCAAGTTTTTCTACGGCGACAGTGATGGCTTGAGGGGAATCGGTTTCGTCGTAAAGAAGCACCGTATCTACGTCGTATCTTTCCACGTTTTCTAATTGTTCCAGCAGATCCAAATAGACCGCAAAGCCAATGGCGTGGGATTTCCGTCCCAGTTTTTTCATCATCTTGTCGTATTGTCCGCCGGACAAAATCCCCGTTGGAATTCCTTTGACGAATCCCCGGAAAACGATGCCGTTATAATAGCGCATATCGTTGATGACCGAAAAGTCGATGCGCACCGTGTCAATACCGGTTTCTTTCAAACCAGAAATCAAACCTTCCAATTGGGCAAGATGTTCTTGGCTGGCGCCGACGTTTTTCAAGGCAGGCAAGACGTTGTTCGGTTCTCCGTAGGTGGTGATCAGGGCCTTGATGGCTTCTGCGGAAGATTCGCAGACCCCTTCTCCTTGGCAGATCTCCATTGCCCCATGGACGTTCTTTTCTCCCAAAAAGCCGAGGATCTTCGTTTTTCCTTCGTCGGAAAGACCGGATCTGTTCAAAATATCCGAGACGATCCCCAAATGAGACAGATCCAAGATGCTTTCGTCCGAAATCTGTTTCAGACTTTTCGCCGCAAGAGTCAAAACTTCTAAAATCCGATAATCGTCTACCTCTCCGATGCATTCCAACCCCGCCTGCATGATTTCTTTGTAAGCGTGGGTTCCTTTGGAGATACGGTAAACGTTTTCGTTGTAATAAACCTTTTCCACCGTTCCCGGAACATCTTTGCCGTTTTTGATGATGGAAAGGGTCACGTCCGGTTTCAATGCCATCAGTCGACCGTTGGTATCGGTGAATGTAATGACGTTATCGGAAACGAGGAAATCCTTGTTGCGTACGTATAGGTCGTATTCCTCGAACTTGCTCATCTTATAAGGTAGGTATCCGTAACTGCGATACAATTCCCGAAGACCAAAAGCGGCTTTTTCATCTCCGCTGAGCACGTTGTCGTACAAATTCATGGTGGTTATCCTTCCTTATCCTTCTTTGCCAATGCGTTGCGGTATCCTCCGGCACCGTAATTGAGACATTTGTTTACTCTGCCGATGGTGGCGGTGGACGCCCCGGTTTTTTCCGAGATCTGGACGTAACTTTTGCCCTCGTGTAACAACGTCGCCACTTCCAGCCGCTGGGACATATCCTGCACTTCTTTGATGGTACAGATGTCTTCAAAAAAGGCGTAACATTCGTCGATGGTTTTTAATTCAAGAATGGCGCGGAATAAGTGGTCCGTCGCCTCGGTATGAAGCGGTTTCATCATGCCGGGTCATTCCTTTCTGTAAAATACTTTCACATTATACCACTTTAGCACGCTAAAGTCAAGGGGTATTTGTGACATATTTGAAAAATATCAGATTTTTAGCGGATTTTATAAAAAAATCTCCCGTGAAACCGCTCACGGGAGAGACAATTTATTTAGTGCTTACAATTCCCGCCGCAGGAGTGACTGGCGCAACCGTGGTCGCCGCAGGTGTGTCCTTCCTCGTGGTGATGTTCGCCGTGATGGTTGCATTTTACGTTGGGATTGAAGTCAAGGCAACCGTTGACAAAGGCGTTGACAGCCCTGTCCGCGTCTCCCGAAACGCCGCCGAACAACCGGATTCCCGCTTCTTTCAGAGCCATTTGTGCTCCGCCGCCGATTCCGCCGCAAATCAGGACTTCAATACCCAATGCCTTGAGCAGTCCTGCCAAAGCGCCGTGTCCGCTTCCGTTGGTATCGATTACCGAGGAGTTCACGATTTTATTCTCTTCGATTTCGTATATTTTGAATTGTTCGGTGTGTCCGAAATGCTGAAATATTTGTCCGTTTTGATAAGTAACTGCAATTTTCATACTGTTTTTCTCCTTGTTTTCATATCATTATACATATTATATCATTTACGATTCGGAAAGTCAAGGGCAAGGGATTGACAAAAGTAGGTTTTTATACTATAATATTTATACTATAATAGAAGTAATCTTATAAAAAGGAGAGTTTATCATGAAGAAATCCGCAAAAAAATGTTTTCTTTTGGCAGGGGTATTTCTGTTTTTGTTTTTGCTTCTTACCCTTTTGGTGATGAAGGTAGACGTTCAGCCCATCGGACCGCAAAATTCAGAGGTGGGACTTGCGACTCTAAACGGTGCGGTCTTTGAATTATGCGGTTCTAATCCAATATGGTATACCATCTCCGAAGGCTTAGGCATCATTTCCTTGTTGTGTGCTGCCGGGTTCGGTTGCCTTGGAATCTGGCAATGGATTTCCAGAAAAAGTCTGAAAAAAGTGGATAAATCCCTTTTTGTTTTAGCCGGGTTCTACGTAGCCGTTGCGGTGATTTACGTTTTGTTTGAGGTGGTTATCATCAACTGCCGTCCTATTTTGGTTGATGGGGTTTTGGAAGCATCGTATCCGTCATCTCATACCATTTTGGTTTGCAGTATCATGCTTACGACGGCGTTGCAGTTACAACAACGGTTGCGAAACAAACCCATACGGACGGTGTTACAAGTCCTTTGTTGTTTGATTATTGTGCTGACGGCTTTGGGGCGCATCTTGGCGGGGGTGCATTGGTACACCGATGTTTTTGCTGCGATCTTGATCAGCGCCGCCTTGGTCTTTTCCTATTTGGGAGCTATTCGTCAGTTTTGCAGAAAACCGAAGAAATAAAAAAGATCTCTTTTTTATGTAGAAACGGACAGGGAACGTAAAAATTCTCTGTCCGTTTGTTTGATCAAAACATCATATGTTCCATAAACAAATTGGAGAACAAAGGATCGGCAGATAGGTCTGCGTATTCCGCATTGTACAGATTTGGTAATGCCGCGGCTCCGGTGCAGGCGTATTTTACCGTTCCCAACAGGCTTGCGTTGTTTATGCCCTTGAATTTTGCTTCCAATTCTTCCGGGATCAACCCTACGTAGGCGGCGTTCTTTACGTTCAGTCCTGCGGAAAATCCGCCGGCAACGTACAATCCTTCCACCTGTTCAAAGGTGATTCCTGCGCGACTGATCAAACATTCCGTCGCGGCGCGAATGGCAGATTTCGCCAATTGGAATTCTCGAATATCCTGTCCGGTCAAGGAAACCTTTTCGCTGACCTGCAAGGGATCTTCTTCCAAAAAGCCGGTTTCGTCAATATCTTCCCGGCGAACCGCTTCGGTAATGAGGTCGATTAATCCTGTGGCACAGAGCCCCTTGGCTTCTCCGCCGCCAATGACGGTGATTTCACCATCGGGGGAGTAGGCGCAAATAGCCCCTTCCGAAGCACTCATGCCGCAGGAGATATTTGCTCCTTCAAAACAAGGACCTGCCGCCGCCGCGGTGCAAAGAATTTTGTCGCCGCTAAACAGGGCAATCTCCGCATTGGTGCCGAGATCCAGCAAGATGCGGTAATTTTCCTCCGGCTTTCCGACATAATGGATTCCGGCAACGATGTCGGCTCCCACAAAGGCGGAAATCCCGGGCAGAGAGACAATGTTTCCGATGCCCGAAAACCCGAGAGAATCCGCAGGAACAGTCTTTGTTTCCAAGAAGACCGGTGTGTAGGGGCTGACTCCCAGGGGAGAACAATCTACTCCGAAAAACAGGTGCAACATGGTGGTGTTCCCGGAAACGTACATGGTGTCCACTTCCGTCAAGCCGAAACTTGAGAGCAGGGAAGACGCCATACCGTGAAGTTGATTCAGCAATACTTTTTGCAGATCTTCCACTCCGTTTTTCATGCAATGGTCAATGCGAGAAATAACGTCTGCTCCGAAAGACCGCTGGGGATTGGGAGCTGTGACGGTGCGAATCATTCGTTGTTCGTCCAAGGAGACCAAGGCAAGAGCAAGGGTGGTGGTTCCGATGTCCAGGCAAAGACAGACGTTTTCCGTCAGTCGGGCGGTTTCTTCTCCGCCGGTTACGGTAGAGATCTGTTCCCGATCCGGCAAAAGCACCGTTGCATCTTCGGTCAGGGTGGAACGGCATGCCAGTACCGATTCCCCATTCAAAAGAACCGTACATTTTTTACAGGTTCCTCTTCCGCCGCAGGGGTGGGGGACGAAATATCCGTGCTCTGCTAAAATATCGCTGAGAAGGACAGATCCTTCAAAGGAGATATTTTCGGTTTTTCTCTGCTGCGTTACGGTCAGGATTGGCATAAATCTTCCTCCCGAAACAGTACGATGCCGAAATACGTCACCGTATTGGTTCCGTTGATATATTTCATGGAAGTGTTCTTTACCGTGGCGCTGACGTTGATTCCGTAAGCTTCCAGAGAAGACAGGGCTTTTTCCGGAAAACGACAGGGTTCTCCCTTTGCTTTTGCACAAGGAGAACAAACTCCACAGCCGCCTTTGGACAGGTGCAGATAATTTTTATAGCCGGCTTCTTTCAGCAAACGGTTCAGTTCTTGGCTCCGTTGACTTTGAAGCCGACCGCCTTCCTGCATTCCTTCAAAATCAAAACTGTCTTCCAGTTCAAAAATGGATTGATACAAAAGCCCCCGAGGGTAAGAACGGACTTCGTCTATCAGCGCATCAATATCCCCGATGTCCGGGGGGCACATCCAGCATTTTCCATAAACACCGCAGGCATTGACGGCGCATTGCTCCCGAAAAGCTCGGTCGCAGACAACGTCTTTTCCGTCAATGAATTCTGCATTGGTAAACCCTACGGATTTGGCAAGTTCAATCAACTTATTTTCCATAAAATTCCTCAACCGCACCAAAGAATGCGTCCAGATTTGCCCAAGGAGTCATGGGGGGAATATCGCAACCGGAAGAGACGACGAAATTCTCGTAGCCGGCGCAGTTGTTCAACAATTCCAAGGTCTTTTCCCGGACGATTTCGGGGGTTCCCATACGAAGAATTCCGGCAGGGTCGACGTTTCCCATTACGGGAATATCTTTGGGGAATTTGTCCAGCATATCTCTCATATCGATGGAGTTGCCAAAGTGGTATGCCGCAGCCCCGATGGAGAGCAGAGAATCGGTCATGCGGGGAACGTTATCGCCGCAATTATGGTAGACCATCAGGAAAGAGTCGTCCTGTACGGCATCGGTGATCTTCTTAACGTAAGGAGAAGAAAATTCTTCTTCCAGGGCAGGAGAGAGCAGGCCTGCAACCGGTTCTGCCATAACGATTCCGTTGGCTCCGACTTCTTTATAGGCTTTTGCGTAAGCAATCAAGAATTCCGTGGCTTTTTCCAATACGATATGTACCATATCCGGATCGTCGTAGCAATCGATCATAATTTCCGAAACGTCCAGCAACCGAGCCGCCAAAGAGAAGGGACCGATGATTCCGGCAAAAACCGGACGATCGGTGATCTTCGTAACGGCTTTGCGAATGGCGTCCACGTAAAGCCCCGACCGGGCAGCTCCGACTTCGGGAACCTGCAAGGCGTTTGCTTCGTCTTCGTCGTTGATCAAGCGACCTTTGACGGTGGGCACTTCATCGTCCGAAAAGTGGACGGTGGCGCCGAAGCATTCCGCTTCCACGGAAAGATCCATCAGGCTGACCGATGCGGCGGCATTGGTGCGCTGCGCTACCAAAGCCATACCTTCCGCCTGTTTGTCGCTGTCAGAAATCAATTCCTTGACCGTGCAGCCCAAAAGGGAAACGCAGGGGAAAGAAAGTACCGGTAAAGCCTTTTTACTTTCGGGGAGCGCTTGTAACCATTCACGCATATTTCTTTTCATAAAAAATCAATTTTCCTTTCGTGTGCTTATTCGCCATAATACTGATCGAGAACTTCCGGACGATGCCTTTATCTTTTGTATTCATAATGCAATTCTCAATGTTTTCCAAGTTTGAGAGCAAGATCCGAGATCTGTCTCATGGTATCAAGAGATACGTTGTTGGGAATGGAGTGGTCGGAGGCAAAGACGTACCTGCCCCTTTTCTTCCACGCGGAATCGAGCATCATAACACGATCCACTTCTTTGTGACGGAAGGTGCGGATCATACGTTCTCTGGAAGTTAATTCTTTCACAGTATGTTGCATTCCTCCCAGTATCGCTTACAGGGATTTGCAAAGCTCCACAGCAGCGTCAGCGGCAGAAGCAGCGTCGGTGGTGTAGCAGTCAGCACCGATGGCGTCGCAGAATTCCTGATTGACGGGAGCACCACCGACCATGATCTTAACTTGATCGCGAATGCCGGCAGCTTCAGCGGCCTTGACAACGTCTGCCATAACGTCCATGGTGGTGGTCAGAAGGGCGGGGCAGCAGATGACCTGACAGCCCTGTTCTTTTGCGGTTTGTACGAAGGTTTCGGCAGGAACGTCGGTGCCGAGGTCGATGACTTCCAAGCCCTTGCCTTCCAGCATCATCTTCACGATGTTCTTTCCGATGTCGTGCAAGTCGCCCTGAACGGTGCCGATGCAGACTTTACCGGTAGCTTGAACACCGCTACTTGCCAAATAAGGTTTCAAAATGGTAACGCCCATGTTCATTGCACGGGCGGCGACGAGAACTTCGGGAACGTAAACTTCGTTGTTTTTAAATCTTTCACCGATGACGCCCATGCCGGCGAGAAGACCGTCGTTTAGGATTTCAGAAGGATTCATTCCTTCGTCGATGGCTTGTTGTACCAATTCTTTTACGATTTTTGCTTTACCCTTTTGCAGATTTTCGGAAATTTCATTCAGATTTGCCATGATTATTTTCTCCTTTTAAAGTAAAATATTTTTTATGTTATATCCTCCGACTCCGGAGTACAGTTACGTAATGGATTATAAAAGTTCTTTGCAGAGTTTTACTGCGGCTTCCGCTGCAGAGGCTGCATCACAGGTGTAACAGTCCGCACCGATGGCGTCGCACAATTCTTGGTTGACGGGAGCTCCGCCGATCATGATCTTGACCCGATCCCGAATTCCGGCTTCAATGCAAGCATGAACGACTTTCTCCAACACGTCTATAGTGGTAGTCAACAGGGCGGAACAGCAGATGATTTGGCAGTTTTGTTCCTTTGCCGTTTGTACAAAAACTTCGGGGGGAACGTCTACGCCCAAGTCAATGACTTCAAACCCTTTGCCTTCTAACATCATCTTTACGATGTTTTTTCCGATGTCGTGCATATCTCCCTGAACGGTACCGATACAGACTTTTCCGGTGGTTTGAATATCACTGCTTGCCAAGTGAGGTTTCAGAAGGGCAACGCCCATGTTCATCGCCCGGGCGGCAACCAAAACTTCGGGAACGTAAACTTCGTTATTTTTAAATTTTTCCCCGATGACGTTCATGCCCGCAAGCAGTCCTTCGTCCAAAATCCGAGAGGGTTTGCATCCCACATTCAGAGCGTCTTGAATCTTTTCGGTGACGATCTTCGCCTTACCCTTTTGGAGGTTTTCGGAAATCTCTTTCAGGAAAACCTCAATTTGACTTTCGTCGGATTGGATGGCTTGGGTTTTACCATACCGACTTCGATATTGGCTCGGGGTCATCTGTGCGTAATGATGAAAACTGCGGTAGAAGGTTTGCAGATCCCGAAGTCCGCATTCCGAAAGAATTTGTTCCACCGGCATCTCCGTCTCTTTTAACAGATGACAGGCGTGTGCCATGCGCAATTCTTTCAGATAATCGGAAAAGGATCTCCCCATTCCGTGTTTAAAGACCCGGCTTAACTGGGAGGGACTGATAAACAATGCCGTTGCCAAAGATTCCAACGTCAACGTATCGGAAGAAAATTCTTCTTTTACGATGCGTAATGCCGAAGAAATCAACGCCCGATCTTTTCGGGATAATTCCGATGCCTTTCGGATGGCACCGTTCATATAACGGCTCAAGGTAATCAACAAAACCGAAAGGTGTGCCCCCACCGCTTCTTGCCAGTTGGGACGTTCTTTTTCCAATTCCCGCTGAATGGCACGGAAGGTGGGTTCTACCCGCTCGATGGTTTCTTTGTTCAACGTGGCACAAGAGACGATGGCATCTTCACAAAAAACACCGTAGCAAAAACGAGGATGATCTTCCGTTGATTCTTCCCCCGAAAGAAATTTCTTCGGGTTAAAAAGGATTCGGAATATCGTCGGTCCTTGTTCGGGATTTTCCGTTTCAAACCCATGAGGCGTTTGGGGAGAAAGGACGAAAACGTCCCCTTCCTTACAAGGCACGGTCTGATTGGGAATCCGATGAATTCCCTGTCCGGAAAGAACCCAATCGATTTCCACGAATTGTTCCGTATGAAGTTGTGTCAAAGAATGATTGTTCCACGGAATCGTTTCGATGGCAATTCCACGTTTCCGGGAAACGTCAAGTCTCTTGTCGTTCATAATGTACCGTCAAATCTTGATTTTTTTGATTTCTTCCACGTAATATTGAACTAATTCAAATTTGGAGCCGGGCATCAGCCGATGATCTGGGCAGGGGAAATAAATCCGCCCATAGATGCCAACCGGGTCATCCGTTCGATTTCCGCATCCACGGCGGCTTTGTCTTTGCGCAGGGCGGTTTTGTCCATTCCGCCAACGCCCAACTGTCCGCTGCCGAATTTGTTGCGAGCGGCTTCAAACGGATTTCCCCAAACGCCGACTTTAATGGGGTACCGGGTGTTGACACCGTTTTTTGAACCAAGTGGGTTGCAACGCTTCGGTGACGCCGTCACAGTTGAGGGTGATGATGTCAATGCCGTATTCGTGGCAGAGATCGTTGCGTTTCAGGGCACGTCCTTGGTTTATCATAGCAAAAGCTTCTTCGATTTATTCTCTTGCCAATTTGTAAATCAGATCGTAAGCAAATTCCAAATCTTCGATGGAGCAGTGATTCTGTACAAAGTGAGAGGTACAGCAGACCCAACGCTTGCCCTTCAGAGTTTTGAAGACCCGGCGAATTTCCGATTCCAGTTTGTCCTGACCCACGATTCCGAGGGTGGATTGAACACAAACACCACCCAGAATTGCAAATTTATCCTGATATTTTTCCAAATACAAATCGTAGGGCATATCGGCGTTTTCCTGCCAGGGGTGGATCATGTTAAAGCCAAGATCCGCAATTCCGTCGGTGACTTTATTGATACAACCGTCGGAATGGAGACTTACGAATACACCCTTAGAATGCACGTGATCAATAACCTTTTTCATGTTGGGATAAATCAGTTCGTACCACAACTCGGGGTTGAACATCAGATCCTTCTGTGCGCCCCAGTCATCGGAAAGGTGAATCATATCCGCGCCCAAACGAATGGATTCGTCGGCACACTGAATGATCCAATCCGCTTGTCGGCGATACAATTCAGCCATTTCGTCGGTATACATGAGAAGATACATCAAATGATTTTGAATTCCAAAGGCATTGTTGAAGCATTCAAAGAAGCCTGGGGTTTGCATATAGCAAAAACGATCCCGTTCCTTGTGATGGGCGATGGCTTTTTTGATGTTTTCCGAGCGTTTGGGGTCTACGGGCGGAAGATAGTAATCGTGTTTCAGCAATACGTCGGGGGGTACTTCTCCTTCTTCCTCTTCGATTCTTTTCAGAACTTCTTCATTAAAAGTTCTGGGGCCTCCGAAAATGTGAGCCATGTCGAATTCGTAGTGGTCTTCAAAATTTTCTACCGACCCCCAATGTTCCGTAATTTGTTCTTTCAGATTTTCCCGAACCCAGCCGTAAATGGGTTGACGATCTACCGGTTTCCCGAGAATCGTATTGCGTACTCGTTCCGTACTGTTCATGAAAAGTCCTCTTATTATACATGTTTTTTTTATTATAACATAATTGAGTAGAAAAGTAAATAGGGTTTTCTTTCAAATTTGCATTTTCAAAGAAAGAAAACCCTACGATATGAGAATTTTTACATTTCGATTTTATAAACGAGAGAGAGGATCAGTCGATCCGGTCATGTACGAGGGTTTTCCGTGGTAACCCCAGTAATGGAAGAAATTTTAAAAATGTGAATTTGTCAATGATGTGAGACTGAAGTTTGAAAAAAAATCATGAGATCTTCATTCAAAGGGTTGCTTCCGGAGGGAGGGGCGTAGTCCCGAGTGACGGAAGCATCCCTTTTGTGCGAATCAGAGCGGGATTTCTTCCAATTCTTTTCGCTTTTCCATGGGCGTTTTCCAATTCAAAACGGTCATCGGAATTCGGTTGGACCGGTACAAATAACGCTTCATTTGCTCCTGTAAATCCTCGTACGAATAAAAACTTAAATGGTTGTAAAAGCGTTCCTGGTCACTGCGGTGGCTTCGCTCCACCTTCCCGTTGTGCCACGGGGTTCTCGGACGAATCAGCTTATGAAAAATCCCATACTTTTCGCAGAACAGATCAAACGGATGGACTCTGTTCGTCTTCTGAAAATGTGAAAATTCCCCGCCGTTATCGGTTTGAATAATCTTTGGAACGTAGCCGAAATAGATGCACGCCCGTTGCACGAAATCAATCGTAGTGTGACTGCTGGCTTCTCGGTAGGCATAAATAAACCGTTCTCTGGAGGCTTCTTCAATCATCGTGTATTGATAAAATTTCTCGCCGTCTCGCCCCACGTAACAAGCTTCCGGGACGTATTTTACGTCCATTTGCCACTTTTCTCCGAGAATTTCGGGGGTATCGTAAGGCTTGTTTTTCCTCTTTTTCTTTGTAGATTCCACTTTTTTGCGATATCCAAGGCGGACGAAAACGCGATACAGCGAGCCGGGATGGCGAGTGTAAGCTTTTTCTCTTCGCAATTTTCCGTAAAGCTCACAAACAGAAATGTTGGGGTTCCGCCGGTGGTAGTCCCGGATCCATTTCAGTTCCTGCTCCGTGTGAGAATTCGGATGCGGGGTGTGCGGACGATGAGATTTGGGGGCAAGGGATTCCCTCGTCCCATCGTACTGCTTGTTCCAACGCATGAGCGACGCTTTTGAGATTTTGTACTTCCGACAGACGTAATCAATGTCTTTTGTCTTGCGATATGCTTCAACAGATCGGACTTTTGTAACAATTTGGTGTGGACAAAACCGTTTTTTTGTGGTATAATGAGACATAGTGATTGAGAGCCTTTCTGTTAGGTTTTTGTTAGGGGTAACATTATTTTAGCAGATCTCAATCACTTTTTCAATACTCTGGAGTGTTTTAGTCTCACATCTATTGTAACATAACA
>JAZUMQ010000039.1:0-16457 GCA_045603745.1 Eubacteriales bacterium | reverse complement strand
TACCCCTTTCAGGGGTTAGGCCAGTAGTTGCCCCTTCCAGGGGCTGTGCAAACCACCAGTTTACTGGTGGTTATGATTGCGAGTTTCGCCTTTGTGCCACGTTGCTCGATTTCGAGCGACAGCTAAGGCATCGGGCTAAGCCCATACCCCTATAAAAAGAATATAAAGGAGATGTAATTCTATGAAAAAAGAACCCAAGACCGAGATCCTCAGAACGAGAGTCTCACCCGAAGAACGAGAGCAGATCGAACACAAAGCACTCTCGTCCTACCGAACCGTCAGTCGTTATCTTCGTGATACGGCGCTGGATAAACCCATCATTGTCATCAACGGCGTCGACGAGCTTGCCGACGAACTGCGGCGTGTCGGCAACAATCTCAATCAGATCACCCGTGCCGTCAACGCCGGAATGATCTCCGCCGTAGATCTTAACGAAACAAGAGAGGAGCTGAAAAAGATATGGCAATCGTTAAATTCATTACCTCGAGCTGTCCGATGAACAATATCTTTCCGTATATCACCCGTCCCGAAGCAACCGACCGGGATCTGATCGACGGCATAAACTGCACACCCGAGTCGGCACACGAAGAGTTTCTGTTTGTCAAAGAGCTCTTCGGAAAAGAGGATGGCAGACAGTACTATCACGTGATACAGTCCTTCGCTCCTGAAGAAAACGTCACACCCGAGCTTGCACACGAGATTGGAATGGAGCTTGCGATGTACTTCGGCGGTTATCAAGCGGTAGTGTCAACGCATATCAACGAAGCACACATTCACAATCACATCGTTTTCAATTCGGTGAACTTTGAAAATGGGAAGAAGTTTCATCAGTCAAGAGACGATATGCTGAAAGTGAAAGAGTACTCCAACAAGCTGTGCCGTGAGCGAGGGCTTTCGGTTACCGAAGAGAACTGCACCTACGGAAGATATCCCAAATGGAAAAAGCGTCTGTGTGCCTTTCTTGATTGGGCGCTTGAATGCAGTCCCACACCCGAGGCTTTCATCGAATGTATGGAGCGACACGGATACAGCGTCAAGTGGTATTCGGATTACAAGTATATGACCTTCACCACACCCGAAGGATATACCTGCCGTGACAACAAGCTCTTTGACGAGCGCTTTCTCAAATCCAATATCGAGCTTTACTTTGCTATGGGCGGCAGTAACGGAGCTTTGGCAGAAACGTACCGAAGCTACAAAACGCCCGAGCACGATGAGGATATGAATATGACTGTAACAACAGGGCTGATCCGAATGATCGGCGACATTCTATCGACCGCGCCACCAAGAGAATCCTACACCTCAAGACAACTCACTGAAATGGACTGGGAAGAAAAAGAGCTTCTCGAGCAGATCCTCGGACGCAAGATATCGCCTCAAGCATTCGTCTGCTACTGTACTAAAGAAGAGTACGAGCAGGCAAACGGCTTGGGCTATGGAATGTATATGTAATGAACGGAGGAATTAAATGAAGAGAAAAGTTATTTATGAAAATGAAATCGACTTCCGAATCCCGTCGGGAAACGATTACGAAAAGGACGTTGCCGCAAGTGTCCGCAGAAGACAACGCTATGAACTGAAAGATATGACCTTGACTTCCACCACCGAGTATGTGCTCGGCGGGATGAAGTACAAGGTCAATTCTATTTTCGATATAGACACGAAAGACAGCGATGAAGCATTGAAGCGGCTCATGGAAAAAGAAATTGATAAAGTTTCTTGAATCTTTCCGATTCTCGCTGGACATTGACACCGATTGGGAGTATCCTGTTGGTGCAGAATTTATAACTGCACCCCTGCACTCTCAATCGGTTTGACATACAAGAAGGAGGTAAAAAGATATGTCAAACCAAACAGAAAAAATCACAGCATTATATTGCAGACTCTCTCAGGAGGATGAGAACAAGGGTGATAGCAACAGTATTCAGAATCAGAGAGCAATCCTCGAAAAGTATGCTAAGGATAACGGATTCGAAAACATCCAAATCTTCGTAGATGACGGGTACTCTGGTGTCAGCTTTAACCGACCGGACTTTCAAAGACTCCTCGAAATGATGGAGCAAGGTAAGGTGGCAATGCTCATCACCAAAGACCTTTCCCGTCTCGGCAGAAACTATATCGAAGTCGGTAACTATACCGAGATGCTGTTCCCAAGATGGAACGTTAGGTATATCGCTGTCAATGACAACTACGATTCGCTTTACAGCGAGGGAAACGAGTTCGCGCCTTTCAAGAATCTCTTCAACGAATGGTTTGCAAGGGATACGAGCAAGAAGATCCGTGCCGTTGTGAAAGCAAAAGCTGAACGAGGTGAGCGTGTCAGCACACAGATACCGTACGGTTACAAGAAGGATCCCGACGTAAAAGGACATCTGCTGATTGATGAAGAAACCGCTCCAATTGTGAGAAGAATATTTGAACTATGCGCACTAGGCATGGGAACGACGAATATCGGAAATGTTCTAAGGGATGAGAAAATCTTTAAACCCACGATTCGCAGATACCACGAACAAGGTATATACGGTACCGTTACTGATACCGATAAACCATATGGTTGGACTGCGGAAACAATTGGAAGGATACTCAAAAATGAAGTATATCTCGGTCACACCATTAACTGCAGAACACGAGTCATCTCTTACAAGGATAAACGCCAGGTTGATGTTCCGAAAAACGAACAGTACCGATTCGAGAACACTCACGAAGCAATTATCGATCAGGAAACATGGGATGCGGTTCAAAAGGTTCGTGAAGGAAAGCGTCGTCGCAACAATATGGGCGCAATCGATAAATACAGCGGTCTTCTGTACTGTGCCGACTGCGGTTCAAAGCTGTACTTTGTTCGGGGAAAATCAATCAAGCCGAGTGATTACAACTTTATATGCAGCCGATACCGCAAACACATTGGAGAGCAACTATGTACCGCACATCGAATCCGTGAGGTTGCCCTTGATGAAATAATTCTTGAAGAGATTCGCCGAATCACTTACTATGCACGCACCAAGACTCGCGAGTTTGTAGAGTTCATAAACAAGAAAAGCTCCTCAGAAAACCGAAGAGAGCTTACAGCAAAAACGAATGAACTCAGTAAATTGGAGAAGCGTAACACAGAATTGAACACCTTATTCAAAAGACTTTACGAGGATAATGTTCTCGGTAAAATCACAAACGAACAGTTCCGTATGTTATCCGATGGTTACAACGCAGAGCAAAGAACGATAGCGGACCAGATTCCAATCCTGCAAAAGCAGATTGAAGATCTGAAAGCTTCCTCAACCAACGTGGAACGCTTTGTAACGATCTCAAATAAATACACCGACTTGCAAGATTTAACGCCGGAGATACTGCGAACTTTCATAGACAAGATCGTAATTCACGAGCGAACCGAAAAATGGGCGAAAACAGCAGAACAACAGATCGACATCTACTTTAGGTACGTTGGATGCATTGTTACCAATCCTACAAATTAAAGCAAAAGGAAAGGACGGACAGCCTATACTGTCCGTCCAACTCCAAGCCACTGCCTTGCGCAAAGATATCTTTATGACAACTTGCGTAAGGCGAAGTATTTTTTGTTGGTCGACATTTATGTGCAGCGAAGCGTAACTGTAAAATGCAGAATTAAGGATATAAAATTTCGGGGGCACCTTGGAAGGTGCCGCCGTCATTGGTTATTGTTTATGAAATTGAGCTGTCTTGGAATACTACGTAGAAATCGTTGCATTCTGCCGCAACGAAATAATCCCATTGGTAGACCTTTGCTCCTTTGGGAACGCAGTTGGATACGATGGTTTTTGTATCCGCGTCTACGTCATAGGTGTTTTCTCTCCAATCGATGGAGACGTTGACCGTTCCCACGAAGTTCCATTCCGAGCCGAGGGTCTCCACTTCGGGAATGCTCTCCCGAACATAATACTGCTTTTCTCCAATTACCAGATAGGGACGGGGAATCGTGATGTCCGTGGGACCGGTCGGAATATCGACGCGCCACAAATACTCCGTATCGCCGTCTACCGTCACGTCATCTGTTGATAGACTTGCAACGTCGGACGTCCCGGAAACCGGGTCTTGGTTTTCGGAACAACCTGCGAAAGCAAAAAGAAAAACGGTGCAAAGAAGTAATGCTAACATTTTTCTTACTTTTTCCATAATCTGAACTCCTCTTTTTAATTTATGCGAGATAAAACAAAAGCACATGACCTTTCTGCGGCTCATGTGCTTTATTAAACCGTTTTGATTCGACCTTTCCAAACAGAAAACCTCAAAAGGAAATTTTGCACAGAGCCAAATCCTAAAGAAATGAACTTCATGTCAAACACTCCTTCCATATGTTTCCTGTGTTTTTATTATAACATAATTCATGGAAAGTGTCAATTGGAAATTTTCAACAAAATAACTAAAATAATTTAGTATGATATTTACAAAATCTTATGTCGGATATTATTTATTTTCTTCGTGAATCTGAAATCCGTTTCCCAAAACTTCCGTGGCGTCGGAGATGATTAAAAAGGCGTTGGGGTCGGCGGCTTTTACCGTTTGTTTTAGGTGGAACAATTCGTAACTGCGGACGACCACTAAAATCAAATTTCGCCCGGTTTTTGTGTACCCGCCTTCGGCGTCCAATACCGTGGCGCCCCGGTTGACGTCCCGCAAAATGCCTTCCACAACTGCTTGCTTTTTGTCGGTGATGATGCTGACGCTTTTTGCCCGTTCCATGCCGCTCAAAATGGTGTCAACCACCGTGGTGGAAAGCCAAATGGTGATGGCGGAATACAATACCGACCACAGATCCCGATAAATGATGGCGGAAACGGTAACGATTAAAATATCGATAGTCAAAATTACTTTGCCGTAACTGATTCCCCGGAACCAGCCTTTCACCAGTTTTGCCAAAAGATCGGTGCCGCCCGTTGCCATGCCGCGGCTGTAAATCATGCCCAGACCGATGCCGGACAGCACACCCCCGGCGATTGCCGCAAGTAACTTGTTTTCCGTAAAGCTTGGCAAAAATCCCACCGTATCCAAAAATACGGAGACCAATACGGTGGCAAACACGGTTTTGATCAAAAACTTTTGTCCTAATTTTTTCCAAGAAAGGAAGAATAAGGGAAGGTTTAAGGCGAGATACGTAATCCCCATGGGGAACATCCACAAATAGTGTAACACGGAGCCAATGCCGGCAAATCCCCCGATGGAGACATGGTTCGGGTCGAGAAACATCCGGATAGCACCGGCGTAGAGAAAACTTCCCACGGCGGCAAAAAGAACGTCCAGTAAAATGGATTTGAAGTTAAGTTTTCGTTTCATACAAGCCTCTTTAGAAAAAGTCCCGACGTAGGTTGCCTATGTCGGGAAGGTGTTATGTACAAAGGGTTTCATAGATTTTTTGAAATAATTCTTCCAGCCGGTCGGTGTTTCCGATTAAGTACAAATATCCAAACAGAGTTTCCAGTCCGGTGGCGCGTTTGTATTGAATAATATCCGAATTTCGGTGTCCCACCGCATCGGAATTGCGTCCCCGCTTGAACATGGCCTCTTCCGTTTCGGTCAAAAGGGGCAGAATGGCTTCCAAGCCGTTGCTTTGCGCCGTGGCGGAAACGAATTGCAACGCTTGACGGTGCAATTGTCCGTTGGGACGGTTTTCCTGTAAAACTAATGTTTCCCGAACCAGAAGTTCATATACGCCGTCTCCCAAATACGCTAAGGTCAAGGGGGAATATTGCCGTGCTTGGGATTCGGAGATGGGGTGGTCGTTTTTCAGCATCGGTTACAGTTCCCTCCGGTTTTCGATGGCTTTTGCCAAGGTCAATTCGTCGGCGTATTCCAAGTCTCCCCCCACCGGAAGCCCAAAGGCGAGGCGGGAAACTTTCAGTTCCATGGGTTTGAGTAGTTTGGAAAGATAAATTGCCGTTGCGTCCCCTTCCACCGTGGGGTCGGTAGCTAAAATGACTTCCCGAATGGGGTTCTGAGCGACTCGCACCAAAAGTTCTTTGATCTTTAAATCCGCAGGTCCGACGCCGTCCATGGGGGAGATGGCTCCGTGTAACACGTGATAAAGCCCTTTGTATCCGTGGGTTTTTTCCACTGCCATCAGATCGGCGGGAGTTTGTACCACGCAAACGGTACTTTGATCTCTTGAAGGGTCGGTACAGATGGGACAAAGTTCGTTCTCCGTCAGGTTCTGACAATCTTTGCAGTATTTGACCGACTCCTTTGCCCGCAAGATCGCTTCGGCAAAGGCTTTTGCATCGCGTTCCGGCATATTGAGGACGTGAAACGCCAATCGCTGGGCGGATTTCCCTCCGATGCCCGGCAATGCCCGAAAATGTTCGGTCAATTCTTCCAAGGAGTTGAAACGGTACGTCATATCAGAATCCGGGAATGTTGGGCAGGTTCAGTCCGGCGGTCAGTTTGCCCATTTCGTCGGCGTTGGTTTTTTCTACGGTTTCAATGGCTTGATTGACGGCGGTAATCAGAAGATCTTCCAGCATTTCCGGTTCTTCTTTCGCGTCTTCCAAAAGGTCGGGATCAATCTTGATTTCCAGGATTTCTTTCGTTCCCTTGATCTTTACCTGTACCGCACCGCCGCCGGCGGCAACGTCATATTCGCGTTCGTTCAGTTCTTCTTCCATCTTTGCGGAATTCGCTTGAAATTCCTGAAGTTGTTTCATCATTTCTGCTTGGGTGTTTTGTTTGGGAATACGGACTTTCATAGGGGGCTCTCCTTAATCTTCAAATTGGGGAATCTCTTCGTCGTCACCGAAATCAAAGAGATTTTCTTTTTGTAAATGATCTATGGTCGCGTGGGGAATATATTTATCTGCCGGACAATTTTCAATTTTGACGGTGTACCCCTCTTTGCGGTTTTCCGCCAATGCGGACTTGATCAACGCCATGCATTCGGGGGTTTTGATCTCTCGATAATCTTCCTTGTCTTCCGCAATGACGATAATGTTTCGTCCTTGATAGACCGCCGGAATTTCTTCCAAAAGGAATCCTAAAATACGGTCTTTCCGACTGACGGAGTGGGCAATATCCTGCCATGCGGTCAGCGGTTGCCAACCGTCTACGAAAGAAGCGTCGGAATCATATTCCGCTTTGCGGGGTTGTTCCCGAACCGGCTCTTGTTTGGGTGCGGGGGTGGGAAGGAACGGTTGAGCGGGGGCAGAAGGTTCCGGCTCCCGATAGTTCCCTGCCGAGGCGACGGAAGGATCTGCAAAAGGATCGTCAAAGACCGGCGGAGTCTTCTTTTTCGGAATCTCCGGTTCAGGTTTTGAATCGAAGGTCGGCGCCGGAGTCAGTTTCCCCGGAATGGTCTCGGGAATATTTGTTACGACCTTTGCGGGAACGCCTTGTTCTTTCCACTCTTGCAACTGTTGTTCCAGTGTCGCCAAGCGGGCAGCCAAATCTTTTTGATCCGGCTGAAGATCGGGACGGGAAAGACGAAGCATACAAACTTCCGTGTCGGCACGCTTGTCCAGACTGCGGGGCAATAAGGCTACCGTTTCTTGTAAAGTTCGTAGAGAATACAAAATTCGTTCCGGGGGGAATCGCTTTGCAATCTCTTTCAACGCTTTTGTGTCTGCTTCGCTCTTTTCCAGTAACGAATCCGGATCCTTTGCGGAACGGAAGATCATCACGTCTTTCATGGTGTCCATCAGATTGGTGCAGAGTCGCCCCAGATCCGCCGAGGCGTTGTACATATCTTCCACCGCTCGGTACATCGTGTCCGTGTCTCCGTCGGCGGCGGCGATGAGAAGGTCGAAAATCCGTTTTTTGGGGATCACGCCCAAAACGCTTTCCACCTGCTCGTAGGTTTCCAGATCAATGACCTTGTCTAAAATGGAAAGACCGTCCCGGGAAGATCCGTCGGCTAATTCCGCGATCAGATCCAGGGCATTGTCGTCCAGAGTCTTTCCCTCTTTTTCAAGAACGGATCGGAATTGACCGATCAACGTCTTTTTGGGAAGGCGCAAGAAATCAAAGCGCTGACATCGAGACAAAATCGTCGCCGGAACTTTGTGAATTTCCGTCGTTGCCAAAATAAAGATGGCGTGAGCTGGGGGTTCTTCCAAAGTCTTTAACAGTGCGTTGAACGCCCCTGCCGAGAGCATATGAACTTCGTCGATGATGTATACTTTATATTTTGCCGCCGTGGGGGCGTAAATTACTTCTTCTCGAATTTGGCGGATATTTTCCACGCCGTTGTTGGACGCGGCGTCAATTTCTTCCACATCGTACAGAGAGCCTTCCAAAAGTCCTTTACAGATGGCACATTCGTTGCAGGGGTCTCCGTTTTGCGGATTTTGACAGTTTACCGCCCGTGCCAAAATTTTGGCGCAGGTGGTTTTGCCGGTTCCTCTCGTTCCGGTGAAAAGATAGGCGTGAGAAATCTGCCCCGTCGCTACTTGCCTGCGCAAGGTTTCGGTGATGGCGTCTTGCCCCAAAACGTCCCCGAAGGACAACGGGCGATATTTTCGATATAAGGCGTAGTACATAAATTATCCTCCGAGGTTGATGTTCTGAAAAGAAGCGGGTTGATTGCTACGCCCCTTGCCGTTTGCTTAATGCTGCTCAGTTTCCTGCCTGACATGGTTCACAAGGCAAAGTCGTGCAAGACCCGCTTCGTCCTCTATTATACTATAAATAAAATGAAATATCAAGAGTTTTCCGAAATATTTCGATTTTTGTACGAAATTCTCTTTACATTTCCCTCCAAATGTGGTAAAATGATAATATCGAGTAGCGAAAGGAGGTCTTTTGATGCGATTGGACGCCGCTTGTGCTATGGCGACCGGAAAAGGACGCAAAGAATGTCGGGACGCGATTCGCAAAGGTCTTGTGACGGTGGACGGAATTCTCGTTAAGAAAGCCGACGCAACGGTCACGTCCGACAATGCCGTCTGTTTTGCCGGAGAAAAATTGGATCTTCGGGAGCACCTCTATTTTATGCTTTATAAACCGACAGATACGGTCTGCACCACGGAAGATCTTCCGGAAAGTGTTTTAAAATTGTTTCCGGAACAATATCGCAAGCGCCTTTTTTGCGTGGGTCGGCTGGATAAAGATACCACGGGATTGCTTCTTTTGACCGACGACGGAGACTTCGATCATCGATTGATGTCTCCCAAGCATCACGCTCAAAAGGAATATCAAGTTACCCTCGCCCGTCCCTTGTCCGAGGAGGACATTGCGGCAATGGAACCGGGTATGACTTTGGAAAACGGAGAAAAGACCTTGCCTTGTCGGGTGTTTAAAACCGGAGAAACCACCTGTCGGATTCTTCTTTCGGAGGGAAAATATCATCAGGTCAAGCGTATGTTTGCCGCCCTTTCCAATCGGGTGATCGGATTGCACCGTTCGTCGCTGGGGGGATTGCCTTTGGATCCCTTGCTTGCTCCCGGGCAATTCCGGGAACTGACGGAAGAAGAAGTTTCATCGTTGTCTCAAATCTGAATATTTTAAGACCTTCCTTTCGGGAGGTCTTTTTTTACCCGTCGCTTCGATATATTGTATCAAGAAAGGAGCGATGGTTTATGATAACGGGACAAGAAAGTTTGGTGCGTAGTTTTGCGGGAGATGTATTGTTTGGGAAACGACCCCAAAATTATACCGGAATCTCCGGGGAAATCTCCGAGGAAGAGCAAGGGTTCGTCTTGCGTACTTACGACGAGACCGGGGAAATTCTCCCCTCGGCAGACGCCTTGTGCTGTGCCGGAAAATATCTGTGGGATCAAGGGGTTCGGGAGTGCCCTGTAACCGTGCGAAGCGGTGAAAACGGAAGCGAACACCTTCTTCTTACGTCTACCTGCGGGGATCGGGTTACGGCGGTGACGGCAGAGGTGGACAAAGCGGATTTTGTATCGAAAAATATACCGTTACGGTTTGAAAAATCAATAATTAACGATATGGTATCCCTGCCGGACTGTAAGCCCTTCCGATTGACGGCGTTGCGATTTCAAGAGCCTTACGGCGTGGTCTTTCTGGATACGGTGGGGGATTGCTTAGTATTGAGTCGGGGGCAGGATATTTCTTCTATGCAATTGTTTCCCCAAGGGGCGGAAATCGTCTATGCCCATACCCGCGGAGAAAAGGAACTGCATCTTCGGGCGTGGCATCGGGACGGCAGTACCGACGTTCGAGGAAACGACGTTTGTGCCGCCTTGGCGGCGGCGGTGGCGGCGGGGCGTTGTCTGCCCGACACGGCGGTAACTGTTCCTTTGCCTCAGGGAGATTTGCGGGCGGTTTGTACGAAAGAGTGGGAATTGTTTCTTACTTTGCCCGTTTTTTGTTAATTTTATTACAGTCAAAGAAATGAGAGTTATTGACAAATTGATCAAATTATGATACACTATAAGTGGATTCAAGCCTTGAACCGCACCTCATCTTAAAAATTGGAAAGTAAAGGAGTATTTCGATGAAAAAGAAATGGTTGTTTATCATGGTATTTATTTCTTTTGTTGTGGTATTATTTTTCGTTTCTTCTGCAAATGACAATCCAAGTGGATTGTATATTTCCACGGAGGTTTGTCCTGAAAATTATATTCAGTTTGCAGAGGAGAATTTGCCCCACTTTATTTTAGCAGAAGATCCAACTGTGGAATTAGGTGCTGTTTCTGTGGGAACCCCATTTTCCTTTTATGGTGGCGGAAGCGATGTGTTTTATTTCCCAGTAATGGTTGATGGCATTATTGAATATCTGTTTCGTGCATATCCTGGAGAGAACGGCTTGTGTGGTGCAATTACGAGGTTTTTAGCAGAGGAATTAGAGGAATTGGCATCTTTGACATCTTTAGAGACTCCTCTAAAATTGTGTTTAATAGGGAGCCAAATAGTAGGTATCGTAAATAATCAGGAGTACGTCCTCTATACATATCCTCAGCATCTTCAGTTGTCAGCTTCTGTTGTATCAAGTTTGAGAAGCCCTGTAGAATATACGGTAGTTAATTCAAAACAAGAATCAGGGTTGCAATTAAACTTTGTACAGAGTAGAGATGTTTATAGGTATCTGTATTTAGATATTACAGAGACGCAAGGAAGTAACAATTGGTGTGCAGCGTATGTTACGGCGGCTATTGTTCGTACTCTTACAGGGGATTCTGTGTCTGCTCAGGGTGTAATGGAGACTTTTTACAGAAGACCGACATCGTCAGATAGTTTATCTCGCACAAACGTAATAGCATATGGTCAATTGAAAGGTTTCAGTCCTATTCTTATAGGAGATACAGTAAACCAAACTTTTATTACGGAAATCGAAAATGGTAGACCTGTATATTGGTCTATGAAGAGAGCGATTCCTGGTACTGATCAACACGGATATCACGCTGTTGTTTTATGTGGGTATAATTTTGTGTATGGTAGTACCTGGAGGATATGGAATCCGTGGTATGATTACTATGAATCATTCACGATGGATGGTGTCTATGTCCCGGCGACAGCGAGTAGTACTAACTACTCTTACTCGTATAATGCAGCGATATACAATTGGCAGTAGGTGGTTAGTAGATAGTGAGGGAAAGATGAAAAAATGAAAAAAATGATATGTATCGTATTGATCGTCATTACTCTTGTTTTTATTTTATCAGGTTGTTCCCCTGATTCCATTGAGTCTTTTGAGGATGACAGCGTTTCCGCTTCGGAAACGGAAGAATTCATCGACGGTCTTGACGGACCTTTTGCACACCAACCGTTTTTTTGTTATAACGGTATTTTATACGTAGTCTCACATTCTCTCGGAAGTGTGTTTACGGAATTGCCCGAGGGATATTCTTACGTGGGAGAAACGGTAAACGTGGGAACGATTTTCGGATTAAAGGAAATGGAGTCAAACGTTTCCGGCTCTATTTATAAAAACAATACTACGTCGGAATATGCAATTATTGCCTTCCCCGGAGGGGAATATGAGGATGGACTGCCACGATATGTGCTGTGTATTCCGTGTGAAGAATGAGCAAAAAAGACTTCTTCGGAAGTCTTTTTTGCTTGACTTTTTCCGTCGGATGTGGTACAATGGGATGACGAAAAAACAGGAGAGTTATCTATGGATTTTAATCAGCCCGGAAAAGTGTTTCTCGCACCCCTTGCGGGGGTGACCGACCGGGCGTTTCGGGAAATTTGCCGGGAATACGGCGCCGACGGCGTTTGCACCGAAATGGTCAGCGCCAAGGGAATTTGGTATAAAGACAAAAAAACTGCGGATCTGCTCTCCTTTGGTCCAAAGGAAGAACCCTGCGGGATTCAGTTGTTTGGTTCGGAATCGGAGATTGTCGCCTACGGGGTGAAACACGCCCTAACCTATCGCCCTGCTTGGGTGGATCTGAATATGGGGTGCCCCGTGCCGAAAATCGTGAAAAACGGAGACGGCAGTGCCTTGATGAAGGATCTTCCCAAGGCGGAATCGGTGATCCGGGCGGCGGTTCAGGCAGCAGGGGAGACTCCCTTGACGGTAAAATTCCGTTTGGGGTTTGAAGAGGATATTTCGGTGGAATTTGCGCAAATGTGCCAATCTTCCGGAGCTTCCGCGATCTGTTTGCACGCCCGCACTCGGTCTCAGATGTATTCGGGAACTGCAGATTGGTCTGCCATTGGTCGGGTAAAAAATGCCGTCAAAATTCCGGTTATCGGCAACGGCGACATTTTTGCTCCGGAAGATGCAGTGAAAATGTTTGAAACCACCGGTTGCGACCACGTAATGGTAGCGAGAGGTTCTCTGGGAAATCCTTTTATTTTTGCCCAGATCAAAGAATTGATTAAGACCGGAACCTATCACGTTCCCACTCCCGTTCAGCGGTTGCAGATGGGACGGAAGGTCGCCGAAAAAATGTTTGAATACAAACCGGAAGTTCTGGCAGCTGCCGAGGCGAAAAAGCAAGTGGTTTGGTGCATGAAAGGGCTTCGGGATAATGCAAAATACAAGAATCGGATTTTCGCTTCCCGTTCCGGGGAAGAATTGTTCGGGATTCTTGCGGAATATGAAAAGCAGGTTGGAGAAGAGCGATGAACGGAATTACCCACGTTATTTTTGATTTTGACGGCACGTTAGCCGATTCTCAGGGATATTGGACTATGTTGAATCCTTTAATTCTGAAGGAACGGGGGTATCCGGTAGACGATGCTGATTTTGAAAAGTGCAAAACGGCGGCACTTCCCGATTGGGAATATTTGAAGAAAAAATATCACATTGCGGAAGAAGATTGCCCTACCTTTGAAGAAACCATGGAATATATCGACCGTTTTTACCGTACCGAAATGCGCTTGAAACCGGGCGTCTTGGAATTTTTGGAATATTTGAAAGGGAAAAAGGTTTCCATGGCGGTCTTTTCCGCCACCCGGGAATCTTCGGTGCGGTTGGGACTTGCTTGTTTGGGGATTGATTCTTATTTTGATGCGGTGATTTCCGCGGGAGATTGGGGCACGACCAAAGGACACAAGGAAACCTATCTTCGTTGTCTTGATCTGTTGGGGGCAAAACCTGAGCATTGTATTATGGTGGAAGACGCTTTATATAGCATGAAAACGGCGAAATCTTTGGGTATGCAGGTTTATGCCATTTCCGAACCTTGCTTTCTCGTCGACGAGACGCAAATTCGCTCCATCGCCGACCGTTATGCGGAACGGTCCATGACGGAATTTTTGGATTAAAAACAGAAAGAGCCGACCTTCGTTTCCGATTGTCGTCTCTTTTCTGTCATTCTTCGTTTTTTACAAATCGTCGACGTCCTGGATTGGGGTATCCCCTTCTCGTGTTACGCCGGTGTAGCTTCCGTCCACGTCAGACCGGATTCCGTCATCACGGGTTTTCCGGAAGGAACGGGCTAACGAAATGGGATCAACATGGGTGCGCGTCTCTTCCGACAGCGCCGAAGAATTTTTTTTCTTTTCCATTCGTATCACCGAGAATAGTATGCTTTTCGTTCCTGATTATATGTATGGAAAATTTTTCTGTTGCATCGGCAAGTTCGATGCAATTTTTTTATTCTTCAAAACCCGATCGAAGTATCTGGAGAATCTTTTTTTCTTTGCGGGAGACCTGTACCTGGGTCATACCTAAGGCGTCGGCGGTCTGTTGTTGCGTACGGGCGTAAAAATATCGCAGAGTAATGATCTGGCGTTCCGTGGGGGGAAGGCTGAAAATCCCCTCTTTCAGCGCAAACAAATCCAGCCGATCGATGGCTTCCTTTTCCGGGACCGTATCGCCTAAACAAAGACTGCCGTCCTCTCCTACCGGTGATTCCAAAGAGACCGGTCGAGCCACGCCTTCCAGTGCCTGTAAAATATCTTCTCGACTCAAGCCGGTTTCGATACATAGTTCCGACAGAGTGGGCGAAGTTCCTGTGCGGTTGGAAAATTCCGTTTCCGTCCGACGGATCCGAAGATAATTTTCTTTCACCGTCCGGCTGACTTTTACCGAACCGTCATCTCGCAAAAATCGGCGGATTTCCCCCAGGATCACAGGAACGGCATAGGTGGAAAAACAAACGCCTCGCTCCGGGTCAAAATTCCGTACCGCTCGTAATAATCCCATCATGCCGATTTGATAAAGATCGTCAAACTCCTGCCCGCTTGCCAAAAACCGTCCTGCAAGGGTCGTGACCAATCGAGCGTGTTGTTGAATCAATCGGGCTTCGGTCTCGGCGGGAAGTTCTCCTTCCAGGGGAGCGACGTCAAAGGTCTTTTCGCTCATCGCGGCCGCCTATGTACTTGTCCATTACCACGGTGGTTCCTTTTCCCGGTAAAGAGCGAACCCGAATCCGATCGCTGAATCCTTGCATGATGGAAAACCCCATTCCTGCTCGGTCTTCGTTTCCGGTGGTAAAGCAAGGCGTCATGGCTTGGGGAATGTCCGAAATTCCTTTTCCCCGATCCCGGACGGTGATGCGAATTTTACGTCCTTCAAAAATCTGCACCTTCAATCGTACCGATCCGGGCTTGTCTCCGTATCCGTGGACAATGCAGTTGGTTACCGCTTCGGAAACGATGGTCTTGATTTCTGCAATTTCCTGCAGGGTCGGGTCTAATTGAGATAAAAACGCCGCCGCTGTGACGCGGGCAAAACTTTCGTTGACCGACCGGGCGTCAAAGACGATAGTCATTTGATTTAATTCTTTCATATTATAATATCTTCCTTTCCGGGTTTCAGTTTTCCCGGTTTTTCGGCAAATTATTCCAAGTTTTAATGAATGGCGACGATCTTTTTCAGATCTGCCATTTCAAAAATGTGGCTGACATTGTCTGGAAGCCCCATTAATTCCACGTCGCCCCCAAGGGATTTCATCAGCCGATACCGTCCCAACACTAAGGCAATGCCGCTACTGTCACAAAAATCCACCTTGGAAAAATCCAAAATCAGACATAGGGGGGGATTCTTTTTTATCACTTCATCGATCTCCATACGCAATCCCGCCGCCGTGTGGTGGTCAATTTCTCCCACGATAGACACCGTCAGGATCCGTTCCTTTGTTTCATACGTTATCATCGGTTTCACCTCCCCTCCATTGTAATCTTTTTTGTTTTCGGATTCCGTCGAAAGGGGAGAGTGAAATAGATTTTACAATTAGTTCACAAATAGCCCCTTGACAAGGTTCATAAAATTTGATATAATAGAGCCAAGAATTAGGAATGATTCCTAAAAATGAAAAAGAGATTTTATTTTGGAGGTATCTTACAATGAAAAAATTTGTTTGCAGTGTTTGCGGTTACGTTCACGAAGGAGACGCCGCTCCCGAAAAATGCCCTGTTTGTAAAGTTCCCGCCGATAAATTTAAGGTAATGGAAGAAGGCGCAAAACTTGCCGCAGAACATGAATACGGTGTTTACGGCAAAACCGTAAAGAACAATCCCGACATCAGCGAAGAAGATAAAAAATTCATTTTTGATCAATTGATGGCAAACTTCAACGGCGAATGTGCCGAAGTCGGTATGTACCTGTGCATGGCAAGAATCGCTCATCGGGAAGGCTACCCCGAAGTAGGTCTGTATTGGGAAAAAGCGGCCTATGAAGAAGCAGAACACGCCGCTAAATTTGCCGAACTTTTGGGCGAAGATCTGGAACCCAACATGAAAGCCACCACCAAGGACAACTTGAAGTGGAGAGTGGACTGCGAATACGGTGCCACCGCCGGCAAGTTCGACCTGGCTTCTTGCGCCAAGAAGAACGGTTTGGACGCTATTCACGATACCGTCCATGAAATGGCTCGCGACGAGGCTCGACACGGAAAGGCATTTGAGGGTCTTCTCAACCGCTATTTCAAATAAGCGAAAAACCGCATAAATAAAGGGTTTATACGGGAGGGCTGCGTGAGCAATTTGTTGGAAGGTGCAACTCCTTCCCCCTCCCACCTAATATAAACTCGTTTATGTGTTTCGTGACGAGGCACGACACGGCCGCGGCTTGGAAGGTCTTTTGAACCGTTATTTCAAGTAATTTAAGTAAAACAATGAACCGCCCGCGAATTCGC
>JAZUMQ010000038.1:0-17704 GCA_045603745.1 Eubacteriales bacterium | reverse complement strand
ATAACTCAAACGGTGTTCTCGCATATCCATTATAACGGATATTTTGAATTCTGTCGAGTACTTTCGCTGAATTTGTCCTTTTTTTGCCATAAAAAATATGCACCTCCAAAAGTGTCTAACTTTTGGGGTGCATATCAAAACTTCTTCTCGGGTGGATTTTCTTATGTTTTAACAGCTTTATTCTGCGTCTTCGTCTTTCTTCTTGGAAAGAATCAGATTGACGATAATACCAAGAATCAGAGCGCAGGCAATGGAGGTGATGGTAACTTTTCCGATTGCCATTGCGGTTCCGCCGATCCCGGTGATCAGAATAACCGCGGCAACGAACAGATTCTTATTCTGGTTCAGATCAACCTTCCGGAACATCTTCAAACCGGAGCAGGCAATGAATCCGTACAGGGTGATGCAAACACCACCCATGACGCAGCCGGGAATAGAATCCAGGAATGCAACGAAGGGGGAGACGAAGGAAATCAGAATGGCGAGAATCGCCGTCGTGGTGATGGTTACAACGGAAGCGTAGCGGGTAATGGCAACACAACCGACCGATTCACCGTAGGTGGTGTTGGGGCAACCGCCGAAGATGGCACCGACGATAGAACCAACGCCATCACCCAAAAGGGTACGATGAAGACCGGGTTCTTCCAGAAGATCGCTATCGATGATGCTGGAAAGATTTTTATGGTCAGCAATATGTTCCGCAAAGACAACGAATGCCACGGGAACGTAAGCTACGGCAATTGTGGCAAGATAGGTGGTATCAAGTTCCTTCACGCCTTTGATGGCTTCCAGGAAGGTGAAATCGGGAATCGCCAGGAAGGTTTCGAGATTAACACCGTTTGCAACCAAAGCTTCAAAGGGAGCAAAGTCCAGAATCCGCAATGCATCGTTTCCGGTAGCAATTCCGATCAGCGTGAAGATCAAAGCCACGGCGTAACCGGAAAGAATTCCGATGATAAAGGGAATCAAGGAAATCATCTTTTTGCCGTAAGTTGCGCAGATAACGACGACAAGCAGGGTCACGATGGCACAGATAAAGGAGATCCAAAGATTGGTGGACATGATGAAAGATCCGTTGGAATCCTGAGGACCGTAGGAGAATACGTCTTTGACTGCCGCACCGGCAAGGGAAAGACCGATCAGGGCAACGGTAGGACCGATAACGACCGGGGGCATCAGTTTGCTGATCCATTTAACGCCTGCAAATTTAACGATCAGGGCAATGATAACGTAAACAAGACCTGCAAATGCTGCACCGACGATCAAACCAAGGTAGCCGACTTGCGCGGAAATCGCACCTGCAAACGCCGCAACCATCGACCCGATGAAGGCAAAAGATGAACCCAGAAAAACGGGGCTGCGGAATTTGGTGAACAGTTGGTATACGAGGGTTCCGACCCCTGCGCCAAACAACGCGGCAGAAGCGGACATTCCGTTTCCGACGATGGCAGGGACTGCGATGGTTGCCGCCAAAATGGCAAGCAGTTGCTGAATTGCAAAGACAACGACCTGTCCAAAAGGCGGCTTGTCCTTGACGTTGTAGAGAAGTTTCATGGTTTTGTTTCCTCCCAAATTTTTTATATACAAAATACCTTCGTATTTTATATTCAATCTTCCTTTGGTTCACAGACGTATACGCCGGTTTCTCCGTCATATTCCGCCACGCGAACAAAAATTCTTTCTTTTCGGGACGTGGGAACGTTTTTGCCCACGTAATCTCCCCGAATAGGCAATTCCCGATGTCCCCGGTCTACCAAGACCGCCAGTTGGATTTTTGCCGGTCTGCCCAGTGCCATTAGCGCTTCCATTGCGGCTCGAATGGTGCGCCCGGTATAAATTACGTCGTCCACCAAAATTACGGTGCAACCGTCCAATGGAAAGTCAATTTTCGTATTGGTTACCGTTAATTCCTCCGAATCCCGATTTCGGTCGTCCCGATGAGGCGTTACGTCCACCGAACCGACGGAGGTTTTGATTTCAGAGAACTTTGCTACGTTTTCTGCAATTTCTCTGGCTAAGGGAACGCCTCTTGTGTGAATCCCCAAGAAGCAAAGTTCTTTTGCCGAATCGTTTTTTTCTACGATTTCGTGGGCCATACGCACCAAGGTGCGGTGTATTGCCCCTTCGTCCATCAATTTTGCTTTGACGATCATGTTTGCCTCTTTCGTACATAAAAAAAATCTTGTCTTTCGACAAGATCCGCATTTTTCTGTTCTTTTCCTTGAGGGAGAACCCCGTCGGAGAAGTCCGTGATCTTGTCGGTGTCCCGCACCGAATTAAAGCATCTGGGGTCGTATACTGTTGATATTATACCACTTTGGGTTGAGATTGTCAATAGGTTCGGGGCAGTTTACAATTTTTTCACCTTATTTTCGACACGATTTAGTTTCAGAATTCCCCAAATTGCTCCCATTGAGAGTACGACTCCGTTGAGGATCTGAAACCAGGGTAGATACCCAATCTGAGGATCGCCAATACAAGGTTCAATTAAGGCTTTCAAAGAGCCTACTGCAAATCCCAATAAGATAAATCTGCAATAATTCGGATATTTTTCCAATGCTTTTGCCAAGGGCTTTGTCAAAAGAAGTATACCGATTCCGACTCCGACGGCAAAGGGGAATAAGGATACAAGATGTTTCCATTCCGAAAGTTGCGTAACGTCGTCGTACAACCCGAATACCAAAAGTAAATGGGACGTGCTGATTCCCGGTAAAATGATTCCCGCCGCCAAAAAAATTCCCCACAAAATCATGAAAAGGGGAGATGATTCAACATTTCCTTTCGGCAATTTTTCTACGGCAAGAACCGTTCCAAAACCCAACAAGAAAAACAAAATTTCATTTATAGATATTTTTACGGTAAAGGAATCTTTTCCTAACAAAAAGATTCCGGTCCCCGCTGCGGCGCAAAATAACATCGTCATTGTGACCGGCAGAATCCGAAATGCTTCATTTAAAAATCCAGCCACCAAAAAGAATCCCAAAAGTCCGCCCAACAAAATTTTGAGAATATAGTAAAAATTCTTCTTCCGTCGAATTTCTGCCGCCGCCGTAAGAATTTTTTCGTAACACCCCAAGGCAATGGCGGTTGTGCCCCCGCTCACTCCCGGCACCGACATGGTGCCGCCGATCATAAATCCCAAAAACAATTCCTGAAACGTTTTTTTCATACAATCCCTCCCACTTCTATATATATCCCACAATCTCCGAAAAATGTTATAAAAGCGGTACTTGACAAAACTCGAAATAACTGTTATAATGGGCATATCTGAACGCCGATTTAAGCATTGAGAACCAACGCGACAGCACGATTTAATAATGCAATCAGAAACAGCGTCAGTTTCAATGTCACATCGGTTGGAATATATGCCTTGACGGCTTGCAGAAAAACAAGCGATATGCAATTTGGGAAAGAAGGATCAATTATGTCGTATTTATCCTATGTAAACATTCTTCAGGGAACGAAATCGGTACGTCGTTTTTCACATGGTAATACCTTGCCGTTGGTTCAGCGTCCGTTTGGGATGGCTGCCTTTGTGCCGGAAACAAACGGCGTGGAAGATCGCTGGTATTTTCATCCGGATCACAGGTGTTTGGACGGCATTCGGTTAACGCATCAGCCCTCTCCGTGGATTGGAGACCACGGCTGTCTCGTGTTTTTGCCCCAAACGGGTGTGCCGGAACATTCGGTGGAACATCGTTGGTCCGGTTATCGTCCGGAGGATGCGATTTTGACTCCAAACTATATGAAGGTCGGCTTTTTGAGAAGCCGCTCTGAAATGGAGATCACACCGACGGAACGTGGCGCAATCTTCCGTCTAACCTTCCGGGATACCCGGGACAAATGGCTCTCGGTTCTTCCCTGCGGCGGGAATTGTTCCTATCGCTTGGAGGGGAATACGTTGTACGCTTCCACCGACTTTTCTTTTCAGCGTGGTCCCAAGCAGTTTCGTATGTATATGATTGTGGAGTTCGATAACGGTGTGGATTCTGCCTCTACCCGTGTTGTGAATGAAGCCGGTTCCGTTGACAAGGGTACCGAGGTGGAAGGGGATTGTACTGCAATCCATATTGCATTGAAGGATCAGGCGATCACCGGAAGATTGGCAATATCTTATATCAGTTTTGAACAGGCTAAAGTAACGCTGGAACGGGAAGCGACGGCAGATTTTGAAACGGTTCGACGTGAGGGCGCCGACGTTTGGGAGTCCTATCTGAAGCGAGTGGAGGTTACCTGCGAAACCGAGGAGCAGATGAAGACCTTCTACACGTGCTTGTGGCGCGGTTTTCTGTTCCCCGGAAAGTGCTATGAAATCGATCAAGAGGGGCTTCCGATCCATTATTCCCCCTCTCTTGGGAGCGTGGTCTCCGGCGTTCGGTATACCAACAATGGATTCTGGGATACACACCGTACGGTTTATCCGTTTTTCGCCCTGGTAGCACAAGAGGAATACCGGGAGATGTTAACAGGCTTTATCGGTGATTATCTGGAATGTGGATGGCTTCCCCGTTGGATTTCGATCGGTGAAGTCGGGTCTATGCCAAGTACGCTCATCGATGCCGTGATTGCCGATGCCGCAGTAAAGGGCATTTTGAAAGGTGATCTTTTGGAAACTGCCCTCGAAGGAATGCTCCATCATGCAACGACCGAGTCGACCGAGGCACGCTTTGGTCGAAACGGAGCCGAGGCCTATATGCGGTACGGATACGTGCCGTACGATCTTCACGGGGAAAGCGTGAATCTCACGTTGGATGCTGCATACGGAGATTTCTGTATCGCCGAGGTGGCAAAAGTGTTGGGGAAAACGGAAATCGAGCAGGAATACCGCGCAAGATCCCGCAATTATCAAACGCTGTTTGATGCTGAAAGCGGATTTATGCGGGCCCGCAACACGGCAGGAACCTTCCGCCCTGGATTTTCTCCCTTCTCGTGGGGCTTGGATTATACCGAAGCCGCCGCTTGGCAAACGACCTTTGCCGTTCCCCACGATCCGGAAGGATTGGCTGAATTGTATGGAGGAACTGAGGCGATTTTGGAAAAGCTGGACGAACTTTTTGCTACGGAACCGCTTTACGAGGTGGGGGGCTATGGCATAGAGATTCACGAAATGACAGAAATGGCTGCCTACGACTTCGGTCAGTGTTCCATTAACAATCAGCCGAGCTTCCATATTCCGTATTTATTCTCCTATTTTGGCGAGACGGAAAAGACGGAGTATTGGGTGAAGAAGATCTGCGACGAGGTCTTTCGTTCCACTCCCGACGGTTTTCCGGGGGATGAGGATAATGGTACCATGGCACTGTGGTACGTGTTCAGTATGTTGGGCTTTTATCCGCTGTGTCCGGGAAAAAATGAATACGTAAAAGGTATTATGCAGGTCAAGACGGCGAAGATTCTTGGAAAAGAATTTTCAACCGCAGCCTTTGGCAATCGGATTTCTTATGAGGAAATCAAGCAATCGTAACTGAGGGAAGATTGTTTTTTTGCGATATATTTGCGTAATATTAGAAAAGGCTGCCGAGACAGTATGCCTCGCCAGCCTCTCTTCTTATTCGATAAATCCTCCGCAAAGGATCTTGCCGTCTTTGTCGTAAAAAACGGCGGATTGTCCGGGGGTAGCCGCCCGTTGAGGAGTTTCAAAGGTAGTATGAAGAAGTCCATTTTTTATTGTTACGGTACAAGGGGCGGTTTTTGCGGAAAAACGAATTTTTCCTTCTCCATGAAATTCTGTTACGCTGGGATCCAATGCCTGAAATACTGGAGATTGTACCGTGATTTCAGTACAATCTACCACGTCCGCCCGGGATAAAACGACCCGATTTTGTTCCGAATCCAATCGGGAAACGTAAACCGGCGCTCCCAGGGCAATTCCCAGGTTTTTTCGCTGCCCCACCGTATAGCGAATCAATCCCTTGTGTCTGCCGACGGTTTTGTTTTCGTCTTTCAGCCAAAAGTCGCCTTCCGGAAAAGTTCCCAAGCGCTTCTCGATATAATCAACGTAAGATTCGCCTTTGATAAAGCAAATATCTTGACTGTCCGGCTTTTGAAATACCGGCAAGTTCCATTCTTCCGCTAACTTACGGTTTTCCTCTTTTTTTGTATTTGCAAGAGGGAAGAGGATCCGAGACAATTGTTCTTGTTCCAACCGATATAACATATAGGATTGGTCTTTATCTCCGACTGCTCTGACGCAATATCGTCCCGTTTTTTCTTCTCTGGAGATCTCTGCATAATGACCGGTGGCGATTTTTTCAATTCCCAATTCGTCCGCCTTATCGCAAAGGGCTTTGAATTTTACCGCAGGATTGCAGACAATACATGGGTTTGGTGTTCTTGCGTGTGCGTAATTGTCCAAAAAGTCGGCAACGACGATTTCTTCAAACCGATTGCGTAGGTCTGCAGTATGAAGATTGATTTTGAGATAATCCGCTACCTTCTGTGCATCGGTCAGCCCCGACCGATCGGCATCGTGCATGATGCAGTATAATCCGGTTACGGTATATCCTTCTCGTTGCAAAATAGCGGCGGTTAACGCACTGTCAACACCGCCGCTTAATCCGACTAAAACCGTCTTGCTCATTCTCCGCAATGGTCACAGCAACTGCAAGAGCCCTCACAGTGGGGAGCTTTGATGCCGTAATCTTCGGGATTCTCTCCGTGTTTTACCAAATAATCGGAAATGGCAGCTTGAACCGCTTCTTCCGCCAATACGGAGCAATGGATCTTTACCGGGGGAAGTCCGTCTAAGGCTTCGATGACGGCTTTGTTCGTCATTTGCAGAGCCTCTTTAATGGATTTTCCTTTGATCAGTTCCGTCGCCATGGAAGAGGTAGCCACCGCGGCACCGCAACCAAAGGTCTTGAACTTTACGTCGGTGATAATGTCATGATCTACTTTGAGATAGATCTTCATAATATCTCCGCATTTGGGGTTTCCCACTTCACCGATTCCGTCTGCGTCGACGATTTCGCCTACGTTTCGGGGATTGGAAAAATGGTCCATTACTTTTGCACTGTAAATCATATTAATTCCTTTCGGGTCATTTTTCGTCTTCGATCGCTTATTTCCAAAGGGGAGACATGTCTCGAAGTTGTTGAGCGATTTTGGGGAACACGTCCAAAATATAGTCAATTTCTTCTACCGTGTTGTCGGCACAAAAACTGAATCGAACCGAGCCGTGGGCAATTTCGTGGGGAAGTCCAATAGCCAACAGTACGTGGGACGGATCCAGATCTCCGGAAGCACAAGCTGAACCGGAAGTCGCGCAAATGCCGTTCATGTCCAATAAAAGAAGCATGGATTCCCCTTCGATGTGTTTTACCGAAACGTTTACCGTTCCCGGCAAACGATCGTGGGAAGGAGTGTTGATCTTGCATTGCGGAATGGTATTCAAAATTCCGTCAATCAACCGATCCCGCAAAAACGCTACGTGGGTCATATCTTTTTCCAGATTTGCCGTCGCTTTTTCAATAGCGGCACCCATTCCTATGATCCCAGCAATATTTTCCGTTCCCGGTCTGCGACCCCGTTCCTGCCCGCCGCCGTGCGTGAGATTGTCGGGCAATACACCACGTCTGACGTACAATGCGCCCACGCCTTTGGGAGCATGGAATTTATGCCCCGAAAGGCTCAGCAGGTCAACCCCCGTTTTTTGTACGTCCACAGGAATGTGCCCTACCGCCTGAACGGCATCGGTGTGGAAGAAAACGCCGTGGGCTTTCGCGACTGTTGCAATTTCTTCGATGGGTTGAATAGAGCCGATTTCGTTGTTTGCGGTCATGACCGTGATCAATACCGTATCCGGGCGAAGAGCGGATTCAACCTGTTTTGCAGTAATAAACCCTTCTTCGTCAACCGGCAGATAGGTTACCTCAAACCCTTCTTTTTCCAGCGCCTTCAAACATTCAAAAACGGCGTGGTGTTCGATGTTTGTGGTAATGATATGCTTGCCTTTTTTCGCCGCGTAACGCGTTGCGATTCCCCGGATTGCCCAGTTATCGGACTCCGTTCCGCAGGAAGTGAAATAGATCTCATTTGGTTTGCAGTTGATCGCCCTTGCTACCTGCTCCCGGGCGTGATCCAACGCCTCTTTTGCTTCTCTTCCTTTTGAATAGATGGTACTGGGGTTTCCGTATAATTCCCCAAAGGCAGGCATCATTGCCTTAACAACTTCAGGATCAATACGTGTGGTTGCTGCATTGTCGGCGTATACGAACATTGTTTCAGCCTTTCTGAAAATTAAAGAATGATTTCCCCTTCAACAACGCCCTTCATTGCGGCGGCGTTGGCTTCATCGGTGTCGATGTGCATAGCGGGGGCATAGGTGGGGTTAACGCGGCAGATTACGTCGCCAAAGGTCAGAGAGCGCCCGTCGGTCTCCACTTTGACGGAAACGATCTGCTTGTCCTGAACGCCGAATTCTTCTGCAACTTCAGGGGTGAGGTGGATATGACGTTTTGCAACGATAACGCCTTCTTTCAGTTCCACTTCGCCGCAAGGACCGACGACGGTACAAGCGGCAGAACCGGCAATGTCACCCGATTCACGAATGGGAGCCACCACACCGAGGGTGCGGGCATCGGTGAAAGAAACTTCTACTTGCGTTTCTTTGCGTTCAGGGCCGAGAATGGACATTTTCAGTTCACCCTTGGGGCCACGGACGATAACTTTTTCTTCACAGGCAAACTGCCCGGGTTGAGAAAGATCTTTTTTATTGGTGAGCTTATGGTCTGCGCCGAATAGAACAGCCAAATCGGCGGCAGAAACGTGGATATGTCTTGCAGAGGTTTCAACGATTACTTTTTTCATTGTAAGTATGTCCTTTCCTATATAAAAGTGATTATTACATTCCAACATATTATTATAACGGTTTATTCTGAAAAAATATAGATAAAATTGTGAACATTTTGTGATATATCATTCAATTCCCAACATTTCCTTCAATTTCGCCTCGTCGATAACGGGAATCCCCAGACTTTGCGCTTTCGTTAGTTTTGATCCGGCTTCTTCTCCGGCAACCACGTAACTGGTCTTTTTTGATACCGAACCGGAGACTTTTCCCCCTTCTTTTTCGATCAGCGCCGCCGCCTCATCTCTCTTATACGTCGGGAGTGTTCCGGTCAAAACAAAGGTTAACCCTTCCAGTTTTGATCCGGCTTCTTCGGTTTCGTCTTCAAAATTTAACCCCGCTTGTCGTAAATGTTCAATATACTGCAGGTTTTTCGGGTTGTTAAAATATTCCCGAATATATCGAGCCGTCACAGGGCCTACGTCTTCGGTAACGCACAGTTCTTCTTCCGTTGCCTTGGCAAGATTGTCCAGAGTGCGGAATTTTTTCGCCAGAACTTTACCGGCTTTTTGCCCCACTTGACGGATTCCCAAGGCATAAATGAGGCGATCCAACCCTCGATGTCTGCTTTCTTCTACCGAACGGAGCAAATTATCCGCGGACTTTTCTCCGAACCGTTCCATTTGAGCAATCACGTTCCGATCCAAGCGATACAGATCCGCCGCAGAGGAGATCAAACCTTTTTCTACAAATATTTCAACGATGGACGTACCCATTCCGTCAATATCCATGGCGTCTCTCGAAACGAAGTGAATGATGTTTTTTGTTAATTGCGCCGGACATTCGCTATTATCACATCGGGTTACCGGTCCTTCTGTCACAAGCCCGCTTCCGCAGACCGGACACACTTCCGGCATCTGAAATTCAACGGTGTTTTCCGGACGTTTTTCCGGGACGGAACGTACGATTTCCGGGATAATGTCACCTGCCTTGTGTACGATGATTGTGTCACCGACGCGGACGTCTTTTTCGGCTATCATGTCTTTGTTGTGCAATGTTGCCTTTTCCACCGTGGAACCGGCAAGCAACACCGGGTCAAAGATCGCTAAAGGAGTCAAAACCCCGGTTCTTCCCACATTGATGCGAATTTCCCGCAGAATCGTTTCCTTTTCTTCCGGGGGATATTTAAAAGCAATCGCCCATTTGGGGAATTTCGAGGTCGAGCCGATTTCCAAGCGCATGGAAAGATCGTCTACTTTGATAACCGCTCCATCAATGTCAAAGGGAAGGGAAGACCGCATTTCTCCCAATGCCTGTACTTCCGCCCAAGCATCGTCGATATTGTCAAAAATCTTATGCTTCGGACTGACCGGAAAACCATATTCTTTCAAAGCTTCCAATGTCTCTTTATGGGAAGAAAATTCTCGACCTTCACACAGTTGAAGATTAAAAATAAACAAACTCAGATTCCGTGTCGCCGTTACTTTACTGTCTAACTGTCGCAAAGATCCCGCCGCCGCGTTCCGGGGATTTGCAAACAAAGCTTCTCCGTTCTCTTCCCGACGCAGATTCAGATCCGCAAAGGATTTTTTCGGCATATATACTTCCCCTCGAACGATCAACCGTTGGGGTGCACTTTTTATAGAGAGGGGGAGGGCTTTTACCGTTTTCAGATTCTCCGTAATATCTTCTCCTGTGATTCCGTCGCCTCGGGTTGCTCCCCGAAGGAATTTTCCGTCAAGATATTCCGCTTCCACCGAAAGTCCGTCGATTTTTAATTCCACCACGTATTTTGCTTCGGGGAATTGTTCTTTAATCCGTTTGTCAAATTCTCGAATCTCTTCTTCGGAAAAGGCGTCCTGCAAACTTTCCATAGGAACCTCGTGGCGAACCGACTGAAATTGTTCCAGCACTGCACCACCTACGCGAACGGTAGGCGAATCGGAACGGCGGAACTGGGGATACTGTTCTTCCAGTTCTTTCAATTCCCGCAAGAGCATATCGTATTCATAGTCGCTGACAACAGGGGCGTCTTCTACGTAATATTTTCGAGAATAATAGTTTAGTCGCTCGGTAAGTTCATTGATTTTTGTTTGCATTTTACTACCCTCCAAAGGATTTTTCCGATGGTTTTTCCTTTATTATAACCCAATCATGTGTTTTTTGTGTGAAAATTCGGAAATATTTTGTAAATTTTCTTTATATCTCTTGAAAAATTGGGAAAAATATGCTATACTGCTTAAGAATATTGTAAAATTACGATCTTGCGCAGATCTTTTAGATCGCGAAGAGAAAGAGAAAGGTGACTTTTATGACCAACAACAAAGCGGTCCTTCAATGGATCGACGAAGTGAAGGCTCTTGTCAATCCCGACAACGTTGTCTGGATCGACGGCAGCAAGGAACAGACCGAGGCTCTCCGTGCCGAAGCTTGTTCTACCGGCGAATTGACGAAGCTGGATCAGGAAAAACTCCCCAACTGCTATCTGCACCGTACCGCCGTTAACGACGTTGCCCGTGTAGAAAACCGTACCTTTATCTGCACTTCCAAGAAGGAAGATGCCGGTGCAACCAACAACTGGTGTGATCCTCAGGAAATGTACGCGAAGCTCAACGCCCTGTACAAGGATTCTTACAAGGGCAGAACCATGTACGTCATTCCTTATTCCATGTCCGTTGTCGGTTCTCCCTTCGCAAAAATCGGTATTGAACTGACCGACTCTATCTACGTCGTTCTGAATATGCTCATCATGACCCGTGCCGGGAAAGAAGTTATCGATGCTCTCGGTGATTCTCCCGACTTTATTAAGGGTCTTCACGCTCGTAAGGATATTGACGAAGAAAATCGTTATATCGTCCATTTCCCCGAAGACAATACCATCATGTCCGTTAACTCCGGTTACGGCGGAAACGTTCTTCTCGGAAAGAAGTGCTTTGCTCTGCGTATCGCTTCTTACCTTGCTCACAACGAAGGCTGGCTTGCGGAACATATGCTGATTTTGGGTATCGAAAATCCTCAGGGCGAAATCCGCTATATCTCCGCTGCATTCCCCTCCGCTTGCGGTAAGACCAACTTGGCAATGCTCATTCCTCCCGCGTTGTATCGCGAAAAGGGTTACAAAGTCTGGTGTGTCGGTGACGATATTGCTTGGCTCCGCGTCGGTCCTGACGGACGTCTGTGGGCAGTCAACCCCGAAAACGGATTTTTCGGTGTTGCTCCCGGTACCAACGTAAAATCCAACCCCAACGCTTTGCAGACCACGATGCGTGATACCATCTTCACCAACGTGGTTTTGAACAAGGATACCAATACCGTTTGGTGGGAAGGTCTCGATAAGAATCCTCCCAAGAATGCCCTCGATTGGAAGGGGAACCCCTGGAATGGCGAAACCGCTACTGAAAAGGGTGCTCACCCCAACTCCCGCTTTACTGCCCTGGCAGAAAACTGCCCCTGCGTTTCCAAGGAATTTAACAACCCTGCCGGTGTTCCCATCGATGCGATCGTCTTCGGTGGCCGTCGTGCTAAGACCGCTCCTCTGGTTTATCAGTCCTTTGACTGGAATCACGGTGTCTTTGTCGGTTCTGCTATGGCTTCCGAAACCACCGCTGCTGCTGCCGGTGCCGTCGGTGTCGTTCGTCGCGATCCTATGGCTATGTTGCCCTTCTGTGGCTACAACATGGGCGATTACTTTGCTCACTGGCTGAATATGGGTACCAAGATTCCCAAGGCTCCCAAGATCTTCAACGTTAACTGGTTCCGCACCGATGACGAAGGTCACTTCATTTGGCCCGGATTTGGCGACAATATGCGTGTCCTGATGTGGATCCTCGCTCGTTGCGACGGTACTGTTGATGCAGTAGAAACTCCCATCGGTTATATGCCCAAGGCAGAAGACATCAATATCGAAGGTCTCGATATTGACCTTGATACCGTCAAGGGGCTTCTGTCCGTAGATAACGACCTGTGGTTGGAAGATGCCAAGGGCCTGCGTGAATTCTACAACAAGATCGACTCTATCGGCAATCGTATGCCTAAGGAACTGTGGAATCAGCTGGACGCTTTTGAAGCTCGTCTTTCCAAGTAATTTAACAAGAAAAAACCGCCTTTCTATAGAGAGGTGGTTTTATTTTCCTTTTGTTCGCAACCTGTAGTTGCTAAAAACTTCCAATCTGAGTTGATAGAAAAAGAATTCCTTTTGAGGTATAATAATATTATAGAATATGAAAGGTGTGTGATCTTATGACCCTTGGCGAAAAATTGTTTCACCTTCGCACGACAGCGAATCTTTCTCAAGAGCAATTAGCGGAAAAGATTTCGGTTTCCAGACAATCGGTTTCTAAATGGGAAATTGATCAAGCTCTGCCGCAAATTGATAAGATTCTGCTTCTTTGTTCTGTCTTTAATATTACTGCCGATGAATTATTGAAAGATAGTGTTACGGTAGATCGGACGCCGGTAGACCTTCCCCGTAAAAACAAATATTTCGGAACCGACGGATTCCGCGGGGAAGTAAACGTAAACTTGACTTCCGTCCAAGCATACAAAATCGGACGTTTCTTGGGTTGGTATTATTCTTCCGAACTTTCCGGCTGCAAAAAACCGGGATACAAACCCCGTATCGTCGTAGGGAAAGATACCCGTCGTTCCAGCTATAATCTGGAATATTCCATTGTCGCCGGGATTACTGCTTCCGGTGCCGATGCTTATATGCTCCACGTGACCACCACGCCCAGCGTATCTTACGTCACGGCACAAGATGAATTTGATTGCGGGATCATGATTACGGCATCTCACAACCCATTTACCGATAATGGAATCAAGGTTTTGAATCGATACGGTGAAAAGTTGGACGATTCCACCACCGCACTGATTGAATCTTATCTGGACGATGATCTGTCTCCCCTTGGTATTTCCGGAGACGATTTACCCTTTGCTACCGGTGAACGTCTCGGTTGTATTGTAGATTACGTTGCCGGTAGAAATCGGTATATCGCATATTTGATTTCTTTGGCTTCCTATTCTTATCGCAAACTTCGGATCGGTCTTGACTGTGCAAACGGTTCTTCCTGGTCGGTTGCCGGCGCCGTCTTTGGCGCTTTGGGTGCGCAGACTGTGATAATTGGTGCAGAACCTGATGGACTTAATATCAACGAAAATTGCGGTTCGACCCATATCGAAAACCTTTGTCGTCTCGTCAAAGAGCAGCATTTGGACGTTGGCTTTGCTTTTGATGGCGATGCCGACCGTTGCCTTGCCGTTGATGAAAACGGAAACGTTGTCGACGGGGACGGAATTATGTATATTTTAGGAAAACGCTTGCATGACCGTGGTATGTTGAAGAACGATACAGTGGTCTCAACGATCATGTCCAACAGTGGATTGGTTTCGGCTCTTGATAAACTTGGAATCAAGAATGTTCAAACCACTGTGGGCGACCGTTTCGTTTATGAATGTATGCAGAAGAATGATTATGCTTTAGGCGGAGAGAGTTCCGGACATATTATTCTTCGGAAATATGCTACCACCGGCGACGGTATTTTGACGGCAATCATGTTGGCGGAAGAAATTTGCAGTTCCAAAATGCCTCTTTCCAAACTGGTAGAGCCCTTGAAACTGTATCCTCAGTTAACGAAAAACGTTCGAGTAAAAGATAAGGCTGCCGTTATGGGCGACTCTCAAGTACAAGAGGTTCGTAATGCCGTAGAAAAGGATATTGATGGGAAAGGCCGAGTTCTTCTTCGGGAAAGCGGAACCGAACCTCTCATTCGCGTTATGATTGAAAGCGAAAACGAGGTTAAATGCGAAGAATACGCGCAGCGAATTATTGATGTGATCCGGGAAAGAGGGTATTGCGTTGAATAAGTTTGTAAAGACGAAAGAGCTTTATGATTGTCAAACGTCTTATTTGGTGGATCTGTTTGAATCCAGCGAGTATCCTTGGGAAATTCTCCCAAAGATCAAGGATTATATCCGGAATCTGATTAATCAAGGGCTTACCGATTTTACGGAGATTTCCGAAGGGGTTTTCGTGGGAAAAAACGTTTCCATCAGCCCTACTGCGACCATCGAACCCCCGGCAATTCTCGGTTCGGGAACGCAAGTGCGCCCCGGTGCATATCTTCGAGGGAACGTTATTACCGGTCCCGATTGCGTTTTGGGAAATTCGTCCGAATTCAAAAATTGCGTTTTGCTTGAACACGTGCAAGCCCCTCATTATAATTATGTAGGAGATTCTGTTCTTGGAAATCGTTCTCATCTTGGAGCGGCATCAATTTGCTCTAATTTGAAATCTGACGGAAAACCGGTAGTGGTTCACGGAGAGGTTGATTATCCCACGGGTTTGCGGAAGGTCGGTGCGTTTTTGGCAGATGGGGCAGACGTCGGTTGTGCTTGCGTTCTGAATCCCGGTACGGTATTGGGAAAACGTACTTCCGTGTATCCCAACAACGCCCTTCGCGGTGTTTTTCCCGGGGATTGCATCGTCAAAACTCTCGATAATGTAGTCGAACGTAAACCTGAATGAAAATTGTATAATGATAGGAAAAAATGGCACGTCGTGCCATTTTTTCTTGACTTTTTTCAGGAAATATGCTATACTGTTACCATCTTTTTAAGGAGTGTGTCCCATGTTTCAAGGAATCCCTGCCGATATGCAATCTTTCATGGTAGAGTTGCGGGAACGTAACAGTAAACCCTGGTACGAAGCCCATAAAACCGAATACAAGCGTCTCGTCAAAGATCCGTTTGGAGAGCTGACCTATGAACTGGGACAGACTGCCCGGAAAATCGACGACCGTATTCTCATCGAACCCCGTCGTTGCGTATCTCGGGCGCGGAGAGATACCCGCTTTACCCATGATAAATCGCTCTACCGCAACAACGTTTGGATTTCTTATAAACCCGCTTTGGATCGGTGGGATATACCCCTGCTCTTCTTTGAAGTTATGCCCGACCATTTTCAATACGGTTTGGCTTTTCTTGATATGTCTCCTGCTTTTATGCGGAAATTTCGGGATTATATTTCCGATTGTCCCAGTGACTTTAAAAAAGCGTTGAAAGAAGCTTCCGATGGTGGACTTTCGGTCTGTGGAGAGTGTTACAAAAAGCCCAAGGAAGGTGCGCCCAAAGGCTTAGAGGAATGGTACACGTATAAAAATTTTTATCTCGTTACAAAACGGTATGATAATGAGATTTTACAAACACGGGATTTTGTTCCCGACGTGATCGAAGCATTTGAATCTGCTGCACATTTTTACGAGATTTTAATGGAAGTTGCAGACTCCAAGCCGGGAGAATTTTCCTATGAAAGTTATACTTTTTAAGAGAAAATTTCTTTGATCTTTTCCCAAAGCCAAAATTTCACCGTTACGTTTTCTGCTCGGGTCTTTGCCAGCTGAAAACATTGAGGCATTACCGTTTTATCGGTTTCAATTTCCGCCGCTCCCATATAACAGGCGGCAGGGAAGACCACGCACCACCAGTTTTGTCCTTCCCCTGAACCGATGTTGACGATCAGTGAATCGTATTCTCCTTCCGGAAGAAAAAATCCATCGTATTCCCGATATTCAAAGATTTCTCTCTCCAAAGATACGGAAACGATATGCTCTTTTCCCTCTTCATATACCACTGATTGACCGGCTTGCTCCAAAGTTTGAAGATTTGATTGGATTCGTTTTTTTGCCTCGTTTTTGTCGGAGCAATTGGCTAAAATCCTTTCGGTGCAGGTTAAAATTGCGTTCCGAACTTGAAGTTTCAGCGCTTGCTCTTCGGCGCTGTCATCGGCTGCCCGAACGTGTAAACGAAGAATTTTTTCCATTGCCGCGGCTTCTTCTTTTGCCGCCGATAAATCCGAAAATAAAAATGCTCCCAACAATATAATTACTGCCGCTACCGGAATGAGTAAAATTTTTTTCATAGATAAAACCGCCTTTTTTGATATGTATCCGGTGCGGTCTGTTTTCAGTATCTACCCATTTTTTATTTTATAATCAACCCCAATGAAAGGATTTTTCAAATGTCTCTGAAATCTGTCTTTTTTGATCTGGACGGAACCCTGCTCCCTATGGATCAAGATGCTTTTGTTCAAAGTTATTTCGGTCGTCTTTGCAAGAAAATGGCACCCTTCGGTTTTGATCCCAAACAATTAGTGAAAGGAATTTGGGCAGGGACCGAAGCCATGATAAAAAACGATGGTTCTTGCACGAATGAAGCACGTTTTTGGCAGGTGTTTCCTACCGTTTGCGGAAAAGAAGTTTTGAGTCACGAGAAAACGTTGGAAGACTATTATGCCAACGAATTTCAGCAGGTTCAAACCGATTGCGGCTTTAACCCCAATGCTGCAAAAACAGTGGAATTGGTGAAGGATCTCGGATTGATTCCGGTTCTTGCCACGAACCCCATTTTCCCCTCCATTGCTACGGAAAGTCGGATTCGTTGGGCAGGATTGAATCCTGACGATTTCGCTTATTATACTGTATATGAGAATTCTACTTATTGCAAGCCAAACCTCCAATATTATCAAGAAATTCTTGACCATTTGAATCTGAATCCGGAAGATGTTTTAATGGTTGGTAACGATGTTGGAGACGATATGGTTGCTGAAGAATTGGGAATGAAAACGTTTCTTTTAACCGATGATCTGATCAATAAAGAGAATGACGACGTCAATCGTTGGCATCACGGTGGATTTGAGGAATTGATGATCTATCTCGAAGAAATTTCCCGATAAAATATACAATAACGCGGAAGAGAACTTCTTCCGCGTTATTGTTTTGATTGGTAGTCGAAATAAACCCCCGGTTCTACCGGGGGAGCGGTAAACCGCTTTAGTAAAAACAGACTCGGCGAGCTTTATGCAAGCCGAAACTAACAAGAGGGCTTGAAATCAATTAGACCTCCAAGTATAATGGTAGTGGT